>NZ_BRXS01000005.1:328524-657049 GCF_030159095.1 Roseisolibacter agri
CGCGCGCGCCTCTACACGGTCGCGGAGTCCGCGCGCGACGACGCCGAGCGGGCGCGCGCCGCGGCGGAGGAGGCGAACCGCGCGAAGAGCGCGTTCCTGGCGACGATGTCGCACGAGCTGCGCACGCCGCTGAACGCGATCGGGGGCTACGCGGAGCTGATCGAGCTGGGGATTCGCGGGGCGGTGACGGAGGAGCAGCGCGCCGACCTCGCGCGCATCCAGGCCAGCCAGCGCCACCTGCTGGGCCTCATCAACGACGTGCTGAACTACGCGAAGCTCGAGACGGGCGCGGTGCGCTACGACCTCGAGGCGGTGCCGGTGGACGAGGCGCTGCGCGCGGCGCAGGAGCTGGTGATCCCGCAGGCGCGCGCGAAGGGGCTGACGCTGACGGTGGACGCCGGCGCGCCGGCGCCGCGCGTGCGGGCCGACGCGGAGAAGCTGCGGCAGATCCTCGCCAACCTGCTCTCGAACGCGGTGAAGTTCACGCCGGCCGGCGGGACCATCGCGCTGTGCGCCCGCGCGGAGGGCGACGCCGCCGGCGCGGCGGTGCGCGTGCGCGTGCGCGACACCGGCATCGGCATCCCGGCGGATCGCCTGGACGCGATCTTCGAGCCCTTCGTGCAGGTCCGCAGCGACCTGACGCGCACCGCGGAGGGCACGGGGCTGGGGCTGGCGATCAGCCGCGACCTGGCGCGCGGGATGGGCGGCGACCTGACGGCGGAGAGCGCGCCGGGGGCGGGGAGCACCTTCACGCTCACGCTGCCGGCGGCTCGGTGATGCTGCGCGCCGGGCCCGAACGGCGAACGGCGTTTGCAGGGATGAAGTTCGGATAGGATCCGATAAGAGCGGATGGCTCCGCGTGGCGGCGAGACACCTCGCGCTCCGCCGGAGCCATCCGTCGTTATCAGATCTTCTCGGACTCACATCCTTGCCGTCGTTGCCGTTCGGGTCCGGCGCGCCGCGCGCTCGATCAGGGCTTCGCCGCCGCCTCGCGCGTCAGCGTGAAGTCGTGCTCCAGCCCGATCGTGTCCGCGACGCGGAGCACCATCGAGGTGAAGCGCGTCCATGGCGTCACGCGGGCGGCACTTCGGGCGCACGGCGTGACACCCCGTGCACGCCGCGTGACGATCCCGCGCTCAAGTTCTCGCAGAAAGTGGTGCGGGAGCGCTCAAGTCGGCGAACATGAACGTCGATACATGACAGTGAGGGAAGAAACCAAGGGCGGCACCGACGACGATGCGGCCCACTCCCCCTCCAATACACCCTCCTGTCATCGATCCCATGTCGCGTACCGCCATCGTTCGCCGCGCCGCTCTGACCGCGAGCCTCACCCTGCTGGGCGGGCTGGTCACCGCGTGCGCCGACGCGCCGGGCACGGCGCCCGTGACCGCCGAGTCGACGCTCGCGCCCCGCGAGGTCACCAGCCGTGCGACGCTGATCGGCACCGCCGGCGACACGACGCTGCACCAGTTCACGTACTCGCCGTCGGCCGCGCAGACGGAGCGCATCGGCGCGCACGAGATCCGCTTCCCGGCCGGCGCCGTCTGCGACCCGTCGACGTCGAGCTACGGCCCCGGCACGTGGGACGCGCCGTGCACGCCGCTCGCGAGCGCGATCACCTTCACGGTGCGCACCTGGACGGACGCCGCGGGCCACCCGCGCGTGCGCTTCAGCCCCGACGTCCGCTTCGTGCCGACGCAGACCGTGACGCTCTACCTCTACGACAAGGCGACGGCGCTCGACAAGAAGTACCAGGCGTTCTGGTGCCCGACCGGCAGCCGCACGTGCATCAACGAGTCGCTCGCCGATCCGAGCGTGCGGACGCAGCGCGATCCGGGCACGTTCTACCTCTACGGCCGCATCAAGCACTTCAGCGGCTACAACGTGGTGGTGGACCGCAGCGGCGATGAGACCGCGCCGAGCGACGACACCAGCTTCGGGATGTGAGCAGGGCGCGGCACGACGTGGCACGACGCTGGAGGGCGCCCGCCGTCGGGGGGCGGACGGGCGCGACGCGAGACACGAACGGGGGCGGCCACGGTGGCCGTCCCCGTTCGTGCGTCATCACGGGTCGAACGCGGCGAACGTCGCCCGCAGCGCGGCGCGGTGGCGCGCGACGGTCGCACGCTCGGGCGGCGCGAGGCGCGCGGCGCCATCGTCGCCGATGACCGCCGCGTGCAGCGCGTCGTGCAGCGCGCGCAGCGCCGCCGGCGACAGCGCGCCGTCCGCGTGCGCGAGCGCGATCGAGTCCAGCCGCGCCCCGAACTCCACGGTGCGTCCCGTCGTGCGCATGGTCGCGCGGCTCGCGCCCGACCAGCCGAGCCGGCGCAGCTCCGCGTTGGCGGCGGCGCGGCGGCGCACGAACCACTCCTGCGGCGGCGCCTGCCGCTCGCAGTCGTTGCCGCGCGCGGTGACCGTGCGCGACGCCGCCTGCATCTGCGCGGTGATCGCGTCCACGCGGCGCTTCGCGGCCTGGTCGCCGTTCACGGCGGCCTGCATCAGCCGCTCGAACGAGTCGATCGGGACGCCGGCCGCGGTGCCGGGCTGGATGACCGACCGCTCGTCGCCGCGGCAGGCGCGCACGGAGTCGCTGCGCTGCACGGCGACGTCGCGCGTCACCGCGCGGACCAACCCGCGCAGCCGCACGTGCTCGGCCGCCGTCGGCTCGAAGGCGCGCAGGAAGGCGGTGACGCTCGCCTCCGTGAGGATGGGCGCGCGCTGCGCGTGGGCGGCGGAGGGCGCGAGCGCGAGCAGCGCGACGAGCACGTGGGGTGTGAGCGATCGCATGCCGTACCTCCGGAGCTCATCAGGGTCAGGCGGTCAGCCGCCCGCGACCTCCACCGCCGCGGCGGGACCGACCGCCGGCGTCGCCGCGCCAGGCGTGAGCTTCCGCGCGAACTCGCGCCGCAGCAGCCAGAGGCTGAGCGCGAGCTGCACGTAGACCGTGGCCATCGCGAGGTACCAGACCCACGTGAGGCGGAAGCCGGGCAGGCGCGAGAGCAGCAGCGCGGGCCCGATCACCAGCGACATGCGCACCGCCGACGCCACCAGCGACGGGATCGTGTTGCCCATCGCCTGGAACGTGCTGCCCGCGACGAAGATCAGCCCCGACGCGACGTAGTTCCACGAGATGATGCGCAGGTAGTCGGCGCCGACGGCGACCACCGCGTCGTCGCCGGTGAAGGCGCGCACCATCGCCTCGGGCGCCACGTGCGACAGCAGCGCGAAGAGCGCCATCACCACGGTCGCCAGCAGCGCCGCGTCCTTGAAGGTGGCGCGCACGCGGTCGGCCATCCGTGCGCCGAAGTTCTGCCCCGCCACCGGCGCCACGGCGAACCCCAGCGCGACGACCGGCATGAAGCCCGCCTGGATCACGCGCATCCCGATGCCGAAGCCCGCCTGCGCCGCCGCGCCGAACGGGCGCGCGACCGTGTAGACGACGACCTGGTAGAGCGCCATCATCGCGAACTCGAAGCCGGCCGGCAGCCCGATCGCGAGCATGCGGCGCCACTGCGCGACGTCCGGCCGCCACTCCGCGCGCGCGAAGTGCAGGAACGCGTCGGCCGGGCGGAAGTAGGTCGCCATCCACGCCAGCCCGACGACGATCGCGACGAGCGAGGAGATCGCCGCGCCCGCGACGCCGAACGCGCGCCCCGTCCCCCAGCCGAAGATGAGGAACGGCGCGAGGATCATGTTGAGGACGACGCTCGCGGTCGACACGATCATCGTCGGGCGGAAGTTGCCGGTCGCGCGCAGCGCCGCGCCCATCGCGCCGAGCGGGAACTGGAGCGCCATCGCGGGAACGAACCAGCGCAGGTAGGCGGCGGCCACCGCGGCGGTCGCCGGGTCGGCGCCCATCGCGCGCGTGTACGGCCCGAGCAGCGCGAGCCCCGCCACCAGGAACGCCGCGCCGGCGACGCACGACAGCACCATCGACTGGTTGAAGAGGTGCCGCGCCTCGGGCTGGTCGCGCCGCCCGACCGCGTGCGAGACGACCGTCGTCGTCCCCACGCCGAGCACCTGGCCGACCGCGAGCACGACGAAGGAGAGGTTGCCGGCGATGGCGACGCCGGCGACCGCCTCGGTGCCGAGCCGGCCGACCCAGTACAGGTCGATCAGGAAGTACAGCGTCTGGAAGACCATCATCACGAGCATGAAGCTCGTGGTCTTCAGCAGGTGCCGGGTGATGGAGCCCGTGGTGAGATCCTGCACGGTGGGCGCGGGGCGGGGGGAGGAGCGCGGCGGGGAGGAGGGGCGCCCTACCTTAGCGCCACGGGGCCCACCGCACCACGAGGGGCCGCCTTCATGACGTTTCCGCGCAACTGCGGTCGACGACTGCAGCAGGCCATCCGAGGGGTCGAGACTGACCGGCCATGCGCGTGGGCGGATCCGCCCGGGCGGTCGTCGTGTCTCCCTCGAGAGGTCGTATGCGTGGTGCGTTGGCGGGTGTGGTCGGGCGCGGGGTCGGGCGGCGCACCTGGCGGTGGATGGCGATGCTGGTGGCGCTGGTGGCGCTGGTGGGCGCGGCGGGCGAGCTGCGCGCCCAGAACCTGGTGAGCGTGCCGCTCCCCAACGGCTTCATCGGGACGCGCGCCTCCTCCGCCGGCTCGGCCGAGAGCGTCAAGACGTTCGCGACCCTCGGGATCGCGCGCCTCTTCTTCATCCAGAGCTCGTCGACGAACCAGTTCGAGCTCCAGGGGAACGACATCCCGGGCACGCTGCGGATCGTGCGCACGAACGGCACGACGCTCGACATCCCGGCCTCCGCCAACTGGCGGATGAACACCGGCAGCACGACGGACCTGATCGGCATCCTGCCGCGCCCCGCGAGCCCGATCACGTTCGCGTACTCGGGCGGCTCGATCCAGATCACGAACGGCGACAGCCCCGGCGGCACCAGCATCGGCGGCTACGTCGCGGGCTACACGGGCACGCTGGCGACCGACGGCTCGAACCAGAGCGGCAACGCCGCGCAGTCGCAGCTGCTGAACGGCCTGAACGCCTACCTCGCCACCGTCGTCAGCTCGCGCCCCGCGGGCCCGGTGACCGTGACGGCGCAGACGACCACCAGCACGACGCCGACGATCGCCGGCACCGCCACGGTCGCCGCGGGCGAGGCGCTGTCGGTGGTGCTCGACGGCGTCCAGTACACCACCACCTCGACGCCGGCCGTGGTGCGCAGCGGGACCAGCTGGTCGCTCGCGCTCACCACGCCGCTCGCGCTGGGCACCTACTCCGTCACCGCGACGATCACGGACGCGGACGGCTTCACGCTCAGCGACGCGACGTCGGCCGAGCTGGTGATCGCCAGCGCGAGCAGCACCGTCACGATCGGCGGCAGCTTCACCGCGAGCGACCGCGCGTACGACGGCACCACGGTCGCCACCGGCACGACCGGAGCGCTGACGCTCGCGGGCGTGAACGGCGGCCATCAGGTCACCATCGCGTCGGCGACGTTCGCGTTCCAGTCGGCGGCGGTCGGCACGGGCAGGACGGTGACGATCACGAACGTCACCCTCGGCGGCACCAACGCGGCGTCGTACACGGTGAACCTCGCCGGCGCGCCGACGGCCGCCGCGGCCATCACCGCGCGGCCCGTCACCATCGGCGGCATGTTCACCGCGGCGAGCAGGGCGTTCGACGGCACGACCGCCGCGACCATCGCGACGAACGCGCTCACCGTGCTGGGCGCCGTCGGCGGCGACGCGCTCTCGCTCACGGGCGTGACGGCGGCCTTCGCCAACGCGGCCGTCGGGACGGCGAAGCCGGTCGCGATCACCGCGGCGACGCTCGCGGGCGCCGCGGCCTCCAACTATGCGCTGAACGTCGCGGGCGCGCCGACGACGACCGCCGACATCACGAGCGGCGTCATCGTCGTCGTTCCGCCGATCGTGCCGCCTGTCGTGCCCGCGACCGGCACGGTCACGATCGCCGGCGGCATCACCGCGCACGACCGCGTCTACGACGGCACGACCGCGGCGACGGGCAACACGTCCGGGCTCTCGCTCGTCGGCGTGGGCCCCTGCCAGCAGGTGACGATCGCGTCGGTCACGCTCGGCTTCCAGTCGGCCGGCGCGGGCACCGGCAGGACGGTGGTCATCACCAACGTCACGCTCGGCGGCGCCGACGCGGGCGCGTACACGGTGGACCTCACGGGCGCGCCCACGACGACCGCGAGCATCACGGCGCGCCCGGTCACCATCGGCGGCACGTTCACGGCCGCCAGCAAGCCGTTCGACGGCAACGCGACCGCGACCATCGCCGGCAGCGCGCTGACGCTCGTCGGCGTGGTGGGTGGCGACGCGGTGACGCTGGCGGGCGTGACCGCGGCCTTCGGCGATCCGCTCACGGGCAACGGCAAGCCGGTGTCGATCACGGGCGCGACGCTCGCCGGCGCGGCCGCGGGCAACTACACGCTGAGCCTCGCCGGCGCGCCAACCAGCACGGCGAGCATCACGTCGCGGCTCCTCACCATCGGCGGCTCGTTCGCGGTCGCCGACAAGGTGCACGACGGCACGACCGACGCCACCATCACCCGCAACGACCTGCGGCTGGTCGGCGCGCAGCCCGGCGACGAGGTCGCGCTGACGTGGGCCAATGCAGCGTTCGCGGACGCGGCGGTCGGCGCGGGCAAGCGCGTGACGCTGCGCGCGGTCGGCCTCACCGGCGCGGCGGCGTCGACGTACACGCTGGTGATGACCGGCGCGCCCACGACCACGGCGAGCATCGTCGCCGCCGCGCCGCCGTCGGCGCCGCGCAACGTCGCCGCGGCGCCGGGAGCGGGCAGCCTCGCGATCACCTGGTCGGCGCCCGAGACCGTCGGCTGCCGCGCGATCACGGGCTACGTGGTCGAGGGGAGCATGGACGGCGGCCGCAGCTGGACGCAGCTCGCGGCCACGGGCGCGGCGCCCACCGCGGCGACGGTGCAGGGGCTGACGAACAACCGCGCGTACCTCGTGCGGGTGGCGGCGGTGAACCCGTGCGGCACGAGCGCGTTCACGTCGGCGGCCGGCCCGTTCGTCCCGGTCGCGCCGATGCCCACGCCTACCACTCCGCTCGCGACGATCGCGGAGGTGGTGCAGGACACGATCGTGCGCGTGCGCGACGGCGGCTTCACGCTGCGCCTGCGCGCGGCGGACGAATCGGGCGCCGCACTCCCGGTGGACTCGTCGCGCACGCTGCAGCTGGAGCACGGCGGCCGCGCGACCGCGGACGGCAGCGGCTTCGCGCCGAGCACCTGGGTCACGCTCTACCTGATCGGACGCGGCACCGCGCCGTCGCTCCTCGGCACCGTGCCCGTCGCGACCGACGGCACGTTCGCGGCCGCGGTGCCCGTCGCGGCCACGCTGCCCGAAGGCGCCTACACGCTGCAGGTGAACGGCATCGACCCCGCGTCGGCCCCGCGCTCGGTCGCGCTGGCCGTGGAGGTCGTGCCGCCGCCGCCGGACCTCGACCTCACGGCGACGCCCGATCGGGCGACGCCCGCCGTCGGCGACACGATCACGATCACGCTCACCGTCACCAACCACGGTCGCGGTCCGGCGATCGACGTCGTCATCCCGCGCGCGTTCACGGAGCCGGGCTTCACCGTCGTCCGCACCACGCCCGTCGAGGGCACGTACCGCGCGCCCACGCAGGAGTGGTCGATCGCGCGCATCGAGCCGGGCGCGCACGCGCGGCTGCTGCTCACCGCCGTCGTCGTTCCGCCCACCGCCCCGGCCGCGCCGCGGACCGCGCCATGATTCCCCGCGTCCCCTCTCCCCTCATGCTCCGGCCCTCCCTGCGCCCGTTGATCCTGGTGCTCGTCACGCTCGCCGCCTGCGCGCCCGACGATGTCGTCGCGCCCGCCGGCCCGGAGCCGACGACCGTCGGCCTCACCGCCGCCAGCGCCGCGTCGCTCGCGAGCATTGGCGACACCGCGCTCGTGCGCCCGCGCGTGCTCGACCAGCACGGCCAGCCGCTCGACGGCGCGAAGCTGCGCTGGTCGCTCTCGCGCGGCGACGTCGTCGCGCAGGACGCCGAGGGCGTCTTCCGCGCGATCGGGAACGGCCGCGTGACCATCGTCGCCGCGCTGGACGTCGGCCCCACGGGCGTCCGTCCGGCGGGCTACTGGGCCGACCGTCTCGCGGACAGCGTCGTCGTCGAGGTGCGCCAGCGCGCCGCGCGGCTCACGCTCGCGCCGGTGGACACGGCGTTCGGCACGCTGGGCGCGGCGCGCCAGCTGCGCGTGGAGGTCACCGACGCGCGCGGCCACGCGATGCTCGACGGCCCGCCCGCGCTGACGTGGCGCTCCGCCGATGCGCGCGTCGTCGACGTGGACGGCAGCGGCGTCGTGCGCTCGCAGGGCGAGGGCAGCGCGCGCGTCACCGTGCAGGCGGACGCGCTGGTGGGGGCGGCGACGTTCACGGTGCGGCCGCGACTCCCGCACACGTCGTGCATGGTGTTCGCGCAGCGCCGGCAGACGCGCCAGGCGTGCGTGACGCTCGACTTCGTCGTGCGCGAGCCCGCCCGATGAGCGCCGCCCGCACGTTCGTCCACACGCTGGCGCTCGCGCTGCTCGCCACGCCCGCGGCGGCGCAGCAGCCCGCGCGCGACTCGTCGTCCACGTCGTCGTCCGCGTCGTGGCTGGGGCGCGTCAGCGTGACGGCGCGCCTCGGCCAGCTCCGGCCGTCGGGACGCAGCGAGCTGTTCGCGCTCATGGACCGCGCGCTCCTGCCCACCGACGGCGCGCTGCGGCCGCGCCTCACGGGCGGCGAGCTGCACGTCGCGCTGACGCCGCGCTTCGGCGTGCTGCTGGGCGCCGAGTCGGGGCGGAGCACGGTCGCGTCCGTGAGCCGCGCGCAGGCGACGGGCGTCACGGCCGACGTGCGGCAGCAGACGACGCTCGACGTCGCGTCGCTGCAGTACGTGGGCATGGAGTGGCAGGCGTTCCGGTGGAGAGGGACGCGCGCGGGTGCGACGGACCGCGTGCGCCTGCTGCTCGGCGCCGGCGGCGGCGTCGCGCGCTACCGGCTGCACCAGTGGGGCGACTTCGTGGACGCGCCGCGCAGCGTCGCGTACGCCGACGACTTCGGCTCGGCGGGCCGCGGCGGCTTCGGCTACGGCAGCGCGACGCTCGAGGTGCCGGTGCGCCGCTGGATCGCGGTGCAGGGCGACGTGCGGCGCCAGGTGGGCTCGGCGCCGATGTCCGCGGACTTCGCGGCGTTCGACCGCCTGGACCTCGGCGGGACGCGGCTCGGCGTCGGCCTGCGGCTGCGCCCCGCGGCCATGTTCGGCGCGCGTTAGCGCGAGTCAGCTGCAACGGCAGGCGACTCGCGGGATCGGCGCCGGCGCGTAAGTTGGTCGGCACCCACCCACCAGCCGACCCTCCCGTGCGCCTGCGTCACCTCTCCTTCCTCGTCGCGTTCCTCGCCGCTCCGGCGGCCGCCCAGACGCCCGCCGGCATCACCGTCAGCGGCGTGGTGCGCGACGGGCTGTCGCGGGCGCCGCTCGCCGGGGCCACCGTGCAGCTGGTCTCCGCCACCGATGCGCTGGGTGGCACCCGTTCGGTCGTCTCCGACTCGATCGGTGGCTTCACGTTCTCCGGCGTCGCCGACGGCCGCTACACGCTCGGCTTCCTGCACCCGATGCTCGACTCGCTCGGCATCGAGCCGCCGCAGCGCGCGGTGCAGGTGGAGCGTGGCCGCCCCGTGCGCCTCGATGTCGCGAGCCCGTCGGCCGCGCAGATCCGGGCCGAGCTCTGTGGGCCGGCGACCGCGGACTCGGGCGCGGTGGTGATGGGAGTCGTCCGCGGCGCGGGCGACGGCGCACCGGTCGCGGGCGCGTCGGTGGCGGGCGTGTGGAGCGAGCTGACGCTCGGCCGCGGCGGGATGGTCCCGACCACGAAGCGCATCGTCGCGACGACGGCCGCGGACGGGCTGTTCGCGCTCTGCAACGTGCCGCGCGGCGGGCTGATGGCCGTCGGCGCGAGCCGCGGCGCCGACAGCACGGACATGATCGACCTCGAGGTGCCGGCCGACGGCTTCCTGCACCGGGCGCTGTACGTGGGCGCGGCGCGCGCGGACGCCGCGGTCGCGGCCACCGCCGCACCCTCCGACAGCGCCGCGCCGGCACGCGCGCGCCGCACCGGCGAGGGCACGCTGCGCGGGACCGTGGTCGCGACCGCGGGCGGCCGTCCGCTGGAGGGCGCGCTCGTGAGCATCGCCGGCAGCGCGCAGACGCGCACCGACGCGACCGGCGCGTGGACGCTCGCGAACGTGCCGTACGGCACGCGGCTGCTGGAGGTGCGCGCGGTCGGCTTCTTCCCGGAGCGCCGCCCGGTGGACGTCGTGCAGGGCGGCGCGCCGCTGCGGCTCTCGCTGCAGACGATGCAGGCGGTGCTCGACGCGGTGAAGGTCACCGCGCGCTACAGCGAGGGGCTGGCGGGCTTCGAGGACCGCCGCCGCTCGGGCCCGGGGCGCTACTTCACCGCGGCCGACATCTCGAAGCGGCTGGTGATCCAGACGTCGGACCTGTTCAAGAACATGAGCGGTGTGCGCCTGGAAGGCGATTCGATCCTCATGCGCGGCCCGTTCGGCGACTGCACGCCCGGCTTCTTCATCGACGGGCACTACTTCGACACGCTCGACCGGCTGGAGATCGACAACTTCGCGCGCCCCGACCGCGTCCGCGGCATCGAGATCTACACGGACGCGTCGGCGCCGGCGCAGTTCCGCCGGCTGCCGGGCGCCGCGGGCGGCGACGCGGCGCCCTGCGGCAGCATCGTGATCTGGACGCGCTGACGGGTCGCCTCCAGCTCGCCGTCAGAACTGCGCGCGGAACTCCTCGAACCGTTCGCGCAGCGCCGCGAGCTCCGCGCGCAGCTCGTCGACGGTGCGCTCCAGCGCGGCGACGCGGTCGTCCTGCACCTCTGCAGCCGGGGCGCGCGCCGGCTCCGCGACGTCGGGCGCACTGCTGATCGCGGGCTCGCCCGCCATCAGGTGCGCGTAGCGGACTTCCTTCTGCCCGGGGCGGCGCGCCAGCCGCGTGACGAGCGCCTCGGGCTCGCGCGCGATCAGCGCGTCGAGCGTCGCCTCGACGTCCGGGATCCCCGCGAACTCCGCCAGCCGCGCGGTGCGCGTGTACAGCTCGCCCGCCGTCTGCGACCCGCGCAGCATCAGCACGCCGAGCACCGCGAGCTCGCGCGCATCCAGGTTGAGCGCGTCGGCCAGCAGGTGCTGGTGCTTCGTGACGCGCGAGCCCATCGGCTGGATCGCGCGCAGCAGGTTGCGGCGGCGCAGCGTCGTGACGGCCTGCGACACCTGCTCCTCGTCGAGGCGCATGATGGGGTCGCGGTTCGACGTCTGGTTGCACGCGGCCGTCAGCCCGCTGAGCGACAGCGGGTAGACGTCGGGCGTCGTGACGGCCTTCTCGATGAGGGCGCCGAGGACGCGCACCTCGACGTCGGCGAGCGGGGGCTGGAGCATGGGTAGGGGCGGGCGTGGACGTCGGCGGACCGGCCGAATCTAGCGCCCGCCGACCGCGGTCATGCCAGCGGGTCCGGGTTCCACCAGCACGGGCCCTTGTCCCGCCGCGCCTCGACCGCGCGCCGGCGCACGTCGGCCATCACGGCATCCGACATCGGGGCGAAGCGGCGCGCCGCGGCGAACGCCTGGTCCTGCTCGTTCGGGAAGCTGAGGCCGAGCAGCGCCACGTCGGGGTCGAGGGTCAGCGTGTAGTGCAGGCACTCCTCGACGGTCAGCCGCGGCAGCGTCGGCGCGTCGTCCAGCGTGGCGTTCGCGCCGCCCGACGACAGCTTGCCGCGCGGCCGCAGCTGGAGCGGCTGGTTGTAGCCCAGCACGTCGCCCAGCAGCTTGCCCGCGCCGAACGTCTTGAAGCACACGGTCGCCACGCCGTGCGCCCGCGCCAGCGGCAGCGTCTCGGCGACGTACCGCTCGTCGACGAACGGGCCGAGCGGGAACATCGCGACGTCGCAGACGCCCGCGGTGATCGCGGCGTGCAGCACCTCGGGGCTGTGCGACGAGATGCCGCGGAAGCGCGTGCGCCCCTGGGCGACGCAGTCCGCGAGCTGCGCGAAGCCGCCGCCCGGCTCCATGAGCGTGTGGAAGACGTCGAGGTCCGAGAGGTTGTGGAAGACGAGCGCGTCGACGTGCTCCATCCGCAGCCGCGCGAGCGATTCCTCGAGCTGCGGCGCGACGGGGTCGGTCAGGTCGTCGATCTTCGTGATCACGAACGCCCGCTCGCGGACCCCACGCAGCGCGTGACCGACGACCTGCTCCGAGTAGCCGTCCTCGTAGTTCGGCGCCGTGTCGACGACGTTGAGCCCCGCGTCGACGGCGCGGCGGAGCGTCGCCGCGCACTGCTCCAGCGGCACGCTGCGGTCGGCGAGGTCGCCGATGCCCAGGATGCTGGCCTCGAAGCCGGTGCGGCCGAGCGGGCGGCGCGGGAAGGGAGTGAGGTCGTCGGGCATGTGGGCGCGGTGCAGGGGTTGGCGCGCACGACGCGCTGCAATCCGCTCGCCAGCGGCGGCCTCGCGCCGCTCACGCTCCCGGCCGAACGGCCTCCGCCTGCGCCAGCACCTCGTCCGGCGTCATGCCACGCGCGCGCAGCTCGCGGATCGACAGCGCCTGATGGCGCTTGGCCAGCCGGCGCCCCTCGGCGTCGCGCACGAGCGGCAGGTGGCACCAGGCGGGCGGCGTCGCGCCGAGGGCGCGATAGACGAGCAGCTGCCGCGCGGTGGAGCGCAGCAGGTCCTCGCCGCGCACGACCTCGGTGATCCCCATCGCGACGTCGTCGGCCACGACCGCGAGCTCGTACGCGGGCACGTCGTCCTTGCGCCAGACGACGAAGTCACCGAAGTCGACGCCGGCGGTGAACGCCTGCGGGCCCCGGATCGCGTCGGTGAAACGCACGACCTCGCCGTCGGGAACGCGGAAGCGCCACACGACGCCCGCCGGCGACTCGGCGTCGCGCCCCGCGTGGGCGGTCGGGCGCAGCTCGGGTGGGAACACCGGCTCGCTCCCCTCCTCATCCTCGTGCGGCGCGTGCGCGGCGTCGCGCACCTCCTTCCGCGAGACGTGGCTGGGATAGACGAGCCCCGCGTCGCGCAGCGCGCGCCAGGTCGCCTCGTACACCGGGCGCCGTCGCGACTGGTACACCGGTCCCTCGGTCCACTGCACGCCGAGCCACGTCAGGTCCTCGATCGCGCGCGCGGTCCACTCGTCGCGGCTGCGCAGCGGATCCAGGTCCTCGATGCGCAGCACGAGCGCGCCGCCCGCGTCCGCCGCCCGCCGCCACGCCGCGACGAACGTCCGCGCATGGCCGACGTGCATGTCGCCGGTGGGCGTGGGTGCGATGCGGCCGCGGTACGTGGCGTGCCAGGTGTGGGCGGTGGTCAGGAAGCGGTCCTCGTCCGGAGTCGCGCGGAAGTTGCGCGGGCGCAGCGGCGAGTTCCAGCGCACCGAACGTCGGGGTTCCGCACGCGTGTAGCTTGCGGGGCCTCGCACCCTCTCGCAGATGATCTCGTGGTGACCTCGTGACGCAGGACGCCGGCGGCGATGCCGCCGCGATCGACGCGCGGCTCGACGCCGTGTGCGCCGAAGGGTGGGCGATCTGGGAGCGGTTCGACCGCGAGGTGCGCGAGCCGGGCTTCCACCCGTTCGTCGCCGCCGACTACGACGTCGTGCGCGCGGCGCTGCAGCGCCTGGCCGCGCGGCGGCCCGCGCGCGGCCGCTTCCTGGAATGGGGCTCGGCCTCGGGCATCATCACGATCATGGCCGACATCGTCGGCTTCGACGCGTGCGGCATCGAGCTCGACGCGAAGCTCGTGGAGACGGCGCGCGCCCTTGCGGCGCGGCACGGCTCGCGCGCCCGCTTCGTCGCGGGAAGCTTCCTGCCCACGGGCTACCGCTGGCGCGCGCGCGACGGCGACACGCGCAAGGGCACCATCGGCGACGGGCCGTCGGGCTACCTGCAGCTCGGCCACGCGCTCGACGACTTCGACGTCGTGTTCGGCTACCCGTGGGGCGGGGAGGCGGATCTCATGCACGACGTGATGCGCCAGTACGGCAACCCCGACGCACTCCTCCTGCTGCACGACACGAACCTCGGCGTGCGCGCGTTCCGCGGCGGGCGCGAGGTCACCCTGTAGTCACGGACGCGCGCCGGTCGTCACGTCGCTCACGTTGTCGCCCGGCCCGACGTCTATCAGCAGGTGGCGCGGATCGAGCCCGGCGCGCGCGGGGCGCGCGGGCACGGTCACGACGATGCGCTGCGTCCCACCGCGCACGCGGTGCAGGCGCCGGTAGAGCGGCGCGCCCGGCTCGCCGTCGCGCCCCGCCGCCTGCACGCCGATCTCCACGAGGTCGTCCATCGGCAGCTCGGTCTCGATGCCCAGGCTGTCGACGACCACCTTGCGCGCCTTCACGTCCATGGTCACGCGCCACGCGCCGCCCGCCATGGGCTCTGCCGTCGCGCGCTCGGTCGCGAGCTGCCAGTAGGCGTTCCGCTCGAACAGGTCCGCGAGCAGCGGGTGCAGCGAGTCGGGCGTGGCCGCGCGCAGCTCGTGGTACAGGTCGAGCGACGTGGGAAGCGGCGCCGCGCCGTCGCCGAACCGCTCGACCAGGCGTCGCAGCGCGCCGTCCACGCGCGCCTCGCCGACGTACTCGCGCGCCGCGAACATCGCGAACGGCCCCTTGCGGGAGACGATGAGGCGGTCGTAGGTCCGCAGCAGCGGCTGGCCGGCGCGCGCGCGCGGGCTGAGGTAGGACTCGCGCATCATCGCCAGCAGCCGGTCGAGGTGCGCGCGCCCGTACGTCTGCTCCACGACGCCGAGGGCCGAGTACCACGCGAGGCTCTCGGTGAGCAGCGGCGCGCCCTGGACGACGGCGGGCATCAGCTGGTTGCCCCACCACTGGTGCGCCACCTCGTGCGCCACCACCGCGTACGCGAAGTCGATGTCGCGCGGGTCGTCGTCGGGGTTCATGATCGCGAACCCCTCCTGGAACCACATGTCGATGGGCGAGGCGTGCAGGCTCATCGACCGCCCGGCCCGCTCCACGAGCCGCAGCTGCCCGTACGGATACGGGCCGAAGCGCGCCGTCTGGTAGTCGAGCGTCGCCCGCATGCTGCGCAGCATGCGCGCGACGTTCCGCGTGTGCGCGGGGTGGTGCAGCACCTGGAGCGCGACGGGCTGCGCCGACGTGCCCGCCGGCGCGCTCCATCGCGCCTCGTCCACCGCGTACGCGGCCGAGTAGATCGCGAGCTCGTTGCGGATCGGGACGTCGGTCGCGTAGTGGAAGTACCGGCGCCCGCGCTCGGTCCACGTGCGCCGCAGCGCGCCCGGCGCGACGGCCACCTGGCCCGCGTCCGTGCCGACGACGGCGTCGACGGTGATGCGCTCCGCGCCCGCCATGTCGCGCCGCGCCGCCTCGTCCTCCAGCGCGCGCACGGACGGCCGCGGCGGCAGCCCCTGCGCGCGACGCTCGCCCGCGCCGCTCAACGCGCGCTCCGGCTGGTAGCCGATCGCGGGCAGCCACTCCGACTGCGCGACGTACGTCGCCTTCGGCGTCACCGCGAGGTCGATGCCGCCGCTCGCGAAGCCGCGCGGCCGGTGGCGCACCGTGAAGTCCATCCGCAGCGAGTCGCCCGGCGGCAGCGGCGCGGCCAGCACGTAGACGCGGTGGCCGAGCGTGTCGTCCACCAGCGCGCGCGTCGCGGCGCGGTCGAAGCGCAGCTCGCCCGTCCCGACGCGCGTCGCCGTCGCGACGTGCACCGTGTCGATCGCCACGCCGCTCGCGTTCACCAGCCGGTAGCTGCCGTCGATGTCCGCGGCGCCCTCCGTCGGATGCAGCTCGACACGCAGCCGCACGCTCGCGAGCTGCGGCTGCGGCGCGCCCTCGAAGCGACCGTACAGGCGCTCGTACGCGACGCTGCGCCGCACCGCGTCGTCGCCGGTGCTGGGCGCGCGCAGGACGGCCGTGTTGTAGAACAGGTAGCCGCCCACCGCGACCACGAGGCTCGTCGCCGCAAGCGTCGTCACGCCGACGGGGCGCGTGAAGCGGCGCCGCGCGAGCTGCAGCCGCGCCGCGAGGCCGCGCTCGGTGCCGCGCACCCAGAGGAGGCGCGTGGCGACGGCCAGCAGCAGCGCCCACGCCGCCCAGTACAGCCGGAACCAGAGCACCGGCGCGAGCGTCGGCCCGAAGCCGCGCAGGTCGGAGTACGACCAGCCCGGATCCGACCGGTAGACGAGCATCGGCTGGTCGATCCCGAGGCTGGTCGCGAAGGTGGTGAGCGCGTACGCGAGCAGCACGAGCGTGTGGCCGACGTACTTCTGGTCGACGATCACGTGCATCGCGATCGCCAGCAGCGCGAACAGCAGGTAATCGCCGAGCTGCAGGCCGAGGAGGATCCTCGCGTAGAGCCCCAGCTCGAAGTCGTGGTAGCCCATGCGTGCCTGCACGAGCATCGCGGCGCCCATCATGAGCAGCTGCAGCGCCGCGAGCACGAGCGCGAGGCCGAGGAACCTGCCGAGGGCCGCGATCCACTCGGGCACCGGCGCGGCGTCGGCGATCTCGTGGAGCCCCGCATCGCGCTCGCGCCACACCAGCTCACCCGCGTAGTAGGCGATGAGCAGCGGGATGATCATCCACACGATCTCGCCCGTGTCGCCGATGTACGTCGTCAGGTGCCCGGTCGTCGGGAGCAGCGGCACGCCCAGGTGCTGCGTCATCGACTGGATGGCGAGGACCAGCAGCACCGTCAGCGCCGCCAGCCCGAGCCCGCCCCACCCGGTGACGATCTCCGCGAACGACTCGCGCGTGACACGCCGCAGCTGCCGCGTCTGCGCCGCGCGATCGAACGTCCGGCGCACGCGGGGGGCGGCGATCGGTGCGCGTCGCGCCGCCTCCAGCATCGCGGCCGCGTCGTCGGGTGCGGCGCTCGTTCCCGCGTCAGGAGCGGCACGTCGCCAGCTGCGCGCGCCGGGATGCGCGAAGCGGAAGCGCAGGTGCGTGAGCGCGAGCAGGCCGCACGCGACGCCGAGCCACAGCAGGCGGTTCGTGAGCAGCGCGCCTTCCAGCGTGACGGCGCGGGCGTTCTTCTCCGCGGCCGTCCACGAGCGCGAGAGCTCGCTCATCGCGGTGAGGGCGAGCGGGTCGAGCAGCCTGCCGAGCTCCCAGCGTCCGAGTCCGACCGCGACGAGCTGCCACGCGAGCATCGTCACGAAGAACAGGAGCACGGCGCCCAGGTAGCTCAGTCCCGGGCGTCGGCCGAGCGTGGCCAGCGCGAAGGCGACGGCCGTGGCGATGAAGGCGTTCGGGAGGGCGAGCTGCACGTACGCGCCCACGTAGACCGCTGGTCGGAACGGCCCGAGGAGCGCCGCTTCCGGGCCCGGGACGAGCGCTGCCAGCAGCACCCCGGCGGGCACGCCGAGCAGCACGATCGCGCTCACGAGGAACGCGCCCAGGAAGCGTCCGCCGAGGTAGCTCGCGCGGTCGAGCGGCGCGGAGTAGACCAGCGCGTGCATGCGCGTCTGCACGTCGCGCGCGCCCGCGTCGCCGGCCGTGGCCGCGGCCACCAGCAGCACCATCACGCTGCCGAGCAGCGTCACCGCCGCGACGACGAACGGGGAGTTGAAGTGGAAGCCGCCGCGCCGGGCGCTGTCGATGTAGGCTTCGGTCGCGAACTGGTAGGTGAGCCCCAGCAGCACCGCGAAGTACAGCCACGTCGAGACGCGGCGCAGCTGGTAGGCCACCTCGAAGCGGAGGATCGACCAGAGCTTCGACATGCGGTGGGGGCGGGCGGAGCGGGCGGCGGGACCGGGGAGGTGGGGCGCGTCCCGCGTGCTCTGCCCCGCCGGCTCTACGGTCCGCCGCCGTCGCCGGTGTCACCGGCTGCTTCTCGTGGCGCGATGTCGAGGCGCGCCGTCCGGCTCCGACTACAGGGTGAGACTCGCAGGCGGTCCACCACCATCACACCAGGAGAACGTCCCATGCCCGCACTCCAGACCTGCCTCTGGTTCCGCTCCGAAGCCGAGGAGGCGGCGCGGCACTACGTCGCGATCTTCCCCAACTCGAAGGTCGGGCAGGTCCTGCGCGCCGGCGGCGGGGTCGTCGCCGTCGAGTTCGTGCTGGATGGCGCGCCCTTCCTGGCGCTCAACGGCCGTCTCGAGACGGCGTTCACCGACGCGTGCTCGATCCTCGTGCCGTGCGACACGCAGGAGGAGATCGACCGCTACTGGGGGGCGTTGGTGCAGGGCGGTGCCGAGGGGCAGTGCGGTTGGCTGACGGACCGCTTCGGCGTGTCGTGGCAGGTCGCGCCGCGGGACTTCGCGTCGCTGCTGAGCCACCCCGACCCCGTACGTGCCCGCCGCGCCATGCAGGCGATGATGGGGATGCGGAAGATCGACGTCGCGGCGATCCGCGAGGCGCGCGACGGCGAGCTGGCCGCCGCGGGCGCTGCCGATGCTACGAGCCCGTGAGGCGGCGGGCGAAGCCGGCGATCGCGTCGAACTGACGGCCGCGCGCGCCTGCCCAGAGGGGCAGGCGCAGCGCGCCGACGAGCAGGATCAGGGCGCCGAGCACGCCTGCGAGCATCGCGCGGGTCAGCCGCTCGCCGTCGGCGCCGAGTGCGGCCACCACGCCGATGGCGATGGCGGCGAGGAGCACCGTGCCGGCCAGCGCGAACATCGCGGGCGCATCGCCCTTGCGCGTGCGCAGCGCGAGGACGGCGCCGGCGTCCGTGGGCTCGTGCGAGACGCGGAGGTTGCCGTTGCGCCACTCGCGCCGGCCGCCGATGACCTCGATGCGGCCCTGCGCGGCGAAGGTGTCGCGCAGCTGGGCGACCAGGCGGCCCCAGTCCTCGTCGCTCAGCGGGCGCGCGAGCGGGACGGCGCGCGACACGGCGACGGGGAGTCCGAGGTAGCGGCGGTCGCCGGGCGCGGCGGCCTGGCCGTCGAGGGCGATCGCGGCCGCGGCCACCGAGGCGGGCGCGATCCCCGCCTCCGCGCCGGCGCGCTGGATCTCCGCGAGCGTCCACTGCCGCTCGCCGGACGCGAGCGCGGTCGACTCCGCCTCCGCGGCCAGGGCCAGGATTCGCTGGACGTCCTCCTCCGAGTACCGTCGGTCCTGCATCGTCGCCTCCGTCGGGTCGCGTGGCCTGCCTCCACACGACGATGGCGACCCGGGGGGCGGTTTCGCCATCCCACGTTCGGGCCGGTCACGGGATCGCCCCGTCGTCGACGAGCTCCAGGATGATCTGGTAGCGCGGCTGCTCGATCGGCTCCTCGTCGGGCGCCCATTCCACGTCGAGGTCGGCCGGGTCGCCGTCGAGCAGTGCCTCGTCGTCGTCGAGGGCGATCGCGACCGGTCCGAGGTCGTCGTCGTCCTCGTCGTGCTCGGGCGTCCACGGCAGCGACTCGCGGCGCGCCTCCTCCGCCTCCGCGGCCGCGAGCAGCTCGACCGTGTCCTGGATCCCCAGCATGCGGGTCGGCACGACGGAGCCGTCCTCGCGATGCAGAACGAGCGGATGCGCATCGGCGTGGTGGGCCGAGGCGGCGAGGCCGCCCTTCCAGGCGTCGCGGTCCAGGTGGGCGCGCAACGCGAGCGGCGGGAGGAGTCGCGGCAGCAGGCGCTCGCCCTCCGCGTTCGGGTGGAACCAGCCCGCGCGGATCCGGACCGCCGAGCGCACGAAGCCCAGGTCGGTCTCGCCGATCGTCACGCCGCCGCTCGATATCGTGTACCGCACGCCCGCCCTCCGGTTGAGGATGGGCGAAGGCTACGTGGCGAGGGGCGTGGCGCCCGTACCGCGACGACGCGCCGCGTGTCGGATCGCTGCGTCAGGTCGCGCGCGGCGGCGCCACGAAGCGGCGCGACTGCCGCTCGTAGGCGTGCGCCAGCGCGAGCACGCGCGCGTCCTCGCCCGGCAGCCCGACGATCGAGAGGTTGAGCGCGGGCATCCCGTCCGCGCCCAGCCCTGCGGGCACCGAGACCTCGGGGAGCCCGAGCCAGTTGCCGTAGCCCAGCGGCGTGCGGACGTCCGGCCACGGATCGACGGCGCGCGGCGCGTTGAAGGGCATCGTCGGATAGACCATCGCGGTCACGCCCGCCGCGCGCATCGACGCCGCGAGGCCCGCGACGACCTCCGCGCGCGACCGGGCGAACGAGCGCCCCGCCGCGTCGGCGGCCATCGGCTGGTCGAGCAGCGGCTCGCACGCCTCGTAGGTCGCGGGAAGCACGTCGTAGAACGCGCGGAACGCCGCGTAGCCGCGCTTCACCGCCTCGCGCGCCGCGCGCGCATCCGAGGTGCGGCCCGCGAAGTAGCGGAGCAGCGCGTTGGCGGTGGGCGCGGGCGAGCGCGAGTCCGGTGCGACGTCGCCACGCGCGCGCGCGGCCGCCGAGAACGCGTCGCGGAAGTCGACGCGCGTGACCGACGGCGCGAACGCGTCCACGACGGCGCCCGCCGCGCGCAGGTCCCCCAGCGCGCGGTCCCACACGCTCAGCGCCTCGGCCGACATCTGCGCGCGCGGCGCGTGCAGCTCGACGAGTCCGAGCCGGACGCCAGAGAGCGCGTCGTCGCGCAGCGTGGCAAGGGAGGCGCGATCGCCCGTCATCGCGAGGCTGAGCGGATCCGACGCGTCGATGCCCGCGATCGCCGCCAGCATCAGCGCCGCGTCGGCGACGGTGCGCGCGAGCGGCCCGTGCGTGTCGAGGTATGGCCACGTCGGGATCACGCCCGTGCGCGGCACGAGGCCGAACGTCGGCTTCATCCCCACGACGCCCGTGAACTGCGCGGGGATGCGGTTCGAGCCGCCGTCGTCGGTGCCGAGCGCGGCGAACGCCATCCCACCGGCGACGGCGACCGCGGAGCCGGCGCTCGAGCCGCCGGGCGTGCGGATCCCCGCGCGGTCGTACGGGTTGAGCACCTGGCCCGTGTGGCTGCTCGTGCCGTTGCCGCGGTACGCGAAGTCGTCGGCCGCCGTCTTCCCGAGCACGATCGCGCCCGCCGCGCGCAGCCGCGCGATCTCGATCGCATCGCGCCGCACGCGCTCGGGGAAGAGGCGCGCCCAGTCGGCGCTGGAGCCGGTCGTCGGCAGGCCTGCCATGTCGTAGATCGACTTCGCGAACACGGGGACGCCGTCGAGCGGCCCGCGCGTGCGCCGCGCGCGCAGCCGCGCATCCGCTGCGCGCGACTCGGCCCGCGCGGTGTCGGCCAGCGCGTCGATCGCGCGCCACTTCATCCCGTCCGTGCGGCCGCGGTCCAGGGCGCGCGCGGTCACCTCGGCCGCGGTCCACGCGCCGCGCCGGCGGCCGGCCTGGTAGTCCGCGACGGTGCCATCGAGCGGATCGTCGGCGGGTGCCGCCAGCGCGGGCATCGGGAGGGCGACGAGGGCGGCGAGCTGCGCGAGCGCTTCGCGGCGGGTCGGGGACATCGCAGGCGGTCGAAGGGGCGGTGCGGGCGTGTGACCGACACACGATGCCGTGCGCGCGTGCGGCGCGACAAGGGGCGCTCAGTCGATCGTCACGACCACCTTGCCGCGCGCCCGCCCCGTCTCGAGGTACGCGACCGCCGCCTGCAGCTGGTCCAGCGGATACGTGCGGTCGATGACCGGCGTCACGCGGCCCGCCTGCGCGAGGTCGCGCAGGAGCGTCAGGTCGCGCTGGTTGAACTCGGAGATGAAGAAGCGCAGGTCCTGCTTCACGAACCACGACGTCGCCTTCGCGGCGAACGCGCGTGGCAGGGGGTCGAGCCACCGCCCCGACGGGCCGCCGACGATGACGTAGCGTCCCGTGGGCGTGAGCACGCGTCGCAGCGCGGAGAGCGAGTGGTTGCCGACGTTGTCGATGATGACGTCGTAGCGCTGCGCGCCGCGCGTGAAGTCGTCCTTCGTGTAGTCGATCACGCTGTCGGCGCCGATCGACCGGACCATCGCGACGTTGCGTGCGCTGCAGACGCCCGTCACGTGCGCGCCGAGCGACTTGGCGATCTGCACCGCGAACGTGCCCACGCCGCCGGAGGCGCCGTTGATCAGCACGCGCTGTCCGGGGCGCACCGCGCCCTGGTCGCGCAGCGCCTGCAGCGCGGTGACGGCCGCGATCGGGATCGCCGCCGCCTGCTCGAACGAGAGCCGGGCGGGCTTGGGGACCACCGCGCGGTCCGCACGCACGGCCACGTACTGCGCGAACGCGCCGGTGCGCCCGCCGTACACCTCGTCGCCGACCTTGAAGCGCGTCACGTGCGGGCCGACCGACTCGACCGTGCCCGCGAAGTCCACGCCGAGGCGCGTCACCTTCGGCCGGCGCAGCCCCATCTCGAGGCGCCCGATGTACGGCGTGCCGCGGATGTAGTGCCAGTCGAGCGGATTCACCGCCGCCGCGCGCACCCGCACGACGATCTGGCCGTCGCCGGCGACGGGCTTCTCGACCTGCGCGATCCGGACCACGCGCGGCGGCCCGTAGTCGCAGTAGACCGCCGCGCGCATCGGGACGCGCGGTGGGCCGGTGACGGGATCGCTGCAGGCGTTGTCGGAGCGCCAGTACGCGATGGCGCCCGTCGCGAGCAGCGCGAGCGGGAGCACGACGGCCGTCCACTTCAGGGCGCGCTTGAGCCGCATGAGCCGGATCCTCCGGTGGCGAGTTGCCCGCCCGGGCCCCTACGGTCGGTCGAATTGCACGGTGTCAGGGCCAGCTCGCGTGAAACACGGGACGGCGCGGGCCGTAGGCCGGAACATGTCGACGTCCCGGCCCCCCTTCCGGACCGACCTCGAAGCGCTGCGTGGCCTGGCGATCCTCCTCGTGGTCGCGTACCACGCGGGGGTGCCCGCGCTCGCGGGCGGCTTCGTCGGCGTGGACGTGTTCTTCGTCCTGTCCGGCTTCTTCACGACGCGGCTCCTGGTGCGCGAGTACGCCGCGACGGGCTCCGTGGACCTGGCCGCCTTCTACGGCCGGCGCGCGCGACGCCTGCTCCCCGCGCTGCTGGTCGTGGTCGCGGCGACGCTGGCCGCGGTGTGGACGCTCTACGCCCCCATCGACCGCGCCGCCATCGCGGCGACCGCGCGCAGCGTGGCGCTGGGCACCGCGAACAACGCGTTCGCGCGCCAGTCGGTGAACTACTTCGGCGGCGCCGACTCGCCGTTCCTGCACACCTGGTCGCTGGCCGTCGAGCAGCAGGTCTCGCTCTTCGGGCCGCTGCTGTTCCTCGCCCTCGCGGCCATCGGCGGCTGGACGGTCGCGCGGCGGCGCGAGGGCGCCGCGGCCTCCGAGGAGTCGTCGCGCCGCGCGGCCGGGCTGCTGCGCGGCATCGGCGTGGGGCTCGCGCTCGTCGCCGCGCTGTCGTTCGCGGCCGCGGTGTGGCTCACGGGGACCGAGCCGTCGTGGGCGTTCTTCGGCAGCGCCGCGCGCGCGTGGGAGTTCGCCATCGGCGGCCTGCTCGCGCTCCTGCTGCCCACCGACGCCGCGCCGGCCTCCTCCACCGCGGACGCCGAGACGCGTCGCGGATCGGGCTGGTGGTTCCAGGTCGCCGGGCTGCTCGCGCTCGCGCTGGCCGCGATCGTCTACGACCGCAACACGCCCTACCCGGGCTTCGCGGCGCTGCTCCCCGTGCTCGGCGCGGCCGCGATCGTCGCGGGGGGCGCGCGCGGGCACGGCGCGCTCTCCGGCGACCACGCGGTCGCGCGGGCGCTGCGCTGGCTCGGGACGCTGTCGTACTCCTGGTACCTGTGGCACTGGCCGATCGTGGTGACCGCGGCCGTGCTCTGGCCCTCGATCGGCGTCGCGGGTCGCCTCGCGTGGTCGGTGGCGGCGCTCGGCCCCGCCTGGCTCACGCTGCGCCTCGTCGAGCGCCCCGCGCGCGGCGCGCGCACCGATGACGGCGGCTCGCCGTTCGGCTGGCCCGCGGCGGCGCTGGCCGGGTGCGTGGCGCTCGCGCTCGGCGCCGGCGCGCTGCGGCAGGCGGCGGTGCGCCACGTGAAGACGTCCGACCAACGGCGGTTCGCGACGGCGCGGCACGACCGCATGACGCACGAGTGCTGGGGCGCCAAGACCTCGGGCACCTGCGTCTTCGGCGACCCGCGCGGCGCCACCACGGTCGCGCTCTTCGGCGACTCGCACGCGGAGCACTGGCTCGGCGCCGTCGACCGGCTGGGGCGCGAGCGTGGCTGGCGCGTGGTGCTGCTGGTCAACGGCGGCTGCCCGGTCTCGGACGCGCCGGAGCTGAACGGCTGGCGCACGGCGCGCCGCGGCCGCGAGTGCGCGGCGTACCGCGAGGCGTCGGTGCGGCGGCTGATCGCGCTCCGCCCGGCGGTCGCCATCCTCTCGAGCTGGGACGAGTACGTGACGCGCGGCCAGGAGGGGCGCGCGGAGCGGTCGCGCATCTCGCCCGAGGCGTGGGGGCGCGGGCTGCGCAGTACCTATGGCCGACTGGCGGGTGCTGGTGTCCCCGTCGTCGCGATCCGCGGGACGCCGCAGGCGGGCTTCGACGTGCCGGCGTGCCTGTCGCGCCGCGCGGACCGGCTGCCGCTCGCGCAGCCATGCACCTTCGCGCGCTCGGAGGGGCTGCATGCGGCGGCGCGCGCGGCGCAGGAGGCGGCGGTGCGCGACGCGGCGGCCCGCGGGCTCCGCGTGCGGGCGGTCGACATGGCGGACGTGGTGTGCCCGACCGCGCGGTGCGCGGCGGTGCAGGGGAGACGGGTGGTGTACACGGACGACAACCACCTCGCTGCGAGCTTCACGCGGGCCGCCGCGCCGATCCTGGGGGCGCGGCTGGACGGGGCGGCGCGGACGCTGGGGGTGCGGCTGCCCTGAGCGGAGTGGGAAGCGGGGGCGGCTGGTGTCTTGACATCGGGTGTTTCAACACTTAAATATCGCTCCGTGCTCGTCGTCGCACCCGACGTCTCGGCCTGATAAGTGTTGTGACACCGAAGATCGCAACACTGAACGGCGCCGCCCCCCATTCTCAGGACCCGACCATGCGCCTCGCCGCTCCCGCCTCCGCCCGTCAGCTCGACCTCGGCCTCGCGATCCTGCGCGGCGTCACCGGCCTCGTCTTCGCGGCCCACGGCGGCCAGAAGCTCTTCGTCTACGGCTTCGCCGGCGTGACCGGCGCCTTCGGCGGCATGGGGATTCCGCTCCCCGGCATCACGGGCCCCGCGGTCGCGCTCGTCGAGTTCTTCGGCGGCCTCGCCCTGATCGTCGGCCTGCTCACGCGCCTCGCCTCCCTGGGCCTCGCGATCACCATGCTCGGCGCGATCTTCATGGTCCACCTCGGCGCCGGCTTCTTCGCCCCGAACGGCTTCGAGTTCCCGCTCGCGCTGACCGCCGCTGCCGCGACGCTGGTGCTCACGGGCGCCGGCCGCTGGTCGCTCGACGCCCGCCTCGCGGGGCGCGCGCCGGCCCTGGCCCCCGCAAACGCCCAGCCGCTGCGCCGCGCGGCCTGATCCCGTTCGTCCGCGCGACAACGGCGACGGCGCCCACCGACATGGTTCGGTGGGCGCCGTCGCCGTTGTCGCGTGTGCTCAGCGCAATCCGAGGAACGCGGTGAGCTCGGTGGCCGCGGCGGCGCCCGCGCGGTTCGCGCCGATGGTGGACGCCGACGGCCCGTAGCCGACGAGATGCACGCGCGGATCGCGTGCGACCTGCGTCGCCAGGCGGCCGGTCATGACGATGCCACCGTCGGGCCCGCGCAGCTGCAGCGGTGCCAGGTGGTCGAGCGCGCTCCGGAAGCCCGTGCACCAGAGGATCACGTCCGCGCGCACCACGGTGCCGTCGGGCCAGCGCACACCGTCCTCCACGATGTCGCTGAACATGGGGAGCCGGTGCAGCACGCCGCGCGCGCGCATCGCCTCGATGCGCGGCGTCACGGGCAGCCCGGTCACCGACACGACGGACGTCGGCGGCAGCCCGTGCCGCACGCGGTCCTCCACGATCGCCACCGCGGCGCGGCCCGCCGCCTCGTCGAACGGTCCCTCGCGGAACTCGGGTGGGCGCCGCGTCACCCACGTCGTCGTGGTGACCTGCGAGACCTCGTCCAGCAGCTGCACGGCCGAGATGCCGCCGCCGACGATGACGACGTGCTGGCCGGTGAACTCCGCGGCCGTGCGATAGTCGCGCGTGTGCAGCTGGCGCCCGCGGAAGCGCTCGGCGCCCGGATACTCGGGGACGTACGGCGCCTCCCACGTGCCCGTCGCGTTGACGATGCCGCGCGCGGACAGCTCGAAGCGGTCCGTCTCGACGATGAGGCGTCCGTCGCGCTCGCACACCACGCGCACCGTCACCGGCCGGTAGACGGGCAGCTGGAACGCGCGCTCGTAGGCGGCGAAGTACCGCGGCACCGCGACCGCCGCCTGCACCTCCGCGTCGGCGTCACCGACGACGTCGGTGAAGCGCATCCCCGGCAGGTCGTGAATGCGGTTGACCGTGCCGAGCGTGAGCGACGGCCAGCGGAACTGCCACGCGCCGCCCGGCGCCGGTGCGCGATCGAGCACGACGTAGCCGCGGTTCGGCGCGAGGCCGAGCCGTCGCAGGTGGTAGGCGGTCGAGAGCCCGGCCTGGCCCGCGCCGATCACGACGACGTCGGTCCGCAGCCGCACGCCGACGCCCGGCGCGGGTGCGCCGTGCTCCGTCACGCGACCTCGCCGCGCTCGACGCCCAGCGCCTCCTCGAAGCGGCGCGCCGCGGCGCTCGGCGCCCGTCCGCGCAGACGGAGCAGCGTCAGCTCGCGCCGCACGTCCCACCCGCGCACCGCCACCGCTGCGAGGACGCCGCTCGCCAGCTGATCGGCGACGGCGGCGCGCGACACGACCGCGAGCCCGAGCCCCGCGAGCACGGTCTGCTTGATCGCCTCCGTGCTTCCGAGCGTCAGCGCGACCCGCGCGACGATGCCGTGGGCTCGGAACGCCGCCTCCGCCACCGTGCGCGTGCCGGAGCCGCGCTCGCGCAGGATGAACGACTCCTCCGCGAGCGCGCTCGCCGGCACGCCCGCGCGGCCGACCAGTCGATGACCGGGCGGCGCGATGACGACCAGATCGTCCGTGCGCCACGGCGCCACCGCGATGCGCGGGTGCCGCACCGGGCCCTCCACCAGCGCCACGTCCAGGCGCCGCTGCAGCAGCAGCCGCGCGACCGCGCGCGTGTTCGCGCTCGTCACGCGCAGCGCGACGCCCGGATGCGCGGCGTGGAAGTCGCCGAGCAGGGGCGGGAGGAAGTAGGTCGCCACGGTGGTGCTGGCGCCGATCCGCAGCACGCCCGCGTCGAGCCCGCGCAGCGCGCGCAGCTCCTCCTCCGCGCTCCGCTCGACGGCGAACAGCTCGCGCGCCCGCGCGTGCAGCGCCGCACCGCCCTCGGTCAGCCGCACGCCCCGGGCGCCGCGCTCGAGCAGCGGCAGCCCGACCTCGCGCTCCAGTCCCGCCACCGCCTTCGAGACCGCGGGCTGGCTGAGGTGCAGCACCGCCGCGGCGCGCGAGAAGCCGCCCTGGTCGGCCACGGCCACGAACACGCGCAGCGCCTGGAGGTTGAGGGGCATGCGTCAAGGTAATGGCCGCATGACGAGCATGTCTTGGACTTATGGCCGCACGGCGGAGATCGTTCGGGCATGCCCGCACGTCCGTCGGATCCGTCCCCGTCGCCCCGCGCCCTCGCGCGGCTCGCGCCCGGCCTTGCCCTCGCCCTCGCCGTCGGCGCGGTCGCGTGGACGGTCGGGTGGGCCGAGTCGCGCGCGTTCGGCCATCCGGTGGTGGAGGCGCTGGTCGTCGCGATCGTGGTGGGGATGCTCGTGCGCACCTGCTGGACGCTGCCGGCGCGCCTGTCGCCCGGCGTCGGCTTCGCCGCGAAGGAGGTGCTCGAGGTCGCGGTCCTGCTGCTCGGCGTCTCGGTCGACCTGCCGCTCCTGCTGCGCGCGGGGCCCGCGCTTGCCGTGGGGATCGTGCTGCTCGTGGTGCTCGGGCTCGCGCTGAGCTACGGGCTCGGGCGGGTGCTCGGGCTCCCGCACAAGCTCGCGGTGCTCGTCGCCTGCGGGAACTCGATCTGCGGCAACTCCGCCATCGCCGCCGTCGCGCCGGTCATCGACGCCGACCCGGAGCACGTCGCGTCGTCCATCGCCTTCACGGCGATCCTGGGAGTCGCGGTGGTGCTCGGGCTGCCGCTGCTGGTGCACCCGCTCGGGCTCTCGCTCTACCAGTACGGCGTGCTGGCGGGGCTCACGGTGTACGCGGTGCCGCAGGTGCTCGCCGCGGCCTTTCCCGTGAGCGTGCTGTCGGGGCAGGTGGGGACGCTCGTGAAGCTGGTGCGCGTGCTGATGCTCGGACCCGTGGTCGTCTTCTTCGCGCTGCGCCATCGCGCGTCGCGCGCCGGTGCCGCCGCGCCGCGGCTCGGTGTCGCGCGCGTGGTGCCGTGGTTCATCGCGGGGTTCCTCGCCCTCGCCGTATTGCGCTCGACGGGCGTGATTCCCGCGGCGGTGGCGGATCCGGCGCGCACGGTCTCAGGCTGGCTGACGATCGTCGCGATGGCGGCGCTGGGGCTCGGCGTCGACCTGAAGGCGATCGCGCGCGTCGGCCGGCCCGTGGTCGCGACGGTGACGGGATCGCTGCTCGTGCTCGTCGTGTTGAGCCTCGCGCTCATCCGGGGGCTCGGCATCCAGTGACGCGACGCGACGGAGGCGAGGACGCGACCGAGCGTCGGGCGCACTGGGAGCACGTCTACCACACGCGGCAGTCGCACGAGGTGAGCTGGTTCCAGCGCGAGCCCACCCGATCGCTCGCGCTGCTGACCGAGGCGGGCGTCGGGCCCACGAGCGCGATCGTCGACGTCGGCGGTGGCGACTCGACGCTCGTGGACGCGCTGGTCGCCCGCGGCTTCCGCGACGTCACGGTGCTGGACGTCTCGGCCGCCGCGCTCGCGCGGGCGCGCGCACGACTCGGTGCTGCAGGTGACGCCGTGACGTGGATCGAGGCGGACGTCACGCGGGCCGCGCTGCCGGCCGCGCGCTTCGACGCGTGGCACGACCGCGCGGCGTTCCACTTCCTCACCGATCCGGCGGACCGCGCGCGCTACGTGGCCGCCGCGCGCGACGCGCTCCGCCCTGGCGGCACGCTCGTCGTCGCGACGTTCGCGGCCGACGGCCCGACGCGCTGCAGTGGCCTCGACGTCGCGCGCTACGACGCCGACGCGCTGGCGCGCGCGTTCGGCGACGACTTCGCGCTGCTGCGCGGCGACCGCGAGGTGCACCACACGCCCGCGGGCGCCGAGCAGCGGTTCACGTACGCGGTGCTGCGCCGGCGCTGAGGCACGACGGCGCAGCACGCGCGCATCAGAGCGTCTTCAGGTACTCGACCAGGTCGCGCTTCTGCGCGTCCGTGAGGCGCAGGCTGCGCACGCGGTCGTAGTGCGCGACCACGTCGGCGAGCGTGCGCGCGCTGCCGTCGTGGAAGTACGGCGCGTGCTGCCAGAGCCCGCGCAGCGGCGTCGTGCGGTACGCCTTCCGCGCCGTGCGCGCGGCGTAGCGCGGATCCATGCCCGTCTCCGACGCCGCGTGCAGCGTGCCCGCGTTCACGTCGCTGAACGTGGTGCCCGCGTGGCACGTCGCGCACTGGCCCTCGCGCACGAATACGGTGCGTCCACGCTCGGCCGCCGCCGCGTCGAAGCTGCCCGGCGGCGGCGCGGGCTTCTCGAGGCTCAGCTGGTACGCGCGCAGCGCCGGCAGCCGGGGCGTCACGAGGTCCGGCGACTGGCGCACGCTGATGCCCAGGCGCGGATCGTCGAAGTTGCCCTGCCCGTGCATCTGTGTCACCGCGACGTACGCGTTCCAGTACGATACCGGCCCCTCGGCCGTGAACGTCTCCATCGCGACGCCGCGCAGGCCGTACGCGGGCGGCAGCACCAGCGGCGTGCTCTGACCGTCGAAGCTGGTGCGCGGGTCGTACTTCCCCGGGCCCCACGTGCGCAGCACGGCCTTCACGTTCTCCGCGACGGCTGGCGACAGCGCGACGATCGCGCCCGGATTCAGGTCGCCGTTCGGCCACCCGTCACGCCGCTGCCCGATCCCCTTCGCGAACGCGTCGTCGACGGTGGAGTGGCACAGCGCGCAGGTGATGCCGAGTCGCACGAGCGTGTCGCGGCCGGCGACGGTCTGCACCTGGCCCTTCAACCCGACGACCGCGTTCAGCTTGAGTAGCGCGAGCGTCGTCGCGGTGCTGTTGAGGTCCACCGCTCCCGCCTTCAGCGCGTCCTTCACCGACTGCGGCAGCGCGTCGGCGTCGACCTTGAGGCCGACCGACAGCGCGACCGCCGGCGTCACGGCGCGCTGCACGACCTCGTGCATCCGCAGCGTGTCCGTCCAGTACTTCTCGTCGCCGAAGGTGTCGAAGCGGAAGATCTCGCGCCCTTCGGCGACGAGCGCGGGATCGAGCGGCTCTGGTGACGGCTCGGTGGGCGCGTCCTCGCCGCCACAGGCGGCGAGGACAACGACGCACGCGAGCGCGAGCAGCGTGCGTCGCATGGTCACCGTCCCGCGAGCTGCTTCTCGAGGTTCTGCGCCGCGAGCATGTGCGCCTGGAACGCCGGCGCGACCTTCACCACCAGCGCCTTCACCTCGGCGTTCCTGATGGCGGGAAGGAGCGTCGTCTGCACGGCGTCGATGACCGCCTTGTGGTACGCGACCTCGTGCGCGAGGAAGGCGCGGTCGAACGCGGCGCCCTTCAGCGCGCGCAGCTGCTTCATCGCGGCCGCATGGTCCTTCGCGCCCTGGTCGGGCTTCGGCGGGGTCGGCGTGACGCCGAGCTTCGCGGCGAGGTCGCGGCCCTGCTGGCGGACCTGCGCGTGGTCGCGGGCCAGCATCGCGCCGAAGTCGCGCACCTGCTTCGAGTGGCCGCGCGTGGCGGCGAGCCGGCCGGTCTCGATGTCGGCCGTGTTCGCGCCGTCGAAGATCGCGACGATCGTCGGGTCGTCGAGCGCCTGCGCGGCGGCGGCGCTGGGGGCCGCGCTGGACAGCGCGACGGCGGTGAGGGTGCAGACGGTGGTGACGAGAGTGCTCCGCATGCCGACCTCCTGCGTGGGTGGGAACGGTGCTGCACTTGTTGTCGGTAGGTATCGCTGCCGCGCGAGAATAAGTCAAGAACATATTTGACTTATTGGACGTCCTCGGGCTCGTGGGCTACCATTCACCCGTCCCACACCCCACCGACCCATGACCGCGATCGAGCTCGGCAGGCGCTTCCTGGAGACCACGCGCGGGCAGATCGTCGCCCTGCTGCGGCGCGGCGCCCGCACCGTCGAGGAGCTGGCCCGCTCGCTCGGCCTCACGGACAACGCGGTCCGCGCCCACCTCGCCACGCTCGAGCGCGACGGGATCGTGCGACAGGAGGGCGTCCGGCGCGGCCAGGGGGCAGGGAAGCCGGCGGTGCTCTACGACGTGCACCCCGGAGCGGAGCCGCTGCTGTCGCGCGCCTATCCGCCGGTGCTGAGCGCGATGCTCGAGGTGCTGGTCGACGAGCTGCCGCCGGAGCGCGCCGACGCGCTGCTGCGCGAGGTCGGCCGCCGGCTCGCGCGCGACGTCGGCGGCCGGGCGGGCGGCGACCTGGAGGCCCGACTCGGGGCCGCGGCGGCGGTCCTCAACGCGCTCGGCGGGGAGGTCGACGTGGTCCCGGACGACGGGACCTGGCGGCTCCGCGGCTACGCGTGCCCGCTCTCGGCCACCGTCGCGCGGCGTCCCGAGGTGTGCCGCGCCGTCGAGGCCCTGGTGACCGAGGTCGCCGGGACGCCGGTGACGGAGTGCTGCGACCGCGCCACCCGTCCGCGCTGCTGCTTCGCGGTCACGCCGGTGTCCTGATCGACTCTGCCGGGGCGCGGCGGCACTTGTCCTGCTGTCTCAGTGATGAGAAGTTGTTTGACCTCTCATCGCTCCGCTTCGAGGCGCCCCGGCGTCTGACCCGATCGGGCGCGATGGGCGTGGCAGTTGCCCCACCCCGAGCCTCGCGTCGCGGCCGCCCCCCGACCGTGACCTCGCTCGACGGCTCTCAACTCGACGGAGACAGCGCATGAGCACGGTCCGCCTAGCCATCGTCTACTACAGCACCTACGGCACGAACCACCAGATGGCGGAGATCGCCGCGGAGGCGGCGCGCGCGGCCGGTGCCGAGGTGCGCCTGCGCAAGGTGCGCGAGACCGCGCCCGAGGGCGTCGTCGCCGGGCAGGACGCCTGGCGCGCGACGGCCGAGCGGACCGCGCACGTGGAGGAGGCGACGAACGCGGACCTCGAGTGGGCGAACGCGTTCCTCTTCAGCGCCCCCACGCGCTACGGCGCCGCGGCCAGCCAGATGCGCGCCTTCCTCGACCAGACCGGCCCGCTCTGGGCCACCGGCAAGCTCGCCAACAAGGCGGCGAGCGCGATGTCGAGCGCGCAGAACGCGCACGGCGGCCAGGAGACCACGGTGCAGTCGCTGAACAACATGTTCGCGCACTGGGGCTGCATCCTCGTGCCGCCCGGCTACACCGATCCGGTCACCTTCCAGTCGGGCGGCAACCCCTACGGCGTGACCGTCACGGCCGCTGGCCAGCCGATCCCCGACGCGGTGCAGGAGGCGATCCGCCATCAGGCGCGGCGCCTCGTGGAGTACGCGGCGAAGATCGCGGGCTGACCGTCACGAGCCGGCGCGGGCCGCGTGCGCCCGCGCCGGCTCGACTCACCGCCGCTCAGCGCGCGTCCGGACCCGCGAGGATGCGCCGGATGCCGCTCTCGGTGCTGTCCACCGGCGCGCCGGCGACGTCGGCCGCGGCGTTCAGCTCGGGCGGGAACGGACGCCCGCTGATGATGCTCGTCAGGGCGTCGGTCAGCAGGGCGTCGCGCGCCGACGAGGGCGTGTACGACGTGGCGGTCTCGCGGCGGGTGTTCTGGATGGTGCTCATGCGGCGCTCCGGTAACGGGGTGGCCCCATAATCGGGGCGGACCGGGGGGCTGCAATAGGGTCGAATTCACCAGGGCGTCGCCGGCCGCGTCGCAGGCGCTGGGAGGTGGCGCGCGTCGCGCGCTGCTGCCCGCGGGGAGCCGCAGCCCCCATCCCCTAGCGGCGCCGGCCGTCCGCGCCGTCCTCGAGCGCCCGGCGGACGGCGTGCGCGAGCCGGCTCGCGGTGAACGGCTTCTCCAGGAAGCTCGCGCCGGGATCGGCGAGCCCGCGCCGGACGATCTCGTCGTCGGTGTAGCCCGACATGTAGAGCACGCGGATCTCCGGATGGCGCGCCGCGAGCCGCTCGCCGAGGGCATGGCCGCCCAGCTCCGGCATGACGAGGTCGGTGAGCACGAGGTCGAACCGCGTCTCGCTCCCGGCGGCCGCGGCCTCCACGATCCGCAGCGCCTCGGCGCCGTTGGACGCCTCGTGCACGACGTAGCCCTGCTGCTCCAGCATGCGGCGCAGCGCGGCGCGCACCTTCGTCTCGTCCTCGACCAGAAGGACCGTCTCGGCGCCGGTGGGGAGCGCGGCGTCCTCGCGCGTGGCGGGCGACGGCGCCGGCGCGTCGACCGCCGGCAGCATCACCGTGAAGCGGCTGCCGCGGCCCGGTGCGCTGTCGACCGTGACCACGCCGCCCGACTGCTCGACGATGCCGTAGACCGTGGCGAGGCCGAGTCCCGTGCCGTGGCCGACCGGCTTCGTCGTGAAGAACGGCTCGAAGATGCGCGGCAGCACGTCGGCCGCGATGCCGACGCCGTCGTCCTCGACGACCAGCGCGACGTAGCGGCCGTGCGCCTGGCCGGGCGACGGCGCGGTCTCCGACGGGCCGACGTGATGGTTCTCGGTGCGGAGGCGCAGCGTGCCGCCGTTCGGCATCGCGTCGCGCGCGTTGACCGCGAGGTTGAGCAGCACCTGCTCCAGCTGCCCTGGGTCGGCGACGACGGCCCATGCCGCGGGCGCGAGGTCGGTCTCGAGCGCGATGTCCTCGCCGATGAGGCGGCGCAGCATGCCCGCGACGTTCGCCACCTTCTGGTTGGTGTCCAGCCGGCGCGGCCGCAGCACCTGCTGCCGCCCGAACGCGAGCAGCTGCCGCGTGAGCTCCTGGGCGCGCCCCGCCGCGCGGAGCACCTCGTCGAGATCCGCGCGCGCCGTGGTGCCTTCCGCCAGGTCGTCGGCGAGGAAGCCGCCGAAGCTCTGGATCACCATCAGCAGGTTGTTGAAGTCGTGCGCGACGCCGCCCGCGAGCTTGCCGACCGCCTCCATCTTCTGCGCCTGGCGCAGCCGATCCTCGAGCGCGCGGTGCGCGGTGAGGTCCTTCGCGATGCCGAACATGCCGACGACGCTGCCGCCGACGACGATCGGCACGTTCGTGACGCCCACGCGCACCACGCGGCCCGACCGGTGGCGGATCCCCAGGTCGACGCGCGCCGCCTCGCCACGCAGCGCGCTCTCGAACGCGGCGCGCGCGGCGTCGCGATCCTCGGGGACCACGATCGGGCTCGCCGCGCCGGCGAGGATCTCGTCGCGCGTGTAGCCCGTCAGCGCCTCGGCGGCCGGATTGGCGCTCGTGAAGTTCAGGTCGTGCGCGAAGCTGTAGACCGCGTCCGGGTTCTGCTCGAACAGCGAGCGGAAGCGCTCCTCGCTCTCCTCGAGCCGCCGCTGCGCGCGGTGCAGCTCCGTGACGTCCATGATCAACCCGTCGCAGACGACGGAGCCGTCCGGCTGCCCCGAGTTGCGCGCCGCGATCTGGGCGAAGCGCTCCTCGCCCGTGTCCAGCAGGACGCGCCCTTCCCAGCGGAACTCCTCGCGCCGCGCGACGGCCTGCAGGCCGATGGCGCGGAACTGCGCCTGCTCGTCCGGGTGGACGAGCCGCAGGAACGCCTCCGGGTCCGCGAGCGCGTCCTCGGGCGCGACGCCGAACAGCGTGCGCGCGCCCTCGCTCACCAGCGTGTAGCCGCGGCTGCCGTCGGCCCGGTAGACGAACTGGTAGACGACGCCGGGGACGCTGGACGCGACGTGCCGGTAGCGCGCCTCGCTCTCGCGCAGCGCGTGGACGGCGGCCTCGCGCTCGCTCACGTCGCGGCCGATGGCGTGCACCAGCCCCATCGCGTCGGGCGCCGCGAGGTGCCACGCGATCCAGCGATCGGAGTCGTCGACGCCGCGGACGCGCAGCACGAGGCCGTCCACCGCGCGCCCGCACACGACGCCGGCCCACGCCGTCGCGAGCGTCGCGCGGTCGTCGGCGTGCACGCAGGACGCGAACGTGCGGTCGTGCGCCGACCCGGGCGACCAGCCGGTGGCGCCGGCGAACGTCGGGTTCGCGTGTCGCACGACGCCGTCCGCGTCGACGACGCACAGCAGGTCGCTCGAGTGCGCGAAGAAGTGCGCGGCCGCCGCGCGCGCGATGCGGGCGGCGGGATCGAGCGGCGAGGTGGTGGACAACGGAACTACGCCTGCATCGCGACGTGCGCGTCGCTCACTGGCCCACGGCGTCCGCGCTCGACAGCTGCCGCGCGCGCGCGCTCGGCAGCACGATCCGCTGTCCCGGGCGGATGACCGCGCGCGACATGCCGTTGGCGGCGAGGATCTGCTTCACCGTCAGGCCGCGGGCGCGCGCGATGTCCCACAGCGTGTCGCCCGCGCGGACGCGGTAGCGCTGCGTGGCGCGCGGCGCGGCCGACGCGACGCGCGTGCTGGAACGCGTGCTCGCGCGCGGCTTCGCGGCCGCCTTCGCGCTCGGCTTCGCGCGCGTCTGCGGCCGCGGCGCCGTGGCGACCGTCGCGAGCGACTGCAGCGCCACCGTGGACGACGGCGACGACGCGGCCGGCGGCTGCGCGGCCGCGTAGCGCGTGTAGGCCGTGGGATAGACCGCGACGTGGAAGTGCGGTGGGCGGAACTCCTCGGTCGCCTCCAGCACGCCCGCGTCCTCCAGCTCCAGCAGCGTCGCGCGCAGCCAGCGCAGGCAGCGGCCGCGCGGCTTGTGCAGGTCGATCGCCATCCCGGTGGGATGCACGCTCTGCGCGACGCTGTTGCGCGGCTGGCGCGTGGTGGGCCGCGCCGCGCTCGTGACCATCAGCGGCGTGCCGCACGCCGCGCGGTGCTGCCGGCCCAGCGCGAGCACGAACGCCTCGGTGGCCGGGGTGACGTACGGGAAGGCGACGCGGCGGAGCGTCACGTCGCGCCCCGTCGTCAGGCGCACGAGCGCGCCCGCGTCGACGGCGGTGCGCACGGCGTCGGGCGTCTCGTGGAAGGCCAGCGCCTCGCGCTGCGCCTCCTGGTACATGCGGTCCACGCTCTCGGGCGAGCCGCGCAGCGACTGCGCGCGCGCGGCCGCGGCACCGACCGTCAGGGCGGCCAGCGCGAGGGCGAGACGAAACGGAAGGCCGTGTGCGAGCGGCAGGCGCACGGAGTCGGAGCGGCTGATGGCGACGGGCGTGGGAGCGGTCCGGGCGGGACCGGCGCGAATGGTACACGCGCGGGGCGGCGTCGTGCATCGGTCGACCGACCCCGATGCCGCGCGCGCCCTCATTCTGGCAGACGACCCACCCGCGGAGACTTCACGCCGTCGCGCCGGCGGGCATCCGGACGTCGACTACCCCGCGCACTCGATGGGGCCGAGGCCGGCGTCGGGGCGCGCCGTCGCCCGCGCGACCCGTGCCGCGAACGCCTCAGCCTCCGGCGCGCCCTCGCGCCAGGCGCGCACGCGGCCGCGGCGGCGGATGTCGGCCACGTGCGCCAGCTCGTGCGTCAGCACGCGCACCGCGCACTCGTGGCGCGACGCCGGGATCGTCCAGTACGCCGGGCGCTTCCACGCACCCGGCGGCGTCGCCACCGGTGCCGGGGCAGGACCCAGCGGGACGTAGGGCGACAGCACCACCAGCCCATCGAGCAGCCGCGTCGTCGCGCGCGACCAGCGGGGCGACGGGCTGGCCCACCAGCACGCCCGCGTGCGGCAGAGCAGCACCAGCTGCCGCTCGGGGATGGCGAGGCCCGCGCGGCGGACGCGTCGCGCCGCTTCCCGCGCGACCGGCACGATCGCGCTGTCGACCGGACCGTCGCCCCGTACCAGGACCACGCCCGTGGCGACCGGCACGACCCGGCGGCCCGGCAGCAGGCGGGGCCACCAGACGCCCAGCGCCCCGACGCCGAGGGCGAGCCCCACGACCCAGGGCCGGACGCGGGGGCGCGGCATGGCGGGCGGGGTGGGGAGCGGCGAGTTGGCCATGTGCGGGGGAGACGCCACGTGCGGCGCGACGTCACGGACGAGACCGGTGGCACGCGGCACCGGGCCGGTCCGGCACGTCGCGTGCACCGAGACGGCGATCGCCCTGCCGTCTCACCGACGAGCGCGGACCGGCTCTCCGCGCGTCATCTCACTGGAGGATACCGTGCATCAGCGTCACGTCGCCCTGCGCGCGCCCCTCGGCGCTGCGCTCGCCCTGCTCCTCGCCACGGCCTGCGGCGGCGCCGGCGAGAAAGGTCACGACAGCGCGGCCGTCGCGGACTCCGCCGCCAATGCGACCGCGGCCCAGACCGGCACCACCCCCGCCGCCGACGAGATCGACGTCGAGGAGCTCCACCTCGGCAACGCTCTGAAGCCCGACAGCTCCGTCGCCGACGCGTCCGACGACTTCAAGGCCGGCGACACGATCTACGCGGTCATGGAGACCGACGCCAACGAGTCGGGGAAGGAGGTCGTCGCCCGCTGGACGATGGGGGACAACGACCAGCTGATCTCCGAGGAGACGCGCACCGTCGTCACCGGCGACAAGGCGCGCACGGTCTTCAAGGGCAAGGCCGGCGGCTGGGCGCCCGGCAAGTACCACTTCCGCGTGATGTACAACGGGAAGGAGGCGAAGTCGGTGGAGTTCGAGGTCAAGTGACCGGCCGTTGACCTGAAGTCGCCGACGGCGGCCCGGCCGATCGGGTCGTGGACGGGCGCCCCACCCTCGCGGTGGGGCGCCCGTCGCGCTTCACCAGGGATTCACCCGGCCGTCACCCGGGCGTCGGGATCCGGCCGGGGCCCAGCGGGCGCCGGATGGTCGCGGCGTCGACCTCGCGCCGGGCGTCGGCCAGCCGGCCCGCGTCCTCGCCGATCGACCGCGCGGCGTCGAGCAGCGTCGTGAGCGGCGCGAGGTCGCTCGCGTCGGCGTGCAGGCGCAGCAGGTCCAGCCGGATTCCCTCCAGCGCGGCGACGCTCTGCGACAGGTGCGACGCGGCCATCTGCCGCCGCGCGCCCAGCATGTCGGCGTCGCGCGAGCCCGAGGGCGCGAGCGCGCCGACGAGGTCGAGCTCCGCGCGCGCCTCCGCCGCCCGCGCCTCCAGCGAAGCGATCGTCGCCGGCAGCCCGGCCAGCTGGTCGCGGTAGGGCTGCGGCAGCGCGGCGAACAGCTCGCCCGCCGCCACGCCGAGGGCCACCTCGGTGGCGCGGAACGCGGTGGCGCCCACCGCGCCCGAGCGCTCCGGCGCGCCGAGCCGGCGCGCCAGCCACTCGCCCACGCGGCCGTTCCAGAGCCGATCGCGGAGCCCCGTCTGCCACCAGTTGCGGATCGCGGACGGGACGAACGACACGTCCAGCGCGTTGCTGATCGCGCCCAGCAGCATCGTCGTGAGCAGGGGCACGAGGAACCAGAGGAAGCTGACCCTGTTCTCGTGCAGCGTCCCCTCGACGACCAGCACGAACGTGGCGGCGAGCCAGAGCGCCGCGGCGACGGTGGCGACGCGCAGCACGCGGTGCGAGCGCGTCTCCTGCGGCTCGAGCGCGATCGCGTCCGTCTCCGCCCGCTCGCGCCGCGCGACCTCGAGCGCCGTGCGCAGGTCGGCGAGCGAGTGCCCGGCCCGGAACTGCCGGCGCGCCTGGTTGAGGTGGAAGCCGACGGTCGGGAAGAGCGGGAGCGACGCGGCCACCGTCAGCATCGCCACGTCGTACCAGTGCGAGCCGGGATTGCCCGTCGCGTTGGCGTACGCGTTCCCCAGGGCGAGCGCGGTGAAGCCCGCGGACCATCCCAGGTAGGGGACGAGGAGCGGGTTCCGCGCGGCCAGCCACGCGCGCAGCGTCGGCGGCAGCGCGGGCCGGGCGTCGGTCGTCGGCGCGAGCGCCGCGGCCAGCGCCTCGCCATCGCGGAAGCGGCCGTCCGGGTCGCGGACGAGGCACCGGTCGATCGCCGCGCCCAGCGCGGGCGGGAGGCCCGGCGCCACGCGCAGCACGCTGGGCGGCTCCTCGGTCGCCTGGCGCACCAGCAGCGCCGGGAGGCTCGGCGCCTCGAACGGCAGGCGGCCGCTCACCGCCAGGTAGCCGACCACGCCCAGCGCGTACAGGTCGCTGCGGCCGTCGACGGTCTCGCTCGCGGCCTGCTCGGGGCTCATGAAGTGGGCGGTGCCCATGATCCTCCCCGGCTCGGTCCCGGGCCCCGCGTGCGCGCCACCGTGCGCGATGCCGAAGTCGGTGACCAGCGCCCGGCCGGTGCCGCCCTCCAGCAGGATGTTGTCCGGCTTCACGTCGCGATGGACGATGCCGCGGCCGTGCGCGTAGGCGAGCGCCCACGCGACCTCGCGCAGCACGCGCGTGGCCTCGGCCGGCGCGAGGGGGCCGCGCGTGCGCAGCCGCTCGCCGAGCGTCTCGCCCTCCACGTAGCTCATCACGAAGAAGACGAACCCCCTCGCCTCCCCGACGCGGTGGATGGGGACGATGTGCGGATGCGACAGCCCGGCGGCGGTGCGCGCCTCGCGCAGGAAGCGCTCGCGCGACTCGGCGGTGCCGAGGTGCGGCGGGAGCACCTTGATGGCGACGTCGCGGTCGAGCTGCACGTCGCGCGCGAGGTACACGATCCCCATGCCGCCGCGGCCGAGCTCGCGCTGGAGGGAATACTCGCCGGCGAGGGCCGCCTGGAGCTCGAGGAATGCGCCGTCGGGGTGCGTCATGCCGGTATTACGAGTCAGCGCCGGGGACGTTTCCTGCCGCTCTTGTCACCATCGAGGTTCGACCGCAGTCTCGTGGCGGACCCTCGCGCGGCGCCACCCGCTCCCTCGCCTCGAGATGCACGGCATGACCACGGGCTCGCTCCCGCAGGCGCTGCTCCGACTCCGGTCGCGATCCCCGGTCGTCCGGTACGCCGCACCCGTCGCGTTGATGGTGCTGAGCGTCGCCGTCGCGGTGTCGGTGGGCCACGCCGAGCTCGGCGACGAGATCCTCACGCCGGCCGTGCTGTTCGCCGCCTGGTACGGCGGCATCGGCCCGGGGCTGGTGACCGTCGCCATCGCGTCGCTGTCCATCAGCTACTTCTTCACCGAGCCGCTCTACAGCCTCTCGGTGGCGACCGAGGAGGACTGGGCGTTCCTGGCCGTCTACACGGTCTCGGTGGTGCTCGTGGCGTGGCTGACGGCGATCCAGCAGCGCACGACGGACGCGCTCCTGGTGGCGCGCGACGAGCTCACGGCGCGCATGCACGACCTGCGGGCCGCGAACGCCGACCTGCGCACCGAGATCGCCGAGCGCGAGCGCATGGCGGTGGAGGTCCGGAAGCAGGCGAGCCTGCTGGACCTGACGCACGACGGCATCTACGTGCGCGACGGCGGGGACGTCACCACGTACTGGAACCGCGGCGCGACGGAGCTGTACGGCTGGACCAGCGAGGAGGCCTGCGGCCGGTCGAGCCATGCGATGCTCCGCACCGTCTTCCCGATCCCGAAGTCCGCGATCGAGGCGGAGCTGTATCGCACCGGCCGGTGGGAGGGCGAGCTGGTACAGACGACGCGGGACGGCGCGCGCGTCATCGTCACGAGCCGCTGGTCGCTGCAGACGGACGCCGAAGGAAGGCCCGTCGGGATCCTGGAGACCAACAGCGACGTCACCGCACGCCGGCGCGCGGACGAGATGCGCGACGAGGCGCGGGCCGCGCTCGCCCGCGTGACGCGCGTGACGACGCTCGGCGAGATCACGGCGTCCATCGCCCACGAGGTCAACCAGCCGCTGGCCGCCGTGGTGATGAACGGCAACGCGTGCCGCCGCTGGCTCGCGCTCGATCCGCCCGACCTCGCCGAGGCGCGCGAGGCCGCCGAGCGCGTGGTGCGCGACGGGACGCGCGCGGCGCAGGTGATCGCGCGCGTGCGGGCGCTGCTGCACGGCGGCGCGCCGGAGAAGCAGCCGCTGTCGCTCAACGAGGTGGTCGGCGAGGCGCTCGCGTTCACCCGCGGCGAGATCGACCGCCAGGGCGTGACGCTGCGCGTGGCGCTGCGCGACGGCCTCCCGATGGTGAGCGGCGATCGCGTGCAGCTGCAGCAGGTGCTCGTGAACGTCGTGCTGAACGGGATCGAGGCGATGGCGGAGGTGCCGGAGAGCCAGCGGCTGCTGGAGATCGCGTCGCAGGACGACGGCGCGGGCGGCGTGCGTGTCGCGGTGTCGGATCGCGGGAAGGGGCTGGACCCGGCCAGCGCCGCGCAGCTGTTCGAGCCCTTCTTCTCGACCAAGCCGGGTGGCCTCGGGCTCGGCCTCGCCATCAGCCGCTCGATCGTCGAGGCGCACGGCGGGCGCATCGCGGCGACGCCGAACGAGGGCGCGGGGGCGACGATCGCGATCACGCTGCCGGGAGGGAACGGGGACGCGTGATGGTCGCCACCGACCCGATCGTGTACGTGGTGGACGACGACCTCTCGGTGCGCCAGGCGCTGGGCAGCGTGATCCGCTCGGTGGGGCTGCGCGTGGAGACGTTCGCGTCGGCGACCGACTTCCTGCGCCATCCGCGCGCCGAGGCGCCGGCGTGCCTCGTGCTCGACGTGCAGCTGCCCGACGGGAGCGGCCTCGATCTCATGCGCGCGCTGGACGGCGCCGAGGTCCCGATCCCGGTCATCTTCATCACCGGGCACGGCACGATCCCGATGAGCGTGCGCGCGATGAAGGCGGGCGCGGTGGAGTTCCTCGCCAAGCCGTTCCAGGAGGAGGAGCTGCTGGCGGCGATCCACCACGCGCTGGCGCGCGACGCCGCCGCGCGCGCGGAGCGCCGCACGCTGGCCGAGCTGCGCGCGCGCATGGCGCGCCTGACGCCGCGCGAGCTGGAGGTGCTCGCGCTGATCGTCACCGGCCGCACCAACAAGCAGATCGGCGCCGCGCTGGGCGCCGCGGAGCAGACGGTGAAGCAGCACCGCGGGCGCGTGATGCGGAAGCTCGCGGTGGGCTCCGTCGCGGAGCTGGTGCGGCTCGTCGAGCGCGCCGGGCCGGTGCGCGCGCCCGACGCCTGACGGCGCGCGCCGCGGCGCATCGTACCAAGGTGTGATGGCGATGCCCGGCGCCCGGGGGCTACCCTCCACTCCATGGCTTCCCCCCGCACCACGATCGCGGTCGTCGAGGACGACGCCGGCGTGCGCACCGCGCTGCGCCAGCTGCTGCGGTCCGCGCAGTTCGACGCGCTGACGTTCGCGTCCGCGGAGGAGCTGCTGTCGGCGCGGCGCGCGACGGCGATCGACTGCCTGGTGGCGGACGTGAACCTCCCCGGCATGAGCGGGGTGGCGCTGCTGCGGGCGCTGGACGCGCGCGGGGAGGCGGTGCCGGCGGTGCTCGTCACCGGCCGCGACGATCCGGGCACGCAGGAGCTCCTGCGGCAGGCGGGGCCCGTGCCGCGCCTGCACAAGCCGTTCACCGACGACGCGCTGTTCGAGGCGATCCGTGCCGCGATGCAGGGCTGAGGCGCCGGTGGGCCGCGTGCGCGCGGCGCGTGCGTCGGCGGTGACGCTCGCCATCGTCCCGGCCGTCGAGGCGACGTGCGACGACGCGCTCGACTTCCTGAGCGGCGGCGGCGCGATGGGCGCGTGCGTGCGCGCGCACGACTGGGCGGCGACGTCGCTGGGCAGTCCCGAGCGGTGGCCGCAGCCGCTGCGGCAGGCCGTCCGCTCCCTGTTCGCCGCGCTGCAGCCGGCGGCGCTCGCGTGGGGCACGGAGCCGCTGCACCTCTGCAACGACGCGTTCGCGCGGCTGCTGGCCGTGGACGGGCGCGCGGACCTGATCGGCGCGTCCAGCCGCGAGAAGTGGCCGCTCCTCCACGACCCCGCGCTGGGCCCGCGCCTCGCGGCCGTGCGGCAGGACGGGCAGCCCACGGTCGTGGAGGACCACCTGAGCTGCGTCGCCCGCAACGGGCGCGTGGAGGAGGCGTACGTCAGCTGCCGGCTGGAGCCGGTCGCGGACGGCGCCGGCGGCGTGGGCGGCGTGCTGCTCGTGCTCACCGAGACGACGGACCGCGTGCTGAGCGCGCGGCGCACCGAGGTGCTGCGCGCGCTCGCGGCCGAGGCGGCACGCGTGCGGTCGGTGGAGGACGCGCACGCGCGCAGCATGGCCGAGCTGGCGCGGCATCCCGCGGACGTGCCGTTCGCGCTGCTCTACGCGCCCGACGCGGCCGGCGGCGAGGCACACCTCGTGGGCGCGGCCGGACTCGCCGCGGGCGGGCCGGCGAGCCCCGAGCGCGTCGCGCTCACGCTGACCGCCCCGGCGCCCGGCTGGCCGATCGCGGCGGCGCTCGCCCGCGACGAGACGCTCACGGTGGACGACGTCGCGACGCGCTTCGGAGCGCTGCCCGGGGGCGACTGGCCGTTCGCGCCGCGCGTGGCGCTCGCCATCCCGCTCGCGCCGCCGGGGTGCGAGCGGCCGGAGGCGGTGCTCGTGGTCGGGGTGAGCGCGCGGCGCGCGCTGGACCCGGGGTACCGCAGCTTCCTGGAGCTGGTGGCGGGACAGGTCGCGGCCGCGATCGCGGCGGGGCGCGCGTACGAGGAGCGGCGCCGCCGCGCCGACGCCGCCGCGGCGGCGGGCAAGCGCGCCCGTGCCCGGCAGCGCGCCCGCGCGCGCGCGATGGAGGCGCGCTTCGCCGGCGTGCTGGAGGAGCGCACCCGCATGGCGCGCGAGATCCACGACACGCTGCTGCAGGGCGTGACGGGAATCGCGTTGCAGCTGCGCGCCACGCTGCCGCACGTGCGCCGCTCGCCCGAGGGCGCGGCGGAGGTGCTGGAGCGGATGATGGCGCTGGCCGAGGCGACGAGCCGGGACGCGCGCCGGGCCGTGTGGGACCTGCGCGGGCCGGTGGCGGGCGAGGGCGGGCTGCCGCGCGCGCTGCTCGACATGGCGCGGCGCGCGGCAGGCGGGGCGGGGCCAGCCGTGGAGTCGGCGGTGCAGGGCACGCCGCGCGCGCTGCCGCGGCTCGTCCACGACGCGATCTATCACGTGGCGCAGGAGGCGGTCGCCAACGCGGTGCGGCACGCCGCGGCGCGCCGCATCGAGCTGCGACTGCGCTACGCGCGCGGGGCCGTGCACCTGACGGTCGCCGACGATGGGCAGGGCTTCGAGTTCGACGCGGGCTTCCGCAGCTACGCCGGCCACTGGGGCCTGATCGGCATGCGCGAGCGTGCCGACCGCATCGGCGCCACGCTCACCGTGGCCAGCGCGCGGGGCGAGGGGACGACGATCGCGCTGCGCGTGCCGTGCGCGGGGCGGCGCGTCGCGAGCGAGCCGGGAGACGCGCTCAGTCGTCGAGGTGGATGACGCCGCGCTGCAGCGCGATCATCACGGCCTCGGTGCGATCGTCGACGCCGAGCTTCGCCATCACGTTGCGCAGGTGCACCTTCACGGTCGCCTCGGTGCGGCCGATGCGCTGCGCGATGGCGCGGTTGCGCAGCCCCTTGGCGGCGAGGCGCAGCACCTCGATCTCGCGCGCCGTCAGGTCGACCCGCGGCACGAACTCGGCCAGCCGGTTGGCGACCTCGGTGGGGATCACGCGCTTGCCGGTGGCGGCGCTGCGCACGGCCCCGACGACCTCCGTGCCCAGCATGTCCTTGATCAGGTAGCCGCAGGCGCCGGCGTCGAGGGCGCGATAGATGTCCGCGTCGCCGTCGTAGCTGGTGAGCGCGACGATGCGCGCGGCCGGGTGGGCGGCGACGATCGCGCGCGTGGCGCCGACGCCGTCGAGGCGCGGGAGCCGGAGGTCCATGAGCACGACGTCGGGCCGGTGCGCCTCGAAGAGCGCGACGGCCTCCGCCCCGTCGCCGCCCTCCGCGACCACGGTCATGTCGGCCTCGTTCTCGATCAGCGCGCGGATGCCCGCCCGCACGATGGGGTGGTCGTCGACCGTCATTACGCGAATCGTCACGATCGTACGAAGCGCCGCGGCCACGGACGCCGCAATACCACTTTGGTGGTAGACCGGTGGTGCGCTCGCGCGGCGCCTACCACCATCGGGGTAGCGCAAGACTGTGCGTTCGTGCGACGCGCCGGCCGCGCGGGGCGTCTAGGCTTCCCGTGCCGGTGCACGAGCGGTCGCGGTGGCCGACGGATGGCGCGGCGGGATGGCCGAGGGCGATGTCAGAGCAGGCGGAGGAGCAGTGTTCCGGGAGCGCGTGGAGCGGCGTCGGGTGACGAATCGCCGTCCGGCCGGCGACGACGGCGCGCCGGCGAACGTGCACGGCGACGAGGACCGGCGCCTCGCGCTGCTCGTCGAGCATGCGTTCGATCTGGTGGCGATCGTCGACGCCTCCCAGCGCCTCGTCTACGCGAGCCCCGCACACGCGCGGGTCCTCGGCTACACGGCCGCGGACCTCGCGGCGATGGACCTGCGGGCGCTGATCCACGACGAGGACGTGGAGTACCTCGCCGGGCTGCGCGAGGCCGTCGTGCGCGACGGCAGCGCGGGGCCGTCGCGGCCGGTCCGCGTCCGCTCGAAGCGCGGCGGCTGGTGCCGGCTGCAGCTGCGGATCACGGATCTGCGGCACGAGCCGGCGATCGGCGGCTTCGTCGTGAACGCGCGCGACGTGACGGAGCACCTCGCGGTCGAGGAGCAGCTGCAGCAGGCGCAGCGCCTGGACGCCATCGGCCGGCTGGCGGGCGGCGTCGCGCACGACTTCAACAACCTGCTCACCGTCATCACCGGCTACACGTCGATGCTGCTGGCGCAGGTGCCGCCCGAGGATCCCAACCACGCGGACCTCGTGGAGGTGAAGGGCGCCGCCGATCGTGCGGCGGAGCTCACCCAGCAGATCCTCATGTTCAGCCGCCGGCAGGCGCTGACGCCGCAGGTGGTCGACACGCGCCGCGTGATCGGCGAGATGCGGCGGATGCTGGAGCGGCTCATCGGCGAGCACATCGAGTTCGTCGTGAGCGAGGGCGCCGCACCGGTGCACGCGCTCGTCGATCGCGTGCAGCTGGAGCAGGTGGTGATGAACCTCGTCGTCAACGCCCGCGACGCGATGCCGTCCGGCGGCCGGCTCACGATCGAGGTCGACGTCGTGGCGGTGCCCGCCGGGGCGCGCGGCCGTCATCCGTCCGTCGCACCCGGCGAGTACGCGCGCATTCGCGTGCGCGACACCGGCTGCGGGATGGACGAGCGCACGATGGCGCACATGTTCGAGCCCTTCTACACGACGAAGGAGCCGGGCAAGGGGACCGGGCTCGGGCTCTCCACCGTGTACCGCATCGTGCGGCAGAGCGGCGGTGTCGTGTGGGCGGACAGCGTGCCGAGCGAGGGCGCGACGTTCAGCGTGCTGCTGCCGGGAGCGACGGTTGCGACGCGCGACGTCGCGCGTGCGCGGGAGGTGCCGCCGGCGCCCGCGCCCGAGGGCGCGACGGTGCTGCTGGTGGAGGACGAGGCGATCGTGCGCGCGCTGGCCGAGCGGGTGCTGCGACGGCAGGGCTGTCGCGTGCTGAGCGCGCGGAACGGCGTGGAGGCGCTGGCGGTCGCCCGCTGGCACGACGGCCCCATCGACCTCCTCGTCACCGACGTGGTGATGCCGGCGATGAGCGGGACGGAGCTCGCGGAGCGCTTCGGCGAGCTCCGGCGGGACGTGCCCGTGCTCTTCATGACGGGCTACGCGATCGACCACGTGACGGGCCGCGACGGCGCCCGGCCCGAGACCCGGCTGCTCAGCAAGCCGTTCTCGCCGCACGAGCTCTCGGTGGCCGTCAGCGGTCTGCTGGGCACCTCCGCCGCGCGCCGATAGCGCGGGCGCCGCGCCTGCCTACGATTCCGGCAGCCGCGCCACCGCGGCGGCGGCGGCGGCGAGTCGCGGCTGCGTGCGGCGCTGCCGCTCGAGCGTCGCGCTCGCGGCCAGCAGCAGCGGCCGCGCCTCGGCGTGCCGCCGCAAGGCTGCGAGCGCACGACCGTACGTGAGCTGCGCCTCCGCGGTGCGCCAGTTGTCGGGACCATTGCGCGCCTGCGATGCCGCGAGCGCCTCCGCGAGGATCGGCAGCGCCTCGCCCGCCCGCCCCTGCGCCAGCACGGCCTCGCCGAGGGAGCGCCGGGCGTCGACGTAGCCGCGGCGATGCTCGCTCTTCGTCGTGTCCGTCCGGCTCAGCGTCGCGCGGAGCAGCCGCTCCGCTTCCGCGGCGTCGCCCGTCGCCGCCAGCATGCGCCCGAGGTTGCCCGCGGTGACGAGCGTGTTGACGTGGCCGTCGCCCAGCAGCGCGCGGTACTGCGCGAGCGACTCCCGCATCAGCCGCACGGCCTCGCGCGCGTCGCCGGTCTGGTAGACGGTCTGCGCGAGGTGGGCGTAGATGGTCGCGACCTTCCGGTGCGGCTCGCCGAGCAGCGCGCGGTCCATCTCCAGCGCCTCGCGCAGCGCGCGCTCGGCCGCCGCGAAGTCGCCCTTCGTCCGCAGCACGACGCCCAGGTTCCGCAGCCCTTCGGCCACGTACGAGTGGCGCGGGCCGAACGTCCGGCGATCGAGCGCGATCGCCTCGCGCGCCAGCGCCTCCGCCTCGTCCAGCCGCGTCGAGTTGACGGTGAGGAACTGCGCGAGGTTGTTGATGCCGATGGTGACGCTCGGGTGCGCGTCGCCGAGCGCGCGCCGCTTCGCCTGCAGCGACGCGCGATAGTAGCGCTCCGCCTCCGCGAACTCGCGGCGCAGCTGGAGCGTCTGCGCGAGGTTGTGCATCACCTCCGCGGTCAGCGGGTGGTCCTCGCCGAGGCGCTGCCGCACGATGGCGAGCGCCTGCCGGTAGTGGGCCTCCGCGTCCGCGTACGCGCCCCGGTTGTAGCGCACCAGCCCGAGGTTGTTCAGGGCGCTGCCGACCTGCACGGCCGTGTCGCCGAGCGCGGTGCGGTAGATGTCCAGCGCCTCGCGATAGAGCGGCTCGGCGGGCTCGTACTGGTTGCGCTGCTCCATCAGCGTCGCGAGCCGCACCAGGCTCGCGGCCGTCGCCGTGTCGCGGTCGCCGAGCAGCCGCCGCCGCTGCGCGAGCGCGCGGCGCAGCAGCGGCTCCGCCTCGTCGTACCGGTCCTGCTGCGTGAGCGCGGCGCCGAGCAGGTCGAGGTTCGCCGCGATCGCGGCACCTTCCGCGCCGTGCAGCGCCGTGCGCTGCGCGAGCGACTGCCGCAGCAGTGGCGTCGCCTGGTCGTAGAGCCCCAGGTTGGCGTACACGCGGCCCAGCGCCGTGCGCAGCTCCGCCTGCACCTCCGGCTGTCCCGCGAGCGTCGAGTCGATGCGCCGCGCGCTGCGGTCGAGCAGCTCGCGCGCGGTGACCCTGCCGCTGTCCGCCGACGCCGTCGCGTACGGATCGGCGACGTCGAACACGCCGACCAGGAACCGCTCGACCTCCGTCGCCCGGTCGAGCGCGACCTCCGCCCGCGTGCGCAGCACGCGCTCCCGGCTGGCGGCGCCGGCCAGCGCGAGCACGAGCGCCGCGGCGGCCGCCACGCCCGCGCGATGCCGCCCGACGAACCGCCGGATGCGGTACGCCGCGCTGTCGGCGCGCGCGCGGATGGGCCGTCCCGTGCGGAAGCGCTCCAGGTCCTGCGCGAGCGCGGCCGGCGTCGGGTAGCGTCGCGCCTCGGACTTCTGCAGCGCCGTCATCACGATCAGATCGAGGTCGCCGCGCAGCCGGCGGCGCAACGTCTCGGGCGCGCGGGCCGACGGTGGCACCGGCGTGGTGTCGCACACGATCCGCTCGATCTCGGCGGGCGAGCGCCCGCGCACCTCGTAGGGCCGCTCGCCCGTGAGCAGCAGGTAGAGCAGCACGCCTAGCGCGTACACGTCCGTGGCGGTGCTCACCGGCGCGCCGCGCACCTGCTCCGGCGCCGCGAACTCCGGCGTCAGCATGCGGAGCTCGGTGCGCGTGTCGTCCGCCTCGCCGTCGTCCAGCAGCTTCGCGATGCCGAAGTCGAGCAGCTTCACGTCGCCCGACGGCGTGACGAGGATGTTGGACGGCTTGAGGTCGCGATGGATCACCAGGTGGCGGTGCGCGTAGCTCACCGCCTCGCACACGCGCGCGACGAGCGCGAGCCGCGCGTCCAGCGACAGCTCGCGCGCGGCGCAGTACCGGTCGACGTGCTCGCCCTCGACGTACTCGAGCGCGAAGTACGGCAGCCCGTTCGCCGCCACGCCGCCGTCGATCAGGCGCGCGATGGCCGGGTGCTCCAGCCGCGCCAGGATGCGGCGCTCCGCGAGGAAGCGGCGCACGAGCCCCGGCGACGCGTGCTGCAGCAGCTTGAGCGCGACGCGCTGGTCGAACTCCGCGTCCGCGCGCTCCGCGAGGAACACGCGGCCCATCCCGCCGCGCCCGATCTCGCGCACGACGCGATACGCGCCGACGCGCGTGGGAACCTCCACGTCGGCCGCGGCCCCGCTGTCGGCGAGCAGCGCCGCGATCGGTGCCGCCGCGCCGTCGAGCAAGCCGCCGTCGCTGTGGCTGGCGCGCAGCAGCTCCAGCACCTCGTCGCGCAGCTCGACGTCGTCGGCGCAGGCGCGCGCGACGTACGCCGTCTGCTCGTCGTCCGGCAGGTCGAGCGCGGCGTCGAAGATCGCGTCGGCGCGCCGGAACCGATCGGTCGTCGATCCGCTCACGTGTCCTCCGAGCGTTCCTGCGTCACATGGGGCGGTCGCCGTACAGCTCGCGGTGGAGCCAGCTGCGCGCCTTGGCCCAGTCGCGCTTGGCCGTGCGCAGCCCGATGCCGAGCGCCTCCGCCGTCTCCTCCTCGGTCAGGCCGCCGAAGAAGCGGCACTCCACCACCTGCGCCTGCCGCCGGTCGAGCGCCTGCAGCCGGACGAGCGCCTCGTCGAGCGCGAGCAGCAGCTCGGAGCGCTCGTCGGTGCCCAGCTCCACCGAGTCGATGGGGACGCGGCGCAGCGCGCCGCCGCGCTTGGCGCTCCGATGGCCGCGCGCGTGCTCCACGAGGATCCGCCGCATCGCCGTCGACGCGACGGCGAGGAAGTGCGCGCGGCCGCTCCACTCCATGCGCGAGTAGTCGACGAGGCGCATGTAGGCCTCGTGGACCAGCGCCGTCGGGCTCAGCGTGTGGCCGTCCGGCTCCTGCCGCAGCTGCCGCTCGGCGAGCCGGTGCAGCTCGCCGTAGATCAGCGGGAACACGTCGGAGAGCGCGGACGCGTCGCCCGCGCCGGCCTTCGCGAGGAGTGCGGTGACCGGGCCGCCAGCCTGGGATGCCAGCATGCGCGAGATGGGACCGGTGCACCGGCGTGCACCGTGACGGAGCGTCGCGCGGCCGGGCGCCGCGCGACGCTCCCAACTTGCGGCTCCCTCGGGCGGGCGGCAAGAACGGCCGCCCGTTGGGAGCGCGTGCTCCACGTGTCGTGCATCACGGTCGTGGGCCTCGATGCGCATGGGTCGCGGCTGCTCGTCGCCGCGTGCTACCGCAGCACGAACGGCGCACGCCGCGACGGCGCCTGCGCGAGCGTCCAGGCCGCGATCCGCCGGCCGAGCGCGAGCCCGGCGTCGGCGTCGAAGCGGTAGTGGATGCCGCCGTAGACGCGCGACATCGCGCCCTCCTCGGCCATCGCGTCGAGCCGCGCGCGCTCGCTGGGGAACTGTGCGCCGAGCACGGCCGCCGCCACGGTCACGAGCGTCGCGTGGTTGGACGGATACGAGGGGAAGCTCGGCAGCCCGATCGCGCGCACGATCGCGGGATCCGCCTGGCTCGGCCGGATCAGCCAGTAGTGGAACTTGGCCTCGTGGCTCGCGACGATGGCGTCGTAGGCCGCGACGTTGAGCAGCGCCAGCGTGTGCGCGGCCTCGCGCTCCGAGCGGTGGTAGCGCCGCAGCAGCTCCGCGGCGACGGCGTTGAGGTAGCCCTGCGCGCCGACGGTGCCGGCCGGCAGCGCCCAGAACTTCGCGATCGAGTCCTGCGCCGCGGTGCGCGTGTCCGCGATCTGCCGCACCTCCGCGAGCGCGGCGAGGTACGCGGGCGAGCCGAAGGCCGGCGGCGGCGCCGGACGGAACTGCGCCGCGTGCGCGAGGAAGTACGGCTTCGCCTGGCCGAGCGTCGCGAACGCGGGCGGCGTGGGCACCGCCTGCCAGCACGCCGCGCACACCGGCACCGTGCCGGTGAACGGCGCGAAGTAGCCGTCCGTCTGCGCTCGCGTGATGAGCGGCGCGGCGGCCATCTGCCCGACCGCCTCGCCGGCGGCGAAGTCGTCGTGCGCGCGGTCGGGCGACGGCGCGGCCGCGCGCTGCGCGCTCGCCAGCGTCGCGAGGAACGCGGCCTCCTGCGGATAGACGTACGTCAGCACCGCGGCGGACGCGCCCGCGATAGCGCCGCGGTCGGACACGCGCGACCGCTGCTCCGCGGCGACGATCGCGTTGTGCTGCGCGACGCTGAGCAGCGCGAAGGTGCGGATCGAGGCGGGCGCGCTCGTCGAGTGCTTCGCGACGAGATCGCGCGCGACCTCGTTCCACGCCAGCGTCGCGTCGGCGGTGGAGGGGCTCGCCGTCACCGCGGCGTTCGGGCGCACCGCATCGCCGACGGCGACGGGGTCCTGGCAGGCGGCCAGCGCGACGGTCGCGAAGGCGAGGGTGCGGCGCACGGCGCGAGTGGAGAGGGAAGTCATCGAAGTGGCTCCTGGAGAGTCGGATGCGTGAGTGATGCGAGCAGCGGTGGCGTCAGCGCCGGACCGCGACGACCTCGAGGTACTCGGCGTCGACCTCGGTCGTGGCGCCGGTCGCGCGCTGGTGCTGCGACCAGTGCGCGGTGAGGTCGGCCATGAAGGGCGCGCGGCGCGCGGGCTCCAGCGCCTCGAGCGTGCGCACCGTCGGGCCGTACGTGGCGCCGAACAGCGCGGCCGTCTCCGCGGGCACGTGCGGAAAGCGGAACGTCAGCGTGCGCAGCGTCGTCGCGATCTCCCACTGATCCTCACCGAGCAGCGCGCGCACGTGCGTCTCGTCGCCCCACAGCAGGGGGCTCGGCACGCCGGCCGGCGGCGGGACGACGGCGGCGTGCATCGCGAGCATGCGGCCGGTGAAGCCCGTGCGCGTCCAGTTCGCGAGCGCCAGGCGGCCACCGCGGCGCGTCACGCGCGCCAGCTCGGCCGCGACGCGCTCGGGGCGCGCGGCGAACATCACGCCGAACATCGACATCACGACGTCGAACCGGCCGTCCGCGTACGGCAGCGCCTCGGCGTTGCCCTGGTCGAGCGCGATGGTGAGGCGCTCGCCGCGCGCCCACCGCGCGGCGTCGGCGAGCAGCGCGGGCACGAGATCGAGCCCCGTGACCGTCGCGCCGGTGCGCGCCGCCGGGATGGTGAGGTTGCCCGAGCCGCACGCGGCGTCGAGCACCACGTCGCCGGTGCGGAGCGAGCGCCGGGCGACGAACGCGTCGGCCTCGTGGCGGAAGCCGGCGGCGATGCGGTCGTAGTCGCCGGCGCCCCAGATGCGGAGCGAGCGCTCGGTGAGTGCGTCGGCGTCGTGACGGATGGCGGGCGCCAGGTCGCGCGGCGCGACGCTGCTCGCGGTGGTCGTGTATTCCATCGAAGGCTCCAGGTCGCGGAGGTGTGGTCGAACCGGTGTGCCGCTGTAGGCGCAACCGGTCGCCGGATCGAGCCACGTGACTGCTCGGGCGGTCCGTGGCTCGTTTCGATGGGATCCCGCGCCTTCCCGTGTGCCCAGCGACATCGACACGACAGCGACATCACCACACACGGAGGACGGGATGCACAGCACTCGATGGCACCGGACGGCGCACGCGATGCGCGTCGCCGCGATCGTGGCTTCGGCGGCCGCATGCGGCGGCGAGAGGACGCTCGGCCCGCGCGAGGCGCCGGCCTTCCGCCGGGGCGTGGACCTCGGCGCGTGCGGGCAGCTGCGTGCGCCCGAGGGGAGCGTGGTCGCCGCGCATCTCTACGCGCGCGGCGTGCAGATCTACCGGTGGAACGGCGCGAGCTGGGCGTTCGAGGGGCCGTCCGCGGCGCTCTACGCCGACGCGGGGTTCACCGGACAGGTCGGCACCCACTTCGCCGGACCGACCTGGGTGCACGCGGGCGGCAGCACGGTGCGCGGGGCGTCACCGGTGGCGTGCACGGTGGACGCGGACGCGATCCCCTGGCTGCTGCTGCGCGCCACGCCCGAGTCGCACGCCGGCATCTTCGGCCGCGTGGTCGCGATCCAGCGCGTCAACACCGTGGGCGGCCGGGCGCCGGGCACGCCGGGCACCGCGCCCGGCGAGGTGCGGCAGGTGCCCTACACGGCGGAGTACTACTTCTATCGCTAGCCGTCGCCGACCGGACGGGAGCCGCGCTGCTGGGGCTCCCGCCGCGCGCGCTCCAGCAGCGCGACCAGCGTGCGCAGCTCCTCCTCCGAGAGGTGGCCGAGCTGGCGCGCGTGCATCTCCTGCACGGGGACGTCGAGCGCATCGACGACGCGGCGCCCCTCGTCGGTGATCCGCGCCGTGACCACGCGCCGGTCGGCGGGGCCGCGCTGCCGCGAGACGAAGCCGCGCGCCTCCATGCGGTCGAGGAGGCGCGTCATATCCGGCTCGCGGCTCACCATCCGCTCGCCGATCTCCCCGCTCGGCAGCCCCTGCTCGCCGGCGCCGCGGAGGATGCGCAGCACGTTGTACTGCGGCTGCGTGAGCTCGTGCGGCCGCAGCAGCTCCACCAGCTCGGCCAGCAGCGCGGTGGAGGTGCGGAGGACGTTCAGGTAGGCCTCGGCTTCGAGGCTCCGGAACGGGCCCGGCTGGCGGATCTGGGCGCGGAGCTCACCGACCATGGCGACCGGCTGGGAGTGCGAGGGAAGGGTGGCGTGCGACCGGAACGGTAACACCGACCCTGACGATGCGCCGCGCCGCCGACATTCCCTGTCCCGTCATCCGTGACGACGTGCGATGCGCCGGGCGCCGTCATCCCGACGCGTCGAGCGGGGCGCGGTGCGGGAGCTCTCCCGCACCGCGCCCCGCTCCTCGTTCCGCTCCGCGCTTCAGCAGCCCGGATTGCTCGCCACGACCAGCGGCGACTGCCCGACCGGCACGTCGAGGTAGGTCACGTACAGCACCATCTCGACGTTCCCGCCGTTGAAGGCCGTGTGCACGTGCCCCTGCCCGGAGTCCATGAACGAGGTCCCCGCCGGATAGGTGTGCGCCTCGCACCCCTCACTGTCGACGACCGTGAGGGCGCCCGCCGCGACCGTGACGAGGGCCGGTCCCGGATGCGTGTGCCACGGCAGGGCGCCGCCCGGCGCGATGGTGATGCGCGCCATCACCATCTGCGTCGGGTCGTCGACGTGGACGACCCGCGTCGCCGTGTGGTGCTTGATCCGGAAGGTCGCGTCGATGGCGTCGACGAAGCTGCCGCGCGCCAGCACCGTGGAGACGAAGCCGTTCGGCGCCGGGATCACGACCGGATCCGCCGCGGACCGACTCGCGCTGCGCGCCGCCGACGGGGCGAGCGGCGGCGCCGGCGCGGTGGGCGCGTCCGCGGCCGCGTCGCGGCAGGAGACGGCGGCAGCGGCGAGGAGCGGCAGGGGCAGGAAGCGGGCGATGCGCATGGAGCACCTCTGTTGTGGGGAAGGCGACCGGGCGCGGTGGTCCTCGGGCGCCGGCCGGTCGATGCGACGTAGAAGCGGGAAACCGCCCCTGGATCGGCTCACGGCGCTCTTCCGCCCCCTGCCGAGGCCGGATATGATCGGCCCGGATGCCCCCCACGTCCGAACCCACGACGCCCCCACCGTCCGGCCGGGCGCTCGACGACCTCTACGCGGCGGTGTACGCCGAGCTGCGTCGCGTCGCGCATCGCCACCTCGACGGCGAGCGGACGGGGCACACCCTCGGCACGACCGGGCTGGTGCACGAGGCCTATCTCCAGCTCGCGCGCCTCGAGCACGTCCGGTGGCCGAGCCGCGCGTACGTGCTCGCGGCCGCCTCGCAGGCGATGCGCCGGATCCTGATCGACTACGCGAACGCGCGCCGCGCACAGAAGCGCGGCGGCGGCGTCGCGACGGTGGCGCTCGACGACGCGGTCGGCATGGCCGTCGCGCGCAGCGACCAGCTGATCGCGCTCGACGAGGCGCTGGAGCGGCTCGCGGCGCTGCACGAGCGCACGGCGCGCGTGGTGGAGTGCCGCTTCTATGGCGGCATGAGCATCGAGGAGACCGCGGAGGCGCTCGGCACCTCGCCCGCGACGGTGAAGCGCGAGTGGGCCATCGCCCGCGCCTACCTCAATCGCGAGCTGGCGCAGTGACCTCCGGCGGGACGCGCGGGCGCTGGGCGCGCGTGGCGGAGATCGTGGGCGCGGCGCTCGAGCACGAGCCATCGTGTCGCGTCGCGTATCTGGACGCGGCCTGCGCCGATGATCCCGGGCTGCGTCGCGAGGTGGAGTCGCTGCTCGCGGCGCACGACGGCTCCGGCGCGCTCGATCGGCTCGCGGTGGACGTCGCGCCGCTCACCGCGCGGCTGCGTGGCCCCGGCGCGACGCCCGACGTGCCGGAGCGGGTGGGCCGCTACCGCGTCGGCGCGCGCGTCGCGGGCGGCGGCATGGGCGTGGTGCACCGCGCCATCGACGAGCAGCTGGGTCGCACCGTCGCGCTCAAGTTCCTGCAGCCGCGCTTCCACGCCGACGACTCGGCGGCCGAGCGGTTCCGCCGCGAGGCGCGCACGGTGGCGGCGCTCGAGCATCCGAACATCTGCACGGTGCACGAGATCGGCGAGAGCGCGGATGGCCGGCTGTACATCGCGATGCCGCTGTACGACGGCGAGACGCTGCAGGAGCGCATCGCGCGTGGGCCGCTCCCCGTCGGCGACGCGGTGGCGATCGCCATCCAGATCGCGCGCGGCCTCGCGAAGGCGCACGGCGCGGGCGTGGTGCACCGCGACGTGAAGCCGTCGAACGTCTTCCTCACGGCCGACGGGGTCGTGAAGCTGCTCGACTTCGGCATCGCGAAGCTCGCGGACGCGTCGCTGACCGCGAGCGGCGCCGTGGGGCCGATGGGCACCGTGGCGTACATGAGCCCCGAGCAGGCGCGCGGCGACGCGGTGGACCATCGCTCCGACGTCTGGTCGCTGGGCGTGGTGCTGTACGAGATGCTCGCGGGGCGGCGGCCGTTCCCGGGCGACGTCGCGAGCGCGGTGCTCGAGCGGATCCAGCAGGGGAGGCACGACCCGCTCGTCGAGCACCGCCGGGACGTGCCGCCCGCGCTCGCGACGATCGTGGACACCGCGCTCGCGCGGGCGCCCCAGGCGCGCTACCAGTCCGCGCGGGCGATGGAGCGCGAGCTGCTGGCGCTCGGCCTCGCGACGGGCGAGGCGATGCTCCTGCCGGTGCGCGCGCGACTCCGCCTCTCGCGACGCGCGACGGTCGGCGCGCTCGCCGCCGTGGTCGCGACGGTCGTCGCGATCGGCACCGCGGTGTCGCTGGAGCGCTCGCCGGCGCCCGTGGAGCGCGCATCGTCGGCGGCGCCGTCGATCGTCGTGCTGCCGTTCGCCAACATGACGGCGGACGCCGGGAACGAGTACTTCAGCGACGGCATCACCGAGGAGCTCATCACGCAGCTCGCCGCCGTGCCGTCGCTCAAGGTCATCTCGCGCACCTCGGCGATGCACTACAAGCAGAGCCGCGCGCCGCTGCGGCAGATCGCGGACGAGCTGGGCGTCGCGCACGTGCTCGAAGGGAGCGTGCGCCGCGACGGCGACCGCGTGCGCATCGCGGTGCAGCTGATCAACGCGCGCACCGATCAGCACCTGTGGTCGCGGAGCTACGATCGGCGGCTCGTGGACGTCATCACCGTCCAGGAGGCCATCGCGCGCGAGGTCGCCGACGCCCTCGCGCTGACGCTCGCCGCGCCGCGCGCCGCGGCCCCGGCGCGCGGGACGCGCGACCCGGGCGCGTACGAGCTGTACCTGCGCGCGCGCTACCACTGGCAGAAGCGCACGCAGGCCGGGCACGAGCAGGCCGTCGCGTACTACCGGCGCGCGATCGAGCGGGACTCCGGCTACGCCGACGCGTACGCCGGGCTCGCGGTCGTGTACCTCACCGGCTACGCGCAGTACATCCCGGGCTTCGCGGACCGCGAGGTGGAGACGTACGCGAACCTCAAGTGGGCGGCCGAGCGCGCGGTGGCCCTCGACGACGCCTCGGCGCCGGCGCACCGCGCGCTGGCGATGCTGCGCTTCTGGCAGCGCGACTGGCCCGCGGCGGAGCGCGAGCTGCAGCGCACGCTCGCGCTCAACCCCGGCGACGAGATGGCGCACAACTGGTACGGCGCGCTGCTCGGGCTCACGGGGCGCATCGACGAGGCCGTGCGGGAGGCGCGCCGCGCCTACGACCTGGACCCGTTCAACCTCTCGGGCCACACCAACTACGCCGATCAGCTGGTGCTCGCGCGCGAGTACGACGGCGCCATCGCCGTCGCGCGCGGCGCGCTCGAGATCGATCCGAGCCACCCCTTCTCGCGTCGAGCGCTCGGCATCCTCCACGCGCTGACGGGGCGGCACGCGGACGCCGAGCGCGAGCTCCGGCGCCTCGTGCAGGCGGCGCCGCTCGTGCCGGACTTCCGGGCGGACCTGGCGTACGTCCTGGCCCTCGCCGGCCGTCGCGACGAGGCGCGCCGGATCCTGCACGAGGTCGCGTCGCTCCCCGACGAGCAGCGCCTGCGCAACGCGGCGTTCTCCATCGGTCGCGCGCACGTCGCGCTCGGCGAGGCGGACACCGCGTTCGCGTGGTTCGAGCGCGCCGACTGGCGCTGGCCGCACCGCGGGAACCGCTACGACCCCGGGCTCGATCCCGTGCGCGCCGATCCGCGCTTCGCGCGCCTGAACGCGCGCGTGGACCGCGAGATGGGGCTGCGCTGACGCGCGGTCAGGCGCAGCTCTGCCCTGCGAGGAACCAGCAGCGCGTGGCCGGCGACGTCTTGAAGAACTGCAGGAGCATCGCGCCCACCTTCTGCCGCGCGCCCTGCGCGGGGTGCGTGTAGTCCGACGGATTGAAGTCGCCCGGCACCCACGTGAGCCCGTCGGAGCGCGGCTTCGCGCCCGCCGCCCACGGATACGGGCCCCACGCCAGCCAGGGCGCGACGTTGCCGTCGTGGCGGAGGGTGCCCGTGCGCGCGTCGCCCGCGCGGCCGGCCATCTGCTCGATCTGCGACTGCACGAGCCACTTCACCGCGAAGCCCGTCTCGTACGCGTACGGCTCGGGGTTCAGCTGCGACGTCGCGTAGCCCGCGTAGATGCGGCTCGTGAGGAAGACCTGGCGGAGGTTCGGGTAGCGCACCTTCAGCGCGCGCGCGACGTCGCCGAGCTGCCGCTCCAGCACGTACGCATCCGCCGCGCTGTCGGGGAGCGCGACGCGCGGCTGCGAGTTCGCGAGCTTGAGCCACACGATCTGCACCTGCTGCTCGCTGAGCCCCATCGGCCGCAGCCACGTGTCGCGGATGCGGTCGTAGTCGGGCGCGGTCGGGGACGTCCACGACGGCGCGGCGCGTCCGCCGAAGGCGCCGTTCACGAGCGCGAGCGTCGTGTGGTTCACCGCCGGATCGGCGTTCGCCTGGCCGACGAAGCTCCACGGCTCGCACGAGCCGGGGAGCCCGCCGCCGGAGCAGAACTCCTGCGTCGTGTTCGACATCCCGATCGACAGCAGGACGTAGCGGCCGGTCGGGCTGGGATTGCCCGCGACGTCCAGCGGCCGGATGCGCGCCGCGGCGGCCTGGCCGGCGGCGAGGTGCGCGGCGGGGACGTCGTTCGCGCCGTCCGGGTAGAGCCCGCCCTGGAACGACAGGTAGCAGCCGGCGCCGAGGTCGTTCAGCGGGACCCTGGTCGTGTCGCGGCGGCCGGCGCAGGCGCTCACGCCCGGGGAGGTCGTGACGTCGGTCGGGGCGGAGGCCGAGGAGCAGGCGGCCGCCGCGACGGCGGCGATCGGGAGGGCGAGCGAGCGGAGCTTCATCCGGGGGCGCGAGCAGGGAGCGGCGTGGTGATCCGTGGCGCCACAGACGCCCGGCGGCCGGCCGCGTTAACGCCGCCGCGGACTCTGGGGCGTTTCCCGGGTGCAGGCGGAATCGTCCCTTCGCGTGGTCGAGCCCGCCACTCCTCGGCGGGCACGGGCTGGACCCCCGTTCGCTCTCCTCGCTCCCACGTCATGCGCACATCTCCGACCTGGCCCCTGCTGCAGCGCGTCGTTCTCCTGGCCGGTGCCGCGGCGCTCGCGGCGACCACCGCGTGCTCGGGCGGGGGCGGCGACGCGCCGCTCGGCCCCGAGCAGGCCACGGCCAGCTTCACCGCGAGCAGCGCGGCGCAGGTCAGCGGTACCGTGGCCACCACGGTCTCCCCGGCGCCCAGCGTGAAGGCGACCGACGCTGGCGGCCGACCCGTCGCGGGGCTCCCCGTGACGTTCACGGTCACCGGCGGCGGCGCGATCGGCCGCACGAGCGCCACCACCGACGCCAGCGGCACCGCCAGCGTGGGGAGCTGGACCCTCGGCACCGGCGCGGGCGCGCAGACCGTCGTCGCCACGGCGGGCGCGCGCACGGTGACCTTCACGGCGAGCGCCACCGCGGCCGCCGCGGCGAGCATCACCGCCGTCGCCGGCGCGACCAACGACGCCCTGACCGGCGCCGCCGTCGCGAGCCGCCCCGCGGTGCAGGTGAAGGACCAGTACGGCAACCCGGTCGCGGGCGTGACGGTCAGCTTCGCGGTCGCCACCGGCGGGGGCACGGTCAGCGGCGCCACGGCCACCACCGACGCGACCGGCACCGCCACCGTCGGCGGCTGGACCCTCGGCGTCGAGCCGGGGGCGCAGACGCTGCGCGCCAGCGCAGGCACGCTCGCGACGACGTTCAGCGCGACCGGCGCGCTGCCGACCGGCTGCACCGCCGCCCCGTACGTCGTCGGCGCGCGGATCCCGGGCGCCTGGGCCGCGGGCGACTGCGCCTCGCCCGGCGCGCGCGGCGTGTTCGATCCCGTCGGCGCGCTCTACGACCAGTACGAGCTGACCCTCGCCGCGCAGCAGACGATCGCGTTCCGGCTGGCGGCGTCCGGGTCGCGCACGCTGCGCATCCGCCGGAAGAGCGGGGCGAACGACTACGTCACGCTCTCCCTCGGCGGCCCCTTCATCACCACGGTCGGGGACACGCTCGTCCAGCGCGTCGTGCTCGCCCCCGACACCTACGTCGTCGAGGTGCAGGCGGGCGCCGCCGGCGCGACGGGCGGCTACACGCTGCAGTCCACGGTCGAGTCCAACACCGACGTCGTCTGCCGCCCCCAGCTGCAGGCCACCCTCGGCGTCACGATCGCCAGCGCGCTCGATCCGGCGAAGGACTGTGAGAGCCCCGTCGTGGCCGGCACCTACGAGGACTGGATCGTGCTCCCGCTCCGCACCGGCGACCGGGTCCGCGTCACCCTCACCACGACCACGATGCCTCCGGGCCTCGTGCTGCGCGACGACCGGCTCGGCCCGGCGTCTCCCACGCTCAAGGTCGCCTCGAGCACCACGCCCGGTACGGTGACGCTCGACTGGACGGCCACCTTTGACAGCTACCACGAGGTCGTCGTCTTCAAGAACGGCGGCCCGAGCGCTCCCTACGGCGCATACACGCTGAAGATCGAGCGCGTGCCGTAGCGCGCTGCCGCCTCCCGCGAGGCCCGCGCTCGCCGGGGCATGCCGGCTGCACGTTCGCTCCGACATGTCCCGAGGAGAGTCGACGACGAGACCGGCCGATCCCGCTGCCGCGGGGGCGGACGGGCACGTCCGCTCCGGATCGGAGCGGCGGGGGCGGGGCGGGGGCCCGAGCACGTCGGAAGGGGCGCCCGTGGTGGACTACCGGGCCGTGTTCGACGGCGCGCCCGACGTCTACCTGCTGCTGGCGCCCGACCCGCCGCGCTTCACGATGCTCGCGGCCAACGAGGCGCGCCTGCGCGCGACGGGGACGCGCCGCGAGGACGTCATCGGCCGGCCGCTCTTCGAGGTGTTCCCCGACAACCCCGAGGAGCTCGGCGCGACGGGCGTGCGCAACCTCCGCGCGTCGCTGCACGAGGTGCTGCGGACCCGGCAGCCGCACCGCATGGCGCTGCAGAAGTACGACATCCGCGGCCCCGGCGGCGCCTTCGAGGAGCGGTACTGGGAGCCGCTGAACGCGCCCGTCTTCGACGCGAGCGGGGCCCTCGTCTCGATCATCCACCGGGTCGAGGACGTCACCGACCAGGTGCTCGCGCACCGCCGGCTGCGGACGCTGGAGTCGGTGGCCGCGGAGGCGAGCCGCCGGCTCACGCGCGAGACGGAGGCGCGCGTGTCGGTCGAGGCGATCCTCGCGCGGCTGCGCGAGAGCGAGGCGCGCTACCGCCTGCTCGCGGACATGATCCCGCAGAACATCTGGACCACCGACGCGACGGGGCACCACACGTACTTCAGCCGCCGGTGGTACGCGTTCACGGGCGCGACGCCCGAGGAGTCGCACGGCGAGGCGTGGACGCGGTACATCCATCCCGACGACCGCGATCGGATGCACGCGCGCTGGAAGCACTCGCTGCAGACGGGCGAGCCCTACGAGATCGAGTACCGCTTCCGCGGCGCCGACGGCGCGTACCACTGGTTCCTCGGCAAGGCGATGCCGCTGCGCGACGACGCCGGCGAGATCGTCGAGTGGTTCGGGACGGCGACGGACATCACCGAGCGGAAGCAGCTCGACGAGGAGCGCGAGCGGCTGCTCGCGAGCGAGCGCGCGGCGCGCGCGCAGGTCACGACGATCCTCGAGAGCATCACCGACGCGTTCTACGCGCTCGACCGGGAGTGGCGCTTCACCCACGTGAACCGCGAGGCCGAACGCCTGCTGAAGCGCCCGCGCGAGGAATTGCTCGGCCGCGTCATGTGGGAGGAGTTCCCCGACGCGGTCGGCTCGGCCTTCCATCGCGAGTACCACCGCGCCGCCGCGGAACGCACGACGGTCGACTTCGAGGCGTACGCCCCGACCATCGGGCTCTGGGTGAACGCGCGCGCGTATCCGTCGGACGACGGGCTCTCGGTGTTCTTCCGCGACGTGACGGCGCGGCGCGTCGCGGAGGAGCGGCTGCGCGAGAGCGAGCGGAGCTTCCGCGCGCTCGCCAACAGCATCCCGCAGCTCGCGTGGATGGCCGACGCCGCGGGCTGGATCTTCTGGTACAACGAGCGCTGGCACGAGTACACCGGCACCACGCTCGCGGAGATGGAAGGGTGGGGATGGCAGAAGGTCCACCACCCCGCGCACGTCGCGGGCGTCGTCGAGCGCATCCGCCACGCGTTCGAGAGCGGCACGCCGTGGGAGGACACGTTCCCGCTGCGCAGCCGCACCGGCGAGTATCGCTGGTTCCTCTCGCGCGCCGTGCCGATCCGCGACTCCGGCGGCCGGGTGCTGCGCTGGTTCGGCACGAACACGGACATCACCGCGGAGATCGAGGCGCGCGCCGAGGCGGTGCGGCGGCGCGAGGAGCTGGAGCGCGTGACCGAGAGCCGCACGCGCCTCATGCGCGGCTTCAGCCACGATGTGAAGAACCCCCTCGGCGCCGCGGACGGCCACGCGCAGCTGCTGGAGGAGGGGATCCTCGGTGAGCTCACGGAGAAGCAGCGCGCCAGCGTGCGGCGCATCCGCCGCTCCATCCACACGTCGCTGCGGCTGATCCACGACCTGCTGGAGCTGGCGCAGGCGGAGGCGGGGCAGCTGGAGGTCGAGTGCGTGACGACCGACGTGAGCGCGGCGGCGCGCGAGGTGGTGGAGGACTTCCGCGGGCAGGCGACCGGCGTGGGGCTCGCGGTCGAGTGCCAGCTGCCGGACGGCGTGCTCGCCGACACCGACCCGACGCGGCTGCGCCAGATCCTCGCGAACCTCCTCTCGAACGCGGTGAAGTACGCGCCGACGGGCACGGTCACGGTGGAGACGACGCTGCGCCCGTCGGGCGGTCCGCGACCCGGGCCGTGGGTGGCGGCCAGCGTGAGGGACACCGGTCCCGGCATCCCGATCGAGAAGCAGGCGTCGATCTTCCAGGAGTTCACGCGGCTCGACCCCACGGCGCAGCCGGGGGCGGGGATCGGGCTCGCGATCAGCCGGCGCATCGCGCAGCTGCTGGGCGGCGACCTCACCGTCGAGAGCGCGGCGGGGCGCGGCGCGACCTTCACGCTCTGGCTGCCGCCGGCGACGGCGGAGGGCGACGCGACGAAGTCCGGGTGACCGACTCAGCGCGTGCGGACCGTGACCTTCCGGATGCGATCGAGCTTCGGGTACTTCGCGTCGAGGAACCGGTTCGCCTCGCCGTACACGCGCTTCGTGTTGGCCGCCGCCATCGGCCGCTCGCCGTAGCCGGCGTACAGGCGGTCGGCGACCGCCATCCCCTTCACCACGCGCCCGATGGGCGCGAAGCCCATCGCGTCCAGGCGCGAGTTGTCGCGCAGGTTGATGAAGACGTTGGTCGTGCGGTCGTCCGGCTTGAACTGCGCGAGCGTGACCGTGCCGCGCGTGTTCGACGCGCGCCGCGCGTCGGGCGGCAGCGTCTGGTGGCTCCACCGCTCGGCGATCACCGGATCGCCCGCGAGGCCGAACTGCGCGATGAAGCCGTCGACCACCCGGTAGAAGCGCGAGTCGTCGAAGTAGCCGGCGCGCGCGAGGTTGTACACGCGGTCGACGCCGTGCGGCGCCCACGCGCGTCGCAGCTCGATGGTGATCGTGCCGCGGTTGGTCTGGACGTCCATCAGCACGGTGTCCGGCGCCCGCGTCGCCCAGTACGGATCGGTCGGCCAGTACAGCATGCCGCGCAGTCGGGCCGAGTCGAGCGGCGCGGCGGCGGGCGGCGCCGCGGCGGGGCGCCGAGCCGGCGCCTGCGCGCGCGACTGCTGCGTCGCGACCGCGAGAACGCCCGCGAGAAGGAGCATGCGACGCATGGGGGTCAGCCCCGCACGGCCGGGACGTCGGCGGGCGCCGCGGCCGCGCGCGCGAGCGCGACCATCAGCTCCGCGACGTCCGCGTCCCCGATCGCGGCGTCCACCGCGCCGGTGCCCGCCAGCGACCGCCACGTCTCGAAGCGGAGCGCGTGCGCGACCACCGCGGCCAGCCGCGCGCGCGCGGCCGCTCCGTCGAGCCCCTCGCGCGCCCACGCGGCGACGACGCCGTCCCGCACGTCGGCGACGAACGCGTCCCACGGCGCCATCACGGCCGCCAGCGCCGGGAGCGTGGGCAGGTCGCGGTGCACGTGCGTGAGCATCCGCTCCGCGCGCCGGTAGTACGCGTAGAAGGCGCGCAGCGCCGCGTGCAGGCGCTCCGCGGCGTCCTCGATCCCGACCCACGCGGCGGGGTCGGGTGGCGACACGACCTCGCTGGCGAAGTGCGACGAGCAGGCCTCGAACATCGCCGTCTCGTCGCCGAAGTGGCGGTACACCGTGAGCCGCTCCACGCCCGCCCGCTCGGCGATCGCGCTGATGGTGGTGCGCGCCGGGCCGACCTCGGCGTGCAGCGCCACCATCGCCTCCACGATCCGGCGCCGGGTCTCCGCCTGCTGCTCGGCTCGGCGCTTCTGCTCGTACTTCCGGGGAGCTCGCTGGGTCGTCATGCCGGTGAACATACCTGTTCACTGAACTCTTGACAAGCGCGCGCGCCGTCCGTATCGTCGCCTCCGTTCGGTGAACAGTGATGTCTGTTGAAATTGACTTCCACCTCTCGCTCCGGAGGCGATCCCATGTCCACGACGCAGCAGCTCCCACAGCTTTCGCAGCTCGACCGCACGCCGATCCGCCGCACCGCGATCCTGACGGCTGCCCTGGCCGGCGCCCTTCTCGCCGTTCCCGCCGCCGCGCAGACGCGGGCGGCCGCCAACGTCTCCGGCCCCACGGCCGTCCGCGACGTCGAGGCGGCGCCCACGCTGGCGGCCGTGCGCGCGGCCACGGCGCGCTTCCGCGACGTGCGCGTCGCGCTCAAGGAGGGCTACGTGCGCGACCCGTCGTCGATGTGCATGGTCGCGGAGATGGAGGGGATGCCGCGCCAGCTGGGCGGGATGGGGATCCACTACTTCCGCCCCGACCTGCTGGGGATCACCGCGCCGCCGAACCCGCGCGTCAGCGGCACGGGGACGCACACCGATTTTCGCACGCCCGGGGTGCTGATCTACGAGCCGCAGCCCGACGGATCGCTCCGTCTGGTCGCCGTCGAGAACCTGGTGTTCGAGAAGGCGTGGCGCGCCGCCGGCAACACCGAGCCGCCGCAGTTCGCCGGGCAGGAGTACTACCACATGATCGACAACCCGCTCACCACCGCCGACGAGGCGCACGGCTTCGAGCCGCACTACGAGCTGCACGCCTGGCTGTACCGCGAGAACCCGAACGGGACGTTCGCGCAGTTCAACCCGCGCGTCTCGTGCGCGAGCCACAAGGCGCCGGCCCACGCGCACGAGTAGGATCGGTCGCGCGCGGCGCGCTACCTGCGCGTGCGTCATGGCCGCCCTGCGGGGCGTACGGAGCCGCCGTGCGCCGCGCAGGGCCGGACCGTGGGAGGCGCCCGTGAAGGAGGATCGTCGCGCGAGACAGGTCGAGGCCGCGCTCGCCGCGAGCGAGGAGCAGTACCGGCTGATCGTCGACGGCGCGCGCGACTACGCGATCCTCACCACCGACACCGAGGGGCGGATCGCCACCTGGTCCCCCGGCGCGGAGGCCGTGTACGGCTGGACGGCGCGCGAGGCGGTGGGCCAGGATTCGGCCATGACGTTCGTGCCCGAGGACCGCGCCGTCGGCGTGCCGCGGCTCGAGCTGGAGATCGCGCGTCGGGACGGGATGGCGCCCGACGTGCGCTGGCATCAGCGCCGCGACGGCGCGCGCGTCTTCATCGAGGGCACCACGCGCGCGCTGCGCGACGGGGAGGGCGCGCTGCGCGGCTTCCTCAAGGTCGGGCAGGACGTCACGCAGCGTCGCGCGCTGGACGAGGCGCTGCGCGCGAGCGAGGCGCGCTACCGCACGCTCGTCGAGAACGTGCGCGACTACGCCATCTTCCTGCTCGACCCCGCGGGCATCATCACCGAGTGGACCGCGGGCGCCGAACGCGTGAAGGGGTACACCGCCCGGGAGGTCGTCGGCCGGCACCTCGCGCTGTTCTATCCACCGGAGGACGTGGCGGCGGGCGAGGTCGAGCGCGAGCTGGCCGAGGCGGCGGCGACCGGGCGCGCGGAGCGCGAGGCGTGGCGCGTGCGCAAGGGCGGCGAGCGCTTCTGGGTGAACGAGATCGCCACCGCGATCCGCGACGCCGACGGGCAGCTGGCGGGGTTCACGAAGATCAGCCGCGACCTCACGGAGCGCCGACTGGCCGCGGAGGCGGCCGAGCAGCGGCGGCTGGCGGCCGCGCGCGACGAGCTGCGCCGCGCGCTCGCCGCCGCGGAGGAGGCCGAGCGGCGCCGGCTCGCGCGCGAGCTGCACGACCAGCTCGGCCAGCACCTGACCGGCTTCGCGCTGGGGCTCGGCGAGGTGCGCCGGCAGCTGGCGGCGGGCAATCCCGCCGACGCCCGGCTCGACCAGCTGGAGGAGCTCGCGCGGCTGATGACGCGCGACGCGCGCAGCCTCGCGCTGGAGCTGCGCCCGCCGGAGCTGGACGACGTGGGCCTCGCGAGCGCGCTCGCGACCTACGTGCGGGACTGGGGCGAGCGGCACGGGGTGGCGGCGGAGCTGGCGGTGCTGGGCGCCGTGGACGACGATGTGCCGGCCGAGGCGGGCAGCGCGCTCTATCGCATCGTGCAGGAGGCGCTGACCAACGTCGCCAGGCACGCGCAGGCGTCGCAGGTGAGCGTGATCCTGGAGAAGCCCAACGGCGAGGTGCGGCTGCTCGTGGAGGACGACGGCCGCGGCTTCGACGCGGACGACACGGCGGTCCGGGTGCGCGCGGAGCGGCGGCTCGGCATGGCGGGGATGCGCGAGCGCGCGGCGCTCGCGGGCGGGACGCTGGCCATCGAGTCGAGTCCCGGCGCGGGCACCACGCTGCTGGTCCGCATCCCGATGCGGGCGCCGGCTCCCCGCGCGCAGGCGGCCGACACCTCGATCGCGGAGTCCCCGCCGTGACGCAGCCGACGACGCGTGCCGGCGTGATCCGGATCGTCATCGCCGACGACCACGCGATCGTGCGCGACGGGCTGCGCTCGCTCATCGAGGCACAGCCGGGGCTCGAGGTCGTCGGCGAGGCGGGTGACGGCGACGAGGCGTGGCGCCGCGCGTGCGAGCTCAAGCCGGACGTGCTCCTGCTCGACCTGTCGATGCCGCGGGTGACCGGCATCGACGGCGCCGAGCGGATCGCGCGCGACTGCCCGGGCGTGCGGATCCTCGCGCTCACCGCGCACGAGGAGCGGGGCTACGTGACGCGGCTGCTGGGCGCGGGCGCGGCGGGCTACCTGGTCAAGCGCACCGCGGGCGCCGAGCTGGTGCGCGCGATCCGGGTGGTGGCCGCGGGCGGCACCTACGTGGATCCGTCGATCGCCGCCGCGCTGCTCGTGGAGCCGGCGCGGGGCGCGCCGGGCGCCGCGGGGCCGGGCGCGCTGACCCCTCGCGAGGCGGAGGTGCTGCAGCTGGTCGTCCGCGGGCACCTGAACAAGGAGATCGCCGCGTCGCTCGCGATCGGCGTGAAGACGGTCGAGACGCACAAGGCGAACGCGATGGCGAAGCTCGGGCTGACCAGCCGCGCGGCGCTCGTGCGCTTCGCGCTCGACCAGGGGTGGCTCGCCGAGGACTGACCGCGACGCGGGCGGCGCGTCTCGGGGATCTCCCTGAGGGGGCGGGGGACGCCCGATCCGGCGCCCCGGCATCTCCGGATGGGGGCCGACCCCGGCGGCGGATACCCTCAGAAGGTCGCCGAACCCCGCACGTCGCGGGTGTGTCGCGTCGCGACGCAACGCACGCCGCAGCCGACCGGATGGTTCGCATCCCAGATCATCTCGACACCATGCATCGCACGGCACCCGCCACCGATCCGGCCGGCCCGGAGCCCGTGGTCCGGCGCGCGCTGCACGAGCTGCGCATCGAGAGCGAGCGGCGGCGGCGGACGGTGCACGACGCCCCGGTCGCGTTGCTCGCCATCCCCGAGGGCGCCGCCTCGGATCCGCTCGTCGGACTGCTGGCCGAGCTGCGCGCGGTGACCACGCGCTTCGTCGTGCGCCTCCGGGCGGACGGGGCGCCGCCGGAGCAGATGCTCGTGCGCGTGAAGGCGATGGTGCGCGATGCGCTGGCGGCCGAAGGCTGGCGCGACCCGGAGTGCATGCGCGAGCTGACCGACGCCGTGGTCGGCTGGAGCATCGACGCGTACTACGACCGGTGACGCCGGTCGCGGGGGCACGCGAGCGCGTCCCGCTCCGCGCGCCGCTGACGCCACCGCCACCGCGGCCGCACGTGGCGTCGCTCGACGCGCTCCGCGAGCTGGGGGCGCGGAGCGCGGCGCTCGCGAGCGCGCGGCGGGCGCTGACGGAGCGCGCCCGGGCCGCGCGCGAGCGGAGTGCGGAGGCGCGGTCGACGAGCGCGGTCGTGCGTCGCGCGGCGGCGGCATTGCGGACGGAGCGGGGCGTGTCCCGCGCATAGACGTCGACCCCTGCACCGTGTCCGCAGCCCTCACGGCTCCGCTGGCAGCCGCTTCGCGTTGTTCCACGGCTTCAGGTCGAACAGCAGCGCGCGCGGATCCACGCCGGCCCACGTGGCGCCGGCCGGCACCGTGAGCGTGATGCGCTGCACGCCCGAGCGGATCCGGTGCAGCTGCCGGTGGACCTCCGCTCCACGCGCCTTGCCGCCGCCATCGCGGAACGCGCCGATCTCCACGAGGTCGTGGATCGGGAGCTCGCGCACCGTGCCGCTGGTGTCGATCACGATCTTGCGCGCGCGCACCGTCAGCGTCAGCGCCACCATCCCGCCCGGCGCGGGCGCGGCCGACACCTGCTCGGTGGTGAGGTCCCACAGCGTGTTGGCGGCGAACAGGTCGTGCAGCAGCGGACGCAGCGAGTCGGGCGTGACCGCCTCGAGCTCGCGATAGAGATCGCGCGTGGTGGGCAGCGGCGGGCGCGCCTCCGCGTGCGCCGCGAGCAGCCGGCGCAGCGCCACGTCCACCGACTGGGCGCCCACGTACTCGCGCAGCGCGTAGAGCGCGAGCGGTCCCTTGCGGTAGCCGAGGAACCAGTCGGTCGCGCGCAGCAGCGGCGGATCCGACGGCGCCTTCGGCGGCATCCAGGCCTCGCGCATGAACGCCACCAGCCGCTCCAGCTCCGCGCGGCCGCGCGCGTGCTCCACGACGCCCATCGCCGAGTACCACGCGAGGCTCTCGCTCATCACGTTGGCGCCTTCCACGCGCGCCGGCGTGAGCTGGTTCCCCCACCACTGGTGCGCCAGCTCGTGCGCCACGACGGCGAAGGGGAAGTCGAGCCCGCGCTCGTCGCGCTCGGGATCGAAGAGCGCCGCGCCTTCCTGATACGAGATGTTGATCGGCGACGCGTGCAGGCCGCCCGTGCCGGGATGCTCGACGAGCCGCAGCTGGCGGTGCGGGTACGGGCCCAGCGTCGCGGAGAGGTGCTCGAGCGACGCGCGGGCGCTCGCGAGCATGCGGTCGACGTTCGCCGCGTGCGCGGCGTGGTGCACGACCTCGATCGCGATGCCGTTCCACGTCGCGGCACGCACGGCGTAGCGCGCGGAGAAGAGCGAGAAGTCGCTGCGGATCGGCCGCTCGGTCGCGTACGCGAAGTAGCGGCGGCCATCGGCGGTCCACGTCCGCCGGAGCGCGCCCGGCCCCACCGCATGCTGCTCCGCGCTCGTGCCGATGGTCGCCTCGACCATCACGCGCTCGGCGGCCGCGCGCAGGTCGCGCCGCGCCGCCTCGTCGTCCAGCGACGGCGTGGCCGGCTTGGCCGGAAGGCCGTGCGCGGCGCGCGCGCTCGCCTCGCCGAGCTCGCGCCAGTCCTGGTAGCCGATCCAGGGGAGCTCGAAGTTGCGGATGTACGTGCCGTTCGCGGTCACCATCTGCGGCACGCCGTCGTTCGCGAAGCCGCGCGTGCCGATGCGCACGACCCAGTGCAGCCGCAGCGTGTCGCCGGGCTGCAGCGGCGCGCGCAGCGCGAGGACGCGGTAGCCGAGCCGGTCGTCCGCGACCGCGGGCGTCGCGGCGCGATCGAGCGTCATCGCGCCCGTGGCGACGTCGGGCGACGTGGTGACGTGCAGGGTGTCGATCGCCACGGCCTCGCGATTCACCAGCTGGTACGTGCCGCGGATCTCCGCGCGGCCCTGTTCGGGATGGAGCTCCGCGTGCAGCCGCACGCCCTCGAGTCGCGGCTGCGGCGCGCGCGCGTGACGCGCGTACCGGCGCTCGTACTCGGCCTTCCGCGCGGCGACGTCGGTCGGCGTCAGGTACTCGTGCAGGACGTTCGTGTTGTAGAACGTGAACCCGCCCAGCGCGAGCACGAGCGCCGACGCGCCGGCCGCCACGCCCAGCGCGCGCCGCGTCGCGCGGCGGCGCATCGCCTGCAGTCGCGCGGCGAGGGCGTCCTCGCGCCCGCGCACCCAGAGGAGCGAGGCCGCGACGAGGAGCAGCGCGGTCCACGCGGCCCAGTAGAGCTGGAGCGTGAGCCACGGCCCCACGGCGCCGCCGAAGCCGCGCATGTCGGAGTACGACCAGCCCGGGTCGGCCGCGAAGACGAGCAGCCGGTGCTGCACGCCGAGCTTCGCCGCGAACAGCACGAAGCCGTAGACGAGGAGCGTCACGAGGTGCCCGACGTACTTGTGCGCGACGATCACGTGCACGACGATGGCGAGCGCCACCAGCAGCACGTAGTCGGCGAGGCGCATGCCGAGGAAGAGGCGCGCGTGCAGCCACGGCTCGATCGGGCGGTATCCCACCCGCAGCTGCGCGGCCATCGCCGCGATCATCAGCACCGCCTGGAAGGTCGCCAGCGCGAGCGCGAGGCCGGTGACGCGTCCGAGCAGCTGCGCCCACTCGGGGACCGGCGCCGCGCCGGCGATCTCGCCGAGTCCGGCCTCGCGATCGCGCCACACCAGCTCTCCCGCGTAGAAGAGGAGGAGCAGCAGCGCGATCATCGTGAACGGCGCGCCGGGATCGGCGACGGTGTCCGCCAGCATCGCGGTCGACGGAGCGAGCGGCACGCCGTTCACCGCCAGCTCGCCGGGCGCCGCCGCGACGACGAGCGCGGCGACGAGCAGCATCACGAGCCCGCCGCCACCGATCACGACGACGCGCCACGACTCGCGCGCGACGGCGAGCAGCTGCGACGCGTGCGTGCCCGCGCCGAAGGTGCGCGGCCGCGGTGGATGTGGGGCGAGCGCGATCGGCGTGGTCGCCGGCGGCTCCGTCGCGGCGCGCGTCCGCCGCGGTGCAGGGACGTGATGCGCGAGCCGGAAGCGGTGGTGCGTCAGCGCGAGCACCGCCGCACCGGCGCCGAGCCAGAGCGCGCGGTTGCGGAGGAAGCTCGTCATGAGCCACGGGACGTCGTTGCGCTTCGCCTCCGGCGTCCACGACTGGCTCATCTCCTGGAGCGTCGCGATCCCGAGCGGGTCGAGCAGCGAGGCGAGCGTCCACTGCCCGATGTCCGGCAACATCGTCAGGCACAGCATCGACCCGATGAACAGCAGCGCGCCCGCCACCCAGCCGACCATCGGACGCCGCGCGAACGTCGCCATCGCGAACGCCAGCGACGTCGCGACCACCGCGTTGGGCAGGTGCATCACGAGCCACGCGGACGCGTACGACCCGACGCGCAGCGGGCCGAGCACGTCGGCCGGGGCGCCGGAGAGCAGGACCGCGAGCAGGGTGCCGGCCGGCACCGCCAGCGACACCAGCACGCCGAGGAGCAGCGCCGCGACGATGCGGCCGCCGAGGTACGTCGCCTTCGCCACCGGCGCCGTGTAGACGAGGGGCGCCATGCGCGTCATCGCGTCGCGCCCCGCGGCCTCGCCCGCGATCACGCCGATCGGCAGCAGCGCCGCGATGTTCGCGAGGCGCATCATCATCGCCAGCATGTACGGCGCGTTGATCGGCGCCTCGCCGTCGGCGACGTCCACGACGCCGCCGACCTCCATGCGCGCGAGCAGGAACGCGAGCGCCAGCACGGCACCGATGTAGAGCCACGTGGTGGCGCGGCGCGCCTGGTACCACAGCTCGTAGCGGATCGTCTCGCGGAGCCTCATCCGACCTCCACGAGCGCGGGCGGCGCGTCCGTCCGGGCGAGGTGTCCGCCCAGCGTGCAGAAGTAGACGTCCTCGAGGTCGGGCTCCGCCGGCGTGAACTCCGGGCCCGGCGACTCGCTCGCGAACACGCGCACCATCGTGCGGCCGGCGAGCAGCTTCATCGACACGACGGCGTGCGCGCGCTCGATCTCCGGCAGCGCGTCGCGGTCGACCAGGCGGCGCCAGATGCGCCCCTCCAGCGCGGCGACCGCGCGCAGCGGCTCGGCCTCCAGCAGGATGCGCCCGCGGTCGATGATCGCCATGCGCGTGCACAGCTCGCTCACGTCCTCCACGATGTGCGTCGAGAGGATGACGACCGCGCGCTCGCCCAGCTCCGCGAGCAGGTTGAGGAAGCGCACGCGCTCCGCCGGATCGAGCCCCGCGGTCGGCTCGTCGACGATGAGCAGCGTGGGATCGCCGAGCAGCGCGACCGCGACGCCGAAGCGCTGGCGCATGCCGCCCGAGTAGCCGCCGAGCTTCCGGTGCCGCGCATCCCACAGGTTCACCTGACGCAGCAGCCGCTCGACCGTCGCGCGGCGCTCGCGGCGATCGGTGATCCCCTTGAGGATCGCGAAGTGCGTCAGCAGCTCCTCGGCGCTCGCCTTGGGATGCACCCCGAACTCCTGCGGCAGGTAGCCGAGCGTCTGCCGCAGCCGGTCGGGCGCTCCCAGCACGTCGATCGCGCCGAGATGGATGCTGCCCGTGTCGGGCTGCTGCAGCGTCGCGAGCGTGCGCATGAGGCTCGACTTGCCCGCGCCGTTGGGGCCCAGGAGCCCGAACATCCCGCTCGGGATCGTGAGCGTGACGTCGTGCAGCGCGTGCACCCCGTTGGGGTACGTCTTGGAGAGGTGCTCGATCCGGAGTTCCATGGCGGATCTCGGGCAATGGGGGACCCGGGGCGTCGCCAGCTGGCGGCGCCCGGGCGGGGCAGGGCGGGAGAGGAGGGGAGGGCGCGCTCAGGCGCGCCGGCGCTCGCGGTGTCGGGAGGCCGCGGCCCAGAGGGCGAGCAGGCCGAGGCCGGTCCAGAGCAGGGTGGCGGTGCGCCAGTCGGCGAGATCGGGCACCGCCGACCAGACCATGACCTGCTGGCCGGTCGTGAGCGTCGCCGCGTCGTCGAGCGACGACGTCCGCGCGGTGAGCACCGCGTCGAGCCCGAAGCGGCTCTCGATGAGCAGCTCCAGCGCGCGCGGCGGCGCGTTGGCCAGCCAGCTCATGCCCAGCTGCTCGCCCGCCACCTCGCCGGCGATGGACGAGAGCGGCAAGGCGAGCGCGGTGCCGACCACCCACCGGAGCGGGTGGCGGGTGCCCAGCGCGAGCGCGCTGGCGAGCAGGTAGCTGACGGTCGCCGCGGTGAAGGGGACCGCCCAGATCACCGGGCCGGGCGCCCACTGGACCGTCCGCAGCGCCGCCGGGTCGAGCGCGCCCGCCACGGGAGCCGGCCCGCCGAGGACCTGCAGCGTCTCGAGCGGCAGCACGCGGCCGCCGGACGCGACGGCGAGCACGAGCATCCAGAGCGCGAGGAGCGCGACGCCGCCCATCAGCCACAGCCACCCGGCCAGGACCTTGATGAGCGCGTGCCGGCGGCGGTCCACGGGGAGCGTCCAGAGGAACCCCGGCCCGAAGCGCTCGTCGCGCGCCCACACGGCGATCGGCATCAGCGCGCCCACGAGCCCGAGCAGCGCCGTCGGCTCATCGTGGAGCTCGACCGCCGCGCCGCGGCTCAGGATCCGGGACGCGAGTCGGAGCGTCGCGAGCGCGACGAGCGCCGCCACGACCAGCGCCGGCCAGCGCAGCGCGTGCCCCGTCGTGCGGAGCTGCTCGCGCAGCACGGCTCGCGGATGCGGCAGCCGCGGCCGCGTGCCGCGCGCCGGCCGCTCGTCGGTCCGGAAGGCGGGCGCCGTCGTCACGACGGGTCCTCCGGTAGGAAGGCGAGCGCCGCGTCCTCGAGCGCCAGCGTGCTCGCCTGGCGCACGCGGGCGCCGGTGGCGGCCAGGCGCCGCGCGACGTCGCGCTCGTCGCCCACCAGCGTGCATCGAACGTCGCGCCCGGCGCTGGAGCGCCGCAGGCCGGTCGGCTGCAGCTCCGGCGGTGGCGACCAGCCATCGGGCACCTCCAGCTGGTAGCTGCGCACCGTGCGCTGCAGCTCCTCGCGCGGCATCTGCGCCACCAGGCGCCCGTCCCGCAGCACGCCGACGTGGTCCGCGAGGCTCTCCAGCTCGTGGATGTGGTGCGTCGACACCACGACCGTGGTCGGCGCGTCGGCCAGATGCTCGGCCAGCAGCGCCAGCGCGCGCCGCCGGACCACCGGGTCGAGGCCGTCCGTCGGCTCGTCGAGCAGCAGGAGCGGCGGTCGGTGCGCGAGCGCCAGCACGAGCTGCAGGCGCCGCGTCTCGCCCTTCGAGAGCCCGCCGACCCGCTTCTCCGGCCGGACGCCGAGGGCGCGCGCGAGGTGGTCCGCGTAGGCGTGATCCCACCCGGGATAGAAGGCCGACGCGTGCCGCAGCAGGCCAGCGCACGTCATCGACCGGTAGGGCGCATCCTGGCGCTCGGGGACGTAGCCCACCTGCGCGCGCACCTCGGGCCCGTCACGGCCGGTGTCGAGCCCGAAGACCTCGGCCGAGCCGGCGTCGGGGCGCTCCAGGTTCATGAGCACCTTGAACAGCGTGCTCTTGCCGGCGCCGTTGACCCCGACGAGCACGTACACCGCGCCGTCGGGGACGCGCAGGTCCACGCTCTCGAGGGCGGAGTCGCGGCCGTACCGCTTGGACAGCCCATGGGTGGCCACCGCGTGGTCGCCGGCTCGTGCTTCGCTGTGCGTCACGCGGCTCCTCCTTCCTCGCCCGTCCTCGCGGCGGAGGCCGACGGGGAGCCCTCCCCCTCGTCCTCGGCCGCCACTTCCCAGATCATGCCGACGAGCTCGTCCACGCCGAGCCCGTTGCGCCGCGCCTCGAGCAGCGCGCGCTCGGCCACCCCGCGGACGAGGGCGCGCCGCTCCCGGCGGTCGGGGTGGATGGTGGGCGCCACGAAGGTGCCCTGTCCCCGTCGCACGTAGATCACGCCCTCGCCCTCCAGCTCGCGGTAGGCCTGCGACACCGTCCGCGGATTCACCACCAGCTGGCCGGCGAGCTCCCGGACCGACGGCAGCGGATCCTCGGCCCGGAGCGTGCCGTCCAGGAGCGCACGCCGGACCTGATCCACGATCTGCAGGTACAGCGGCCGCTCGTCGCGCGGGTCGAGAGTGACAAGCATCAGCGGTCGGTGTTGCGGTGTGTGTACCACACTACATCTGGCGTGCGCGGCGCACAAGCGGTGCGCGCGTCGCCCGGGCAGGAATCGACGGATGCCGGTCTACCCGCGGCCCTCGCGTCCCGAGTTTCTCTTGACGTCTACAGGACGGGGCCGCACCTTCCTCCAGACGGCGACAGGAACCCCGCACCGACCCGCCCGTGACCACTCGTCCGCCGAGCGACGCCCTGCGCGGCTCGCTCGACCTGCTCGTGCTCAAGACGCTCTCGCTCCAGCCGATGCACGGCTGGGGGATCAGCCAGCGCGTCCAGCAGATCTCCGACGGCGTGCTCGAGGTCAACCAGGGCTCGCTCTACCCGGCGCTGCAGCGGCTGGAGAAGGCGGGGCTGGTCACCAGCGCGTGGAGCACCACGGACCACAACCGGCGGGCGCGCTACTACAGCCTGACCGCCGCCGGCCGCCGCGCGCTCGGGACCGAGCTGGAGAGCTGGCGCCGCTTCGCCGCCGGCCTCGAGGCCGTCCTCCGCACCACCTGACCGGCCACTCCCGGAGCCCCGCATGCGACTGGTCCACGCGGCGCGCGCGCGCCTGCGCCTCCTCTTCGCCCGGCGCGACGCGGAGTCGCGCATGCGCGAGGAGTTCCGCTTCCACCTCGACATGGAGGCCGAGCGGCTCGTGCGCGAGGAGGGGCTCACGCCGCCGGAGGCGCGGCGCCGGGCGGTGATCGCCTTCGGCCTCGCCGCGCAGCACGAGGACGCGATGCGGGACGGGCGGGGCCTCGCCTGGCTCGGTGGCCTCGCGCTCGACCTGAGGCTCGGGGGGCGGATGCTGGTGAAGTACCCGGGGCTGACGGCCGTCGGCGGGCTCGCCATGGCGTTCGCCATCTGGGTGGCCGCGGGCGCGTTCGAGTTCACCGGCCAGGTGCTCTTCCCGCGGCTCCCGCTCCCCGATGCCGACCGCGTGGTGGCGCTCGAGCGCTGGGACGCGGCCGCGGGGCGCGCCCAGCCGCAGGCGCTGCACGACTTCGCCGCCTGGCGCTCCGATCTGAGGTCGGTCACCGAGCTCGGGGCGTACCGGCTGGCGCAGCGCAACCTCATTACCGCCGACGGCGAGTCGCTGCCGACGGAGGTGGCGGAGATCAGCGCCGCGGCCTTCCGCGTCGCGCGCGCCCGCCCGCTCCTCGGCCGCGCGCTGAGCGAGGCCGACGAGCGGCCCGACGCGCCGGCCGTCGCCGTGATCGGGCACGACGTGTGGCGCGCGCGCTTCGGCGCGGACTCCGGCGTCGTGGGGCGCGAGGTGCGGCTCGGGCGGACGCCGACCACCGTGGTGGGCGTGATGCCGGAAGGGTTCGCGTTCCCGGTGGCGCAGAGCCTGTGGGTGCCGCTCCGCCTGTCGCCGCTCGACTACCCGCGCGGTGCGGGCCCCGCCATCACGATCTTCGGGCGGCTCGCCCGCGGCGCGACGCTGGACGAGGCGCAGGCGGAGCTGACGACGTGGGGGCGACGCGCCGCCGCCGACTTCCCGGGCACGCACCGGCACCTGCGTCCGCGGGTGATGCCGTACGCGCAGTCGGTCGCCCTCGTCGACGGGTCGGCGCTGCTCGTGACGAAGTCGAGCTACGTCTTCTTCGTCATGCTGGTCGTGCTGATCTGCGGGAACGTCGCGCTGCTCATGTTCGCGCGGGCGGCGACGCGCGAGGGGGAGATCGCCGTCCGCAACTCGCTCGGCGCGACCCGCCGGCGGATCGTCGCGCAGCTCTTCGCCGAGGCGCTCGTCCTCGGCGGCGTCGCGGCGGCGGTGGGGCTCGGAGCCGCCGGCCTCGGTGTGCGCCTGCTCGTCCGCGCCTTCGAAGCGCACTCGGGCCGCCTCCCGTTCTGGTTCCACGCGGGCCTGTCGCCGTGGACGGTGCTCTACGCCGTGCTGCTGACGGTGCTCGGCGCGGCGATCGCCGGCGTGCTGCCGGGGCTCAAGGTGACGCGGGGGCTGCAGGCGCGGCTGCGCCAGACGGCCGCGGGGGCGGGGGGCCTGAGGTTCGGCGGGATCTGGACGGCGGTGATCGTCGCGCAGATCGCGGTCACCCTCGGCTTCCCCGTGGTCGCCTTCAGCGTCTACGGCGGCGTGAGGGGAGCCCGCACGATGGTGGCCGACTTCCCGGCGGCGGAGTTCCTCTCCGCGCGCATCGCGCTCGACCGGGAGGCCTCGCCGGGCGCGGACACGTCGCTCGCCGCGTTCGTCGCGCGCCGGCGGGCGACCGCGCGCGAGCTGGAGCGGCGGCTGCACGCGGAGCCGGGGGTCGTCGGGGTCACGTTCGCCGAGCGGCTGCCGCGGATGCACCACCTGCCCCACTGGATCGAGGTGGACTCCGGCGGCGCGGCGCCGCAGGACCCGAGATTCCCGGGCGGCTACCGGACGAGCTCCGCGGCCGTCGACGCGGACTACTTCGACGTGCTGGGCGTGCCGGTGCGCGCCGGTCGCGCGTTCCACGCCGGGGACCTCGCGCCCGGCTCCCGCGTCGTCATCGTGAACGAGTCGTTCGTCCGGCTCGTGCTCGGCGGACGCAACCCGATCGGCCGGCACCTCCGCTATGATTGGCGGAACGACGAGAGCGGGCCGCTCTCGGAGAGCGCTGGGCCGGCCCCGTGGTACGAGATCGTCGGCGTCGTCCCCGACCTCGGGATGTCGGCGGCGGCGGACCCGAAGGTCGCGGGCTTCTACCACCCGCTCGCGGCGGACGTCGTCGTGCCGCTCCACGTCGCGGTGCGCGTGCGCGGGGGCGACGCGGCGGCGTTCGCCCCGCGGCTGCGCGCCGTCGCCGCGGCGGTGGACCCCACGCTGCGCGTCGACGACGTCGCCCGCATGGACACCCTCAGCGACGCCGGGATCGCGTTCTCCATGTTCTGGGTCCGGCTCCTCGGTGTCGTGAGCGCGGTGGCGATGCTCCTCTCCATGGCGGGGATCTACGCGGTGATGGCGTTCACGGTGGCGCGGCGCACGCGCGAGATCGGGATCCGCGTCGCCCTCGGTGCGAGTCGGCGGCGCCTCGTCGCCTCGGTGTTCGCGCGGCCGCTGGCGCAGGTGGCGCTCGGCGTCGTCGCCGGGGGCGTGCTCACCGTGCTGCTGCGCGATGTCGAGGAGGCGACCCCCGCCGCCCTCGCGGGAGCGCTGGCGTACTCGGTGTTCATGCTCGGCGTGTGCCTGCTCGCCTGCATCGTCCCCACGCGGCGCGCGCTCCGGGTGGAGCCGACCGTGGCGATGCGGGTCGACTAGGTCGACCCGTCATCGCCGGCACCTTCGCGCACCGCATCGGGGAGCCGTCCGGCCGCGCGCGCGACGCGCCCGGGCTCGCCCGCGGCACACCCGGTGCACTCGGGACGAGCTCCGCCGCCGACCGCCCTCGCCCGCGCCGCATGCCACGCCGCCCCCGGTGACCGCCAGTCCCGCGCTCGACCTGGACGACTTCCCGGCGCTCTTCGCCGCGGCGCCGGCGGCGCTGCTGGTCCTGCGGCCCGACGCGCCCGTCTTCACGATCGTGGGGGCGACCGACGCGTACTTGCAGGCCACGCTGCAGTCGCGCGACGCCCTGGTGGGGCGCTCGGTGTTCGAGGCGCTCCCCGACGCGAACCCGGGCAACCTGGCCCCCACGGGCGTGGCCAACCTCCGCGCCCGCTCGACGCGGTGCTCCGCACCGGCGCGCCGCACGCGATGCCGGTCCAGCGCTACGACGTGCGCCGCCCCGACGGGGCGTGGGAGGAACGCCACTGGGCGCCGCGGAACAGCCCGGTCGTCGGGCGGGACGGCGCGGTGCGCTACCTGGTGCACTACGTCGAGGACGTGACGGAGCGCGTGCACGCGGAGGCCGAGCGCGCGCGGCTCGTCGCCGCGCTGGCCGCCGAGCGGGGGCAGCTCCGCGCCGCGCTCCTGCAGGCGATGACGCCGATGGCGCTGCTCGTGGGCCCCGAGCACCGGCTGGAGCTCGTCAACGATGCGTACAAGCGCGTGAGCGGCGGGCGCGACGTCACCGGCCTCACGTACCGTGAGGCGTTCCCGGAGCTCGAGGGCCAGCCGTTCTTCGACATCCAGGACCGCGTCTACGCCACCGGCGAGCCGTGGGCCGCGACGGCCGTCCCGGTGCGCTACGACCGGCTGGGCGCCGGCCTGGAGGACGCCTACTTCGACCTGCGCTACGAGCCGGTGCGCGACGCCGAGGGGCGCGTGTTCGCACTGCTCAGCTACGGCGTGGACGTGACCGAGCAGACGCGCGCCCATCTGGCCGCCGAGCGCGAGCGCCAGCGGCTGGCGGCCGTGCTCGAGCACCTGCCCGTGGGCGTGACGTTCGCGGAGGCCCCGGCCGGCCGGCACTCCGTGAGCAACCCGGCCGCGGTCGCGATCTGGGGCGTGGTCCCCGCGTCGCCGGAGGTCGCCGCGTACAGCCGCGACTTCGTCGGATTCCGGCCCGGCCCGGGCGCGCCCGGCTCCCCCGAGGAGGCGGCGCGGCGGATCGCGAGCCACGAGTGGCCGCTCGCGCGCGCGCTGGCCCAGGGCGAGGTGGTGCAGGACGAGCTGGTCGAGATCGAGCGCCCGGACGGGGCGCGCCGGCTGGTGAGCCTGAGCGCGGCGCCGGTGCGCGACGCCGACGGGCGGGTGGACGGCGCGCTCGTCACCTCGGTGGACGTGACCGAGCGCGAGCGGCTCCTCGCGGAGAGCGAGGCCGCGCGCGCGCGGGTGACGGCGGTGCTCGAGAGCATCGGCGACGCCTTCTACGCCGTCGACGCCGAGTTCCGCTTCACGTACGTGAACCGGCGGGCCGAGGCGCTCTGGCAGCGCTGCCGGGAGGACCTGATCGGCCGGCACTACTGGAGCGAGTTCCCCGCCGCCGTGGGGAGCGAGAGCTACCGGATGCACCACCAGGTCATGTCGGAGCGCCGGCCGGTGCACTACGAGACGATCTCGCCGCTCACCGACCTCTGGATCGACGTGAGCATCTATCCCGAGGCCGGTGGCGGGCTCGCGTGCTATTTCCGCGACATCACGGCTCGCAAGACGGCGGAGGCGGCGCGCGAGGCGGCCGTCGCACGCGCGGAGGGGGCGCGGGCGGAGGCGGAGCAGGCGAACCGCGGCAAGAGCGAGTTCCTGGCGGTGATGTCGCACGAGCTGCGCACGCCGCTGAACGCGATCGGCGGCTACGCGGAGCTCATCGAGCTCGGGATCCACGGGCCGGTCACCGAGGCGCAGCGCACGGCCCTCGCGCGCATCCAGCAGAGCCAGCGCCACCTGCTCGGGCTCATCGCCGGGGTGCTCGACTACTCGCGCGTCGAGGCCGGCGCGGTGACGTACCGGCTGGCCGACGTGCCGGTGGGCGAGGCCGTCGCGGAAGCGGAGGCGCTCGTCGCCCCGCAGCTCCGGGCCAAGGGGCTCGGCTACGCGTGGTCGGGCGCGCCGCCGGAGCTGCACATGCGCGCCGACCGCGAGAAGCTGCAGCAGATCCTGCTCAACCTGCTCGGCAACGCCGTGAAGTTCACGCGGCCGCGCGACGGCGTGCCGGGGCGCATCGAGGTGGCGTGCACGGTCGACGAGGAGCGGGTGCACCTGCACGTGCGCGATACCGGCGTGGGCATCGCGCCCGAGCAGCTCGAGCGCATCTTCGAGCCGTTCGTCCAGGCCGACCAGCGCCTCACGCGCGCGCAGGAAGGGGTGGGGCTCGGTCTCGCCATCAGCCGCGACCTCGCACGCGGCATGGGGGGCGACCTGACCGCCGCGAGCGTCCCTGGCGTGGGGAGCACCTTCAGCCTCACGCTGCCGCGCGCCTAGTCGGTCCCGGTGTCGGCGGGCGCAACCTCGACCGCGTCGCCACGACGGGCACGACGGACGCGGCGCTCGTCGCCGCGTCGCTCGCCGTCCACTCGGCGGTCGGTCGGTTGCCCTGCCGCGTCCACCACGCGGCGGAGCGAGACGGTGAACGTCGACCCCTCGCCCGGCGCGCTCCGGACGCGCAGGTCGCCTCCCATGCCCTGCGCCAGGTCGCGGCTGATCGCGAGGCCGAGGCCCGTCCCCTCGACCGGCTGCGCGTACGCGCTTCGGGCGGCGGCGCGCACCTGGACGAACGGCTCGAAGATGCGGTCCTGCTGGTCCCGCGGGATGCCCACGCCGGTGTCCGCGACCCGCACGAACCCGAGCCCCGGCTGGGGGGCGTCTCCGTCGTCGCGCGACGTGATGCTCATCGTCACCCGGCCCGGTGCGCCGGTGCGCGGGTCGGGCGAGTCCGTGAACTTGACCGCGTTGGAGAGCAGGTTGACGAGCACCTGCGAGAGCTTCTCGCGGTCGGCCCACACGAGGCAGGGCGCGGACGGCCGCACCTCGAGCACCAAGCCTTTGGCCCGCACCATCGGCTCGACGAGCGGCGCGACCTGGGCCGCCATCTCGTTCAGGTCGACCGGCTGCAGGTCGTACTCGACGCGGCCGGCCTCGAGCTTCGCGTAGTTGAGCACGTCGTTGATCAGGCCGAGGAGGTGCTGCTGCGCGCGCGTCACCCGTCCGAGCGCGGCGTGCTGCTCCCCCGTGACCGGGCCGTGCAGCCCCATCTCGAGCAGCTGCGCGTAGCCACCGATGGCGTTCAGCGGCGTGCGCAGCTCGTGGCTCATGTTGGCGAGGAACTCGCTCTTCGCCCGGTTCGCGGCCTCCGCGCCGCGCTGCGCCGCCTCGGCCTCGTCGCGCGCGGCCTCGGCGGCCCGCGTCGCCTCTCGCAGCGCCGCGTCCGCGCGCTGGCGCTCCGTCACGTCCTGCACGACCGCGATGACGGCGCGCCGACCCTCGTACGGGACGTCGCGGAGGAAGACCTCGACGTCGAGCAGCTCGCCCCCCTTGGTGCGGTGGCGGAAGACCCCCTGCGACCCCTCGGCGCGGTGCGGCGCCCGCGCCAGGTCGAGCATGCGCGGCACCTCCTCGGGCGGCCGGATGTCGCGGATGGTCATCGAGAGGAACTCCTCGCGCGTGTATCCGTAGCGCCGGACCGCGACGTCGTTCACGTCGAGGAAGGCGAGCGTCTCCGCGTCGTAGACCCACTTCGGCAGCGGCGAGAGCGCGAAGAGCTGCCGCGCGAGCACCTCGGACGTCTCCGCGCGCCGGCCGAGCGCCTCCGCCGTCGCGCGCGCATCCTCGGCCGCGACGCGGGCCGCCCGCTCGGCCTCCAGCAGCCGCGTCCGCTCGTCGATGTCGATCACCGAGCCGACGTAGCCCAGGTACTCGCCGTCGGGGGTGAAGCGCGGGGCGGCCGCGTCCACGGCCCATCGGTACGCGCCGTCGTGGCGCCGGAGCCGGTAGTCGGCGCGGAACGGCGCCCGTCGCGCGTTCGACTCGACGAACTGCTGCTCGGCGCGCGGACGGTCCTCCGGGTGCACGGCGTCGAGCCACCCGTAGCCGCGCCCTTCCGCCAGCGTCTGCCCGGTGAACTCGAGCCACTGGCGGTTGAGGAAGGTGCACCGGCCGTCCGGCGCCGTCACCCAGAGCATGACGGGCGCGGCGTCGGCCACGTTGCGGAAGCGGGCCTCGCTCTCGCGCGCGGCGGCCTCCGCGCGGGCGCGCTCGGCCGCCTCGTCCTGCAGCTGCTGGTTGGCGATCTCGAGCTCGCTCGCCTGCTCCTGCAGCTGCAGCGCGGCCGCCTCCGCCTCCTCGCGCGCCTCGCGCTCCGTCTCGGCGAGGTGGGCGTTCTGCGCGGCGGCGGCCTGCAGCTCGGCCTCGGCGCGCTTCTGCGCGCCGATGTCCTCCACCACGGAGATGAAGTAGTCGGGCCGCCCGGCGGCGTCGCGCACCAGCGCGACCGTGAGCCGCACCCACACCGTCGAGCCGTCGCGGCAGCGGTACCGCTTGTCCATCGCGTAGTGGGCGGCCTCGCCGCGCAGGAGCGCCTGCACGTGCGCCAGGTCGGCGTCCAGGTCCTCCGGCAGCGTGACGTCCTGGAAGGTCCGGGCGAGCAGCTCCTCCGGGGCGTAGCCGAGGATCTCCGCCAGCCGCGCGTTGATCCGCAGCCAGCGGCCATCGAGGCCGACGTGGGCGATGCCCACGGCGGCCTGCTCGAAGGTGTGCCGGAACAGCGCCTCGCGCGTGGCCGCGCGCTCGACGCCCGCCGCGACCTCCCGTACCGCCCGCCGCAGCAGGTGGCTCACCCACGAGATGGTCACCCCGGAGGCCGCGAACAGGGCGACCCGGATCGCGTCGCTGCGGGTGAGCGGGAAGAGCGCGAAGTACGGCGGGACGAAGAAGTAGGTCAGCGCCAGCACCGAGAGCGCGGTGCCCAGCAGCCCGGGGCCGAGCCCGCCATACCACGCGGCGAGCGCCAGGGCCATCACGTAGACGTTGACCGTGTAGGTCTCGATCTCCGGCCCGATACCCGCGGTGGCGAGCGTGCCCACGGCCACCAGCGCGACCGCCGCCCCGTATCGGGCGGCGGGATGGGCGCGCAGCCGGGCCGCGCGGACGGTCAGTCGCTCGTGTTCGGCCGTGACGTCTGCGCTGGCTGCAGGGCGCGCCGGGTCTCTTGCTGGCATCGAGGCCGAACGTACTTCATCCGCCGTGCCCTGACGGCGACCCCGCGCTTGGCCCCGCGTCGGCCGCCCGAGCTATCGGGCGACGTGCGCCCGCGCGGCGCGGCTGCCGGGCTCGCCAGCCCGCGACATCGCCGGGTCGATCTCGTCCATGTCGTACAGCATGGCCGGCGCGAGCGTCGCGACGTGCCCGTCCCACTCCCGGCGCAGCGCCACGTACGACTCCGCGCCGCCCCGCTCGTCGGCGACCGTCGCGATGCCCGCCTGCCGGAGCCGCCGCACCGCGGCCGCCTGCCGCCGACGCCACCGCTCCTGCGTGCGCTCGTCGGGCTGCGGCTCGCCACTCGGCGCGTCGTGCGTCACGAAGTTCTCCTCGAGCGACGTGAGGAGCATCAGCGACACGCGTCGGAGCTGGGCCACGGCGGCCGATCGCGGGAGCCACCCGTACTCGTCGTCGCTCAGCGCGCTCCCGATCAGCGTCGTCGTGTCCAGCGCGAGCAGGGTGATGCGCGACGCCGAGTAGTACGGCTCGCTGAAGCGGAAGTAGAAGAGCACCGGGTAGTGATGGTGCGCCTCCTTCACCTCGGTGAGCTGCGTCGCCACCTCCGACAGGTTGTTGTACCCGCCGCTGAACTGCCCGTCGGGTCCGAGCCGCGCCAGCAGCTCCGCGGCGTCGGCCGACTCGCCGGACTGCGCGTGGAGCTGCAGCCCGAGCGCGTTGCGACGCTGCAGCGCGCTGTACACCTGCATGAGATACGTCAGCGTCAGCGAGACCACCGACGTGCCGACGAGCGAGAGGAACAGGTAGACGAGCCGCCACCCGCTCGTCTGCGGCGAGAACTCGCTCGACCCGGTGATCGCCAGGCTGGTCCCGCCGGCGTAGAGGGCGGCCACGAAGTCCGTCGGCGTCGGCCCCTCGGAGACGCGGACGCCCGTGCCGAGCGCGGGATGGATGAGGAGCGCCGCGCCGAGCGTCAGCCCGAGCGTCCAGACGGTGAGGAACGCGACCAGGATGATCGGCCCGCAGAACGAGAGCACCGCGCCGCGTCGGCGGCCGAACGGCGCCGCGATTCCGCGCATCGTGCGCCAGATGAGCCGCGCGATCCACGGGCTGACGATGCCGGTCCCGATCCGGGCGTAGAGCACGGTCAGGAAGACGTCGAGCAGGAAGACGAGCGTGACGACGACGCCGAGCGCCTGTTCCAGGAGTGCCATCACGCCCGCCTGCTCCGCGGCGTCTCGCGCCGGCCCGCGTGCCGGACCGGGTGTCGTCGTTCGTCGCGCGTCTGGCGCATCCGAGATCCTCCGGGCGTCCGTGCATCGAGTCGAACGCCCGGCACGCTAGCGGGCGGGCGCGGCACACGGTGCCGGGAATCCGGGAAGCGGCGCCTCCACGTTGCCCGGCACGGACCGTCGCGGCGATCGCCGCGACTTCGCGGTTCCCCGGTAGCGACGCCGCGGGCCGCCGTCGATACTACCGGCGACGGACGCTCGGGCCGTGGTCGAGCACGGGTCGGCCGGGGCCGGGCGCGAGACTCGGAGTGGCGCTGTCATGACCACGCACAGACGGGAAGCCGGAGGCGGCGATTCGCCGCGCGTCCTGGCGCAGCTGGGGGCGGCCCTCGCGGCGCGCTCGTACGCGGTTCGCGGGGTCCCCGTCCGCGACGAGACCATCCGCGTGATCCTCGTCGACGACCACACGCTGATCCGCGAGGGGGTGCGCGTGCTGCTCCAGTCGGCCCCCGACATCGCCGTCGTCGGGGAGGCGGAGAACGGCGCCGCCGCGCTGGAGCTCGCCCGGCGCGCCGTGCCCGACGTGGTCGTCCTCGACCTCGACATGCCGGGCGCCGACGGCGAATCGGTGCTCGCGGCGCTGCGGAGCCAGCTGCCGGAGGTGCGCGTCCTGATCCTCACGATGTATCCCGAGCAGACGCGGCTCGTGCCGCTGCTGGCGGGCGGGGCGCGGGGCTACCTCACCAAGGCGGCGGCGTCGCGCGAGCTCGTGGAGGCCATCCGCGTCGTCGCCAGCGGCGACGTGTACGTGCGACCCGCGGTCGCGCGGCTGCTGGCCACGGCGGTGGCGCCGAAGGGCGCGGCCACGTCGGCGCGCGACCGGTTCCGGGCGCTGAGCGACCGCGAGGCGACGGTGCTCCGCCTCGTCGCCGAGGGGTACAGCGGCGCCGAGATCGCGCGCCAGCTCGACGTGAGCACCAAGACCGTGGATGCGTACAAGCATCGCATCCACGACAAGCTCGGGCTGCAGCATCGCACGGAGTACGTGCGGTTCGCGATCGAGGCGGAGATCCTCGGCGCGTAGCGGACGGTCGGCCGCCCTCACGGCGGTCGGCGCTCGGGCAGGATCGCGCCGGGCAGCACGAGCCGCACCGCGGTGCCCGCGCCCGGCGTCGACGTGATCGACAGCTCCCCGCCGGCCGCCGTCACCAGCCCGTGCACCAGCGCCAGTCCGAGGCCGGTGGAGAGGCCCCGCGGCTTGGTGCTGAAGTACGGCTCGGCGCACCGATGGAGGACGTCGGCCGTCATGCCCGGCCCGTCGTCGGTGACGTCGATCGCCACCGTCGACGGGCGCGGGCCGGACTCCACGCGGACGCCGACATGGCCGGCGCCGCGCTCGCGCAGCGCGTCCGCCGCGTTCTGCACCACGTTGAACACCGCCTGCGTCAGCCCGGCGCGGCCCATCGACACCCAGCTCTCCGTGGGCGGGATGGTCCCCTCGAACGCGACGTCGCGCGGCAGCACGTTCTTCAGCAGCCGGCTGATGTCCTTCCACCAGGCCCCGAGCTCCGTGGGCTCGGTGAGCCGCGTGTCCCCCGGGTCGGTCGCGAGGAGCCGCAGGCCGCCCGACAGCCGCTGGAGGTACTCCACGCAGCTCGCGATGCCGACGACCTGCTCGCGCAGCTCGGCCGGCAGCGCCGCGCGCTCCAGCAGCTGGAGGCGCGCCTCCAGCGGGAGCAGCAGGTTGCCGAGGTCGTGCCCGAGCCCCGCGGCGAGCGTGCCGAGCGACGCCATGCGCTCCGAGGCGCGCAGCCGCTCGGTCGCCCGCTGCAGCGCGTCGGTGCGCTCGCTCACGAGACGCTCGAGGCGCTCGCCCCGGTGCGCGAGCGCATCCTGGGCGAGCTTCATCCGCGTCACGTCGCGCAGCACGATGCTGGCGCCGAGCGGCCGCCCGGCGGCGTCGCGCAGCGCCGTCGCGGCTCCCATCGCGAAGAACCGGCGGCCGCCGTCGGCGACCATCCAGCGCTCGTCCTGGACGGCGCGTCCGCGGCCGATCCGCCGCCGGTACGTCCGCGGCACGCCGGAGGCGCGGTCCTCCGGCGTGAACAGCGCGGCCAGGTCGAGGCCCACGAAGTCGTCGCGCGCGTAGCCGAGCACGTGGTGACAGCCCTCGTTCCACGTCGTGATCACGCCGCGCGCGTCGGTGGAGAAGATGGCGTACTCGCGCACCTGGGAGACGAGCGCGCGGTAGCGCTCCTCGCTCACGCGGACGGCGTCCTCGGCCTGCGTGCGCTCGATCCAGTCCGCGGCCTGGCGTGCCAGCAGGTCGACGACGCGGAGGTGGTGCTCCGCCGGGCGGCCGCGCTGGCGATAGTGCGTGGAGAGCACGCCGACGAGACGCCCGGAGCGCGCGATCAGCGGCGTCGACTGCACGGCGCGCACGCCGGCCACGAGCTTGACGTCGCGCGCGAGCGTGCCCGTGTAGAGCGGGCTCTCCGCGACGTCCTCCACCACCACGCGCTCGCCGGTCCGTGCCGCCTCCGTGGAGGCGGCGCGCACGCCGCGCAGGTGCCGGAAGCGCTCCCGGAAGCCCGCGTCGAAGCCGCGGCTCGCGACCATCGTGAGTCCCGCGCCGTCGGCGTCCAGGAGCTGGATGAGGCCGCGCTCCGCGCCGGTGATCGTGATCGCGGCGTCGATGATCTCCTCGAGCAGCGGCGTCCCGCCCTCGGCGCCGACGAGGCGCGTGCTCACCTCCTGGAGCCGCGCCATCGCCGTCAGCTCCGCGGCGAGCGCCCGCTCGCTCGCGCGCAGCGCCTCCTCCGCGCGCACGCGCTCGGTGATGTCCTGGACCATGCACAGCAGCGCGACGATCGCGCCGTCCGCGCCGCGCAGCGGCGTGTTGTGCCACTCGCAGACGATGGTGCGGCCGTCCCGCGTGACGTTCTCGTTGACCGAGTGCGCCGCCATGTCGCCGGCCGCGAGGCGGTGCAGGATCGCGTCGAGCGACGGGTGGGCGCCGCGCGGAAGCAGCACCGCGGGCCCGTCCTGGCCGAGGACGTCCTCGCGTCGATGGCCGAAGATCGCTTCCGCCGCGGGGTTCCAGTCGACGATGCGATGCGCCGCGTCGAGGACGATGCAGCCGAGCGGCATGCGCTCGAACTGGAGGCGCATCCGGAGCGCCAGCTCGCCGTCGCCCGGGCGGATGGCATGCCGAGCAGCATCGGCTGCGTGATGGACGATGGCGGCCTCCGCGTCGATGATCGGGTGCGCGGCAGTCTCATGGGTCCCCAACAGTTGGGAGCATGGGACGTGATCGGGCGCCGCGCAATGCGGCGCGGCGCATCTCGCGCGCCCGCGCCACGAGCGCTGTCGGGGAACCACGAACTTGGCGGTTCGCGGTCGTCCGGCAGCGCGCGCGCGGGCGTGCGGATAGCCTCCCGGAGCGAAGCGGTGCTGTGGTGTGTCGCCGTGCGCGAGTGCGACCGCCCGACGCAGACGACGCCGCATCAGGATGCATCAGGATGCATCGGGAGGGCTACGCCATGTTCGACAGCCAGGAGCTGGACGGGGTGCGCATCGCCGTGCTGGCGGCGGACGGGTTCGAGCAGGTCGAGGTGACGCGGCCCGTCAAGGCACTGGAGAAGCACGGGGCGGAGGTGGAGATCGTGTCGCTCCGCCCGGGGTCGATCCAGGGGATGAACCTGCTCTACCCGGGCAAGAAGATCGACGTCGACCGGACGGTGTTCACCGCGGACCCCGCCGCGTACGACGGCCTGCACATCCCCGGCGGGTTCATCAACCCCGACTTCGTGCGGCAGAGCGACGAGGCGCTCGAGTTCGTGCGCGCGTTCGAGGCCGCGGGCAAGCCGATCGCGACGATCTGCCACGGCCCGTGGGTGCTCGTCTCGGCGGGTCTCGTGCGGGGGCGCCGCCTCACGTCGTGGCCCGGGATCAAGGACGACGTGCGCAACGCGGGCGGCGTGTGGGTGGACTCGCCGGTGGTGCACGACCGCAACTGGGTCTCCAGCCGCGGGCCCCAGGATCTGCACGCGTTCGACAAGGCCATCGTCGAGCACTTCGCCCAGGGCGCCGCCCACACCGGCCGCACCACGCCGGCCGCGGCGCGCGACGGGTCGTGGCAGCGGCTCCTCGCGGGCAGCGTCGCGGCGGCGACGGTCGGCCTCGTGGCCCGACAGGCGTGGCGGGCGCGGTGAACGCGGTGGCGGCATCCACTCCGGAGGGACGGATGGCAGCGCAACGCAGCGACGGCGAACGGCTCGCGAAGGCGCTCGGGTGGTTCAGCATCGGGCTGGGGGTCGCGCAGCTGGCGGCCCCGCGGCGCATGAATCGGCTGATCGGCGTCGACCCCGACGGAAAGAGCACGGCGACGATGCGCGCCATCGGGGTGCGCGAGATCGCGGCGGGCGTGGGCCTCCTCTCGCAGCCCCGCCCGACCCAGTGGGCATGGGGGCGGGTCGCGGGCGACGCGATGGACCTCGTGCTGGTCGGCGACGCCCTCAACTCGGACGACAACGACCGACCCCGAGCGGCGACCACGCTGGCCCTGCTGTTCGGGATCACCGCGCTGGACGTGTACTGCGCCCAGCGCCTCACCAACACACGGAGAGCCCCGATGACGACGGCAGTCGACGCGGAACGGCAGGAAGGCATCCGGGTCCGCAAGAGCGTCACCGTGAACCGGCCGGCCGACGAGGTCTACGCCTTCTGGCGCAACCTCGAGAACCTGCCGCGCTTCATGAAGAACCTCGAGTCGGTGCAGGTCACCGGCGGCGGGCGGTCGCACTGGAGGGCGAAGGCCCCGGCCGGGACGAGCGTGGAGTGGGACGCGGAGATCACCGACGACCGGCCGAACGCGCTGATCGCCTGGCGCTCGGTCGAGGGCGCCGAGGTGCCCAACGCCGGTGTGGTGCGCTTCCTCCAGGCGCCCGGCGGGCGCGGCACCGAGATCCACGTCGACCTGCGCTACGATCCGCCCGCGGGCAAGCTCGGCGCCCTCGTCGCGAAGCTGTTCGGCGACGAGCCGGGTCAGCAGGTGGACGGCGACCTGCGGCGCTTCAAGCAGGTGCTGGAGGTCGGCGAGGTCCTGTACTCGGACGCGTCGATCGCCAGCGGGCTGCGCCCCGCCCATCCGCCCGAGGGACAGGCGCCCCAGCTGTACGACCGCGAGGAGGCCATCCTCGCCGAGCGGTCCGCCGACACGGCGGCCACGACGAGCAACCGGGACCGCGCCTCGAGCACCCCGCCGGGCGAGCCCCGCCCGTCGAGCGCGATGCCGCGCCTCTGACCCGCCCCACGAGAGGAGGATGACATGAGAGCGAACTGCTGGATGGGCACGCAGCGCGTGGAAGTCCGCGACGTCCCCGATCCACAGATCCTGAACGAGCGCGACTGCATCGTGAAGATCACGAGCACCGCGATCTGCGGGTCGGACCTCCACCTCTACAACGGCTTCATGCCGACGATGGAGAAGGGCGACATCCTCGGCCACGAGTTCATGGGCGAGGTGGTCGAGTGCGGGCGCGCGGTCAAGAACCTCAAGGTCGGCGACCGCGTCGTCGTCCCGTTCACGATCTCCTGCGGGGTGTGCAACGCCTGCCGGGCCGAGGCCTTCTCGTGCTGCGAGAACTCGAACCCGATCCCGCAGGTCTCCGAGGCCGTCGTCGGCCATCCGCTGTGCGGGTTCTTCGGCTACTCGCGCCTGACCGGTGGCTTCGCGGGCGGGCAGGCGGAGTACGCGCGCGTGCCGTACGCCGACGTGGGGCCGCTCAAGATCGAGAACGGCTTCACCGACGAGCAGGTGCTCTTCCTGTCGGACATCCTGCCGACCGGCTACATGGCGGCGGAGATGTGCGACATCCAGCCCGGCGATTTCGTCGCGGTGTGGGGCGCCGGCCCGGTGGGGCTGTTCGCGATGGCGAGCGCGAAGCTGCTGGGCGCCGAGCGCGTGGTCGCGATCGATCGCTTCGACTACCGGCTGCAGCGCGCCGTCGCGCGCGCCGGCGCGACCGACGTGATCAACTACGAGCAGCTCGACGGCACGACGGTCGTCGACGCGCTCAAGGAGCTGACCGGCGGCCGCGGCCCCGACAAGTGCATCGACGCGGTGGGGATGGAGGCGCACGCGCCGGGCCTCGCCTACGCCTACGACCGCACGAAGCAGGCGCTCAAGCTCGAGATCGACCGGCCGATCGCGGTCCGTGAGGCGATCATGGCGTGTCGCAGCGGCGGCACGGTCTCGATCATCGGCGTCTACGGCGGGATGGTGGACAAGTTCCCACTAGGCTCCCTGATGAACCGCGCGATCACGATCAAGACCGGGCAGACGCACGTCCCGCGCTACATGAAGCCGCTGCTCGGCCGCATCGAGCGCGGGGAGATCGACCCGACGATGGTGATCAGCCACATCCTCCCGCTGGCCGACGCTCCGAAGGGGTACGACATGTTCGTCAACAAGATGGACGGCTGCGAGAAGGTCGTGCTCAAGGCGTGACGACCGGGGCCGGGCGGCGGGAGCAGCGCCCCGCCGCCCGGGCCGGAGCTCGCATCCCCGTCGTAACCGCCGCACGTCCCCTTCGCGCCGATGTCGCACCCTCCGCCACCCGCCGCCCCGGATGGCGCCACCGGCGCCGTGCCCGTCGAGGTGGTCGGCCGCCTCTTCGCCCTCACGCGCAACCTGCTCTGCGTCACCGGACCGGAGGGGACCTTCCTGCACGTGAATCCCGCGTGGGAGCGCGCGCTGGGGTGGACGGTCGACGAGCTGCTGGGGCGGCCGCTGCTGGACTTCGTGCACCCGGACGACCGCGTGGCGACCCTGGCGGCGAGCAGGACGGTCCGCTCCGACGGCGCGCTCGACCCGTTCGTGAACCGCTTTCGGTGCCGCGACGGGTCCTATCGCTGGCTCTCGTGGATCGTCTCGGCGCCGGACGCGCAGGGGCGCTGCCACAGCATCGCCACCGACGTCACCGCGCAGCGGACGGCCGAGGCGAGGCTCCGGGCGAGCGAAGCGCTCCTCCGCGAGACGCAGGAGATCGCGAGCATCGGGAGCTGGAGCTGGGAGGTCGGCACGGGGGCGACCACCTGGTCGGACGAGCTGTACCGCATCCACGGCTTCGCGCCGGGGGGCGTGGAGGCCTCGTACGAGCGGTTCATCGGCCTCGTGCATCCCGACGACCGGGCGCGGGTGACGGCGGACCACGCCGACGCGGTGCGCGTCGGCGGCGCGTTCGCGCACGACTACCGGATCGTCCGGCCCGACGGCACCGAGCGCACGCTGCACTGCCGCGGTCGCGTGACGCGCGGGCCCGAGGGCGCCGTCGTGCGCGTCGCCGGGAGCTGCCAGGACGTGACCGAGCGCGTGCGCACGGTGGAGGCGCTGCAGGAGAGCCAGGCGCGCTTCGACCGTGTCGCGGCGAAGGTGCCCGGCATGGTCTTCCAGTACGTCCTCGCCCCCGACGGCACCGAGGCGCTGCCGTACGTGAGCGCGGGGGCGCGCGAGATCTACGGGCTCTCGCCCGAGGCGATGCAGCGCGATCCGCAGGAGGCGTTCGCCCTCGTGCACCCCGACGACCGTGCCGAGTGGGCGCGGACGGTCGCCGCGTCGGCCGCGACGCTCGAGCGGTGGGGCTGGGAGGGCCGCCTGCTGCTGCCCAGCGGCGAGGAGCGGTGGGTGCAGGGCGCGGCGCAGCCGCAGCGGCAGCCCGACGGCAGCATCCTGTGGGACGGCCTGCTGCTCGACGTCACCGACCGCCGGCGCGCCGAGGCGCTCGCGCGCCGGCAGTACGAGCTGCTGCAGGCGATCCTCGACCACATCCCGGCGATGGTGACCGTGACGAGCGCGACGGGCGAGCCCGTGTTCGCGAACGCGGAGTGGACGCGCCTCAGCGGCTGGAGCTGGGCGGAGGCGCGCACGCTGGACCTGCTCGCCGAGCTCTATCCCGATCCGGCGGAGCGCGCGCGGGTCGTGGAGTTCACGCGCGCCGCCACGGGCCGTCCCGGCGAGTTCCGGATGCGGAGTCGCGACGGTCGCATGCTGCAGACGAGCTGGGCGACGGTCGCGCTGTCGGACGGGTCGGTCGTCGGGCTGGGGCTGGATGTGAGCGAGCGCGGCCGGCTCGAGTCGCAGCTCCGGCAGGCGCAGAAGATGGAGGCGGTCGGGCAGCTGGCCGGCGGGGTGGCGCACGACTTCAACAACCTGCTGCAGGTCATCATGGCCAGCACCCGCTTCGCGCGTGAGACGCTCCCTTCCGGAACCCCGGCGGCCGAGGAGCTCGCGGCCGTCGAGGAGGCGACGGCCCGTGCGGTCCAGCTCACGCGGCAGCTCCTCGTGTTCAGCCGGAAGCAGCTGCTCAAGGCCGAGGTGCTCGACCTCAACCGCGTGGTGGAGGGCGTGACGCCCATGCTGCGCCGGCTCATCGGCGAGGACATCCGGGTGCTCACGATGCCGGGCGCGTCGCTGGCTCCGGTCGTCGCCGATCCGGGGCAGCTCGAGCAGGTGCTGATGAACCTCGCCGTCAACGCGCGCGACGCGATGCCGAACGGTGGCACCCTGCGGATCGAGACCGCCAACGTCGACGCGGCGGCGGTCGAGGCGCTTCACCGCGGGGACGTGGTCGAGCCGGGCGCCTACGTGCGCCTGACGGTGCGCGACACGGGGGTCGGCATGGACGAGGGGACGGTCGCCCGCATCTTCGAGCCGTTCTTCACCACGAAGGCGTCCAGCCAGGGGACCGGGCTCGGCCTCTCGACGGTGTACGGCATCGTGAAGCAGTCGGGCGGGCACGTGTGGGTCACGAGCGCGCCGGGCGACGGGACGCGGTTCGACATCGACCTGCCGGCCGCGGCCGCCCCCGCGCCGTCCGGTGTGGCGGAGACCGCCGCGCCCGGCGTGGGGCGCGGCACCGAGACGGTGCTGCTGGTCGAGGACGACGCGGCCGTGCGCGCGGGCGTCGGCCGGATCCTGACGCGCGCTGGCTACACCGTGCTCACGGCCACCGATGGCCGGGACGCGCTTCGCGTGGCCGGAGCCTCCGCGCGGCCGATCCACCTCGTGCTGACCGACATCGTGATGCCCGAGATGAACGGCCGGGAGCTCGTGGAGCAGCTCACCGCGCGCTACCCGGAGCTGCGGGTGCTCTGCATGTCCGGGTACACGGACGACGAGATCGTCCGGCGAGGGCTCGTGGTGCCGACCATGGCGCTGCTCGAGAAGCCGTTCACCCCCGAGCGCCTGCTCGACGCGGTGCGCGCGGCGTTGCGCCGGACGGCGCGTCGCGAGGGCTAGGCGCGATCGTCCGCGACGCCGGGCCGTCAGCCCGCGATCGACTCGACGAGGAGGTCGAGCCCCTCCTCCGCCACGTCGCGCGCGATGGTGAGCGCGGGCAGCAGCAGCAGCGCTCCATCGTTCGTGTCGAGCAGCAGGCCGTTCCGGCGGCAGCGCTTCTGGATCGCGTCGGCGCGCGCCTCGTCGTGGATGTCCACGGCGAGCGCCATGCCCCGGATGCGGAGCTCGGGCTCGTCGTCGAAGGGCATCTGCAGGAATCGCTCGCGGAAGTACTCGCTCATCCGCTCGACGCCGCGCAGGAGGGGGCCGCGCCGCCGGATGAGATACTTCATCGTCGCGATCGCGACCGCGGTGCTTCGTGGATGCCAGCCGTACGTCGAATAGACGTTGCCATGCTCGCGGAGCGACGCGGCCACGTCTTCCGTCATGAGCACCGCGCCGATGCCCGAGACGCCGCCGGTGAGCGCCTTCGCCACCGTCATGATGTCGGGCTCGAGATCGAAGTGCTCGCACGCGAAGAGGCGTCCGGTGCGCCCGAAGCCGCTCGCCACCTCGTCGGCGATCAGCATCGTGCCGAAGCGGCGACACAGGCGCTGGATCTCCTGCGCGATCTCGCGCGTCGGCTCGGTCACGCCGAGGTTGATCGAGATGGGCTCGAAGATGAACGCGGCGACGTCGCGGCGTGCGAGCCGTTTCCGGATGCGCTCGAGCGCGCGCTCGTCGAGCGGCGTCCGGATCTTCGCGCAGTTCGGCAGCAGCGCGGGCATGTGCTCGCGGTAGCTCGATTCGCCGACGCTGAGCGCGCCGATCGTGTTGCCGTGGTAGCTGTCCTCGAGCGAGAGAAAGCGGCGACGGCCCGTGTGGATCATCGCTGCCTGCAGCGCGATGTCGACGGCCTCCGATCCGCCCGTCGCGCGAGCGCACCTGGCGAGGCCGCGTGGCGCGACCGACACGAGCAGCTGCGCCAGCTCACCCCACGGCTCGTACGCGTAGCCCGGGTACACGTAGTCGGGACCCCGGAACGACCGCGCGACGCGCTCGAGCGGCGGATGTCCCCACCCGAGATTCCCGACGCACCATCCCGTCAGGAAGTCGACGTATCGCCGTCCGCGCTCGTCGAAGACGTGGCTGCCGCTCGATCGCGTGATCTGCAGCTCCGGCTCGCGATCGCTGACGACGTAGCGGCGCACGGCGCGGGGAATCGCCATTCAGTCCCCCCGTGAAGCGAACGTGCGGGATCTGCCCGCTGGCGTGCGGCAGTAGGCATGCCAGGCCCGGGCCTCGGGCGTTCCGTCCCCGATCGACGTGCGCGACGGGCTTCCCGGTTTCCCGGCAGCGGCGGCGCCGCGCCGACGTCAGTGTTCGGTGCCGGGCATCGGCGCGCGAGAGACGTATCGAGACGCGAGAGACGCCATGACGATGCACAACCTGGATCTGGGGATCCCACTCACGCGCGAGCAGTGGGAGCAGTTGGGCCACGGTGCGGATGCGCGCCCCGACTTCGGCGTGCTGCGGTGGGCGCCGGCCGAGTTCGACGTGATCCGCGTGGCCGTGCGGGAGGACGAGCTCCCGGAGGGATGGCGTCCGGCGGCTCCGCGCGCCGACGCACGGGTCTCCGACCGCGAGGTCGCGCGCTTCCGCTGGAACGACGGCCGCCCGTACGCCGAGGTCGACCCGCCGAGCGCTCCGGAGCCGCCCGCGATCACTGCGGCGGAGCGCGCGACGCTGGATGCGCGGCTCGACCACTGGGTGCGCGAGCGCTGGCACATCCTGCTGCGAGAGTCCGGCATCGCGTACGACCGCGGTGCGCTGCCGCCCGAGGAGCCGTATCCGGCGACCGGGCGCCCCGGCGCGGCCGCGACGACGCGCTCCGCACGTGGGAGCACGGGAGGACGCATGGGTGAGCACGAGACCGATCGCACGCGCGGCGGCGACGCGGCGCGGCGTGAGAGCGGGCAGCCCGGCGGCGGACAGGGCCGCCGTGACGAGATCGGCGGGCGCACGGGCGTCTGGCCGCGCGGCGCCGAGGGCGTCCCGCCGGACGCGGAGGTGCGCATGGAGGGGGCGCTCGGCGGCGGCGACTACGACGAGGCGGGCGGCTCGGAGCTCGTCTACCGCGACGGCCAGCTCCTCGGCGGCCTCACCGCCGGACCGGACGGCGAGCCGACGATCGACATCCACGGCGGGGACCGTCCGGACGCCGACCGGCGGCCGCCGCGGGGACCGGACGAGCGCGACGCCGGGATGCGCTGACCCCGGCACGCGCGTGCGACGCACATTCGGACATGACTGGAGGCACTCGATGGTCAGCCGTGGTCTGCTCGTTCGACTGGAAGCCAGAGCGGGGAAGGAGGCGGACGTGGAAGCGTTCCTCCGTGCCGCGCTGCCCCTCGTGCAGCGGGAAGCGGGAACCACGGCGTGGTTCGCCGTGCGCTTCGGGCGCGGCGAGTACGGCATCTTCGACGTCTTTCAGGACGACGCGGCACGTGACGCGCACCTCGCCGGACCGGTGGCCCAGGCGCTCGAGCAGCGCGGCGGTGAGCTCCTCGCGAACGCACCGCGCATCCGGAAGCTCGTCGTGCTCGCGAACAAGCTGCCGACGGCCGGCACGCGCGAGCCGGACACGAAAGGCCTGCTGCTCACGTTCCGGGCGAAGTCCGGACACGAGCCGGAAGTCGAGCAGTTTCTGCGTGACGCGCAGCCGGTGGTCATGGACGAGCCCAGGACCACGGCGTGGTTCGCGATCCACACCGATGAAGGCGAATACGGCATCTTCGACGTCTTTCCGGACAACGGCGGCCGATTCGCCCACCTTGCCGGCGGCGTTCCGCGCGAGCTGGCGAAGCACGCGCTCACCCTGCTCGGCTCGATGCCCGACCTGGAGATGCTGAACGTGGAGGCCGAGAAGCTCGTGGCCTGAGGCTCGATGGCCCTTGGGCTCAGCGCTTTTCGTGGGCCCTCATGCTTCACCGCCGTGTCGCCGTCGTGAAGCAGTCACGGCGCGTTCGCCGCGCGGGCGGTGATCCAGCGGCGATAGCGCCTCGCTCGCCGCTTCGCCGCGAGCTGTGCGGTGATGAGCGCCCAGAGCGGCGAGACGTTCGGAGCGGTGAGCCTTCCCCGGCTGAGCCGGGCCAGCTGGTAGCGCACGGCGGACATGTGCGCCGACGAGGCGAGCGGCTTGTTCTTCCAGGTGATGGCCCTGAGCGCCGGCGCGTCGTCGCCGCCACGCCGCCACCGCTCCGGAAGGTCGGGCTGGATCGCGATCGCCGTGGCGATGCCAGCCATCGCGACGCCGCCGGCGATCACCTGCTCGGCGGCCGCACGCCGCCGGATGCCGCCGGTCACCATCAGCGGCATGGTCGCGACGGCGGCGATGTCGCGCGCGAAGTCGAGGAAGTAGGCCTCGCGCGCCAGCGTGCGCTCGTCGCGTGACGCGCCCATCATCGCCGGTGCTTCGTAGCTGCCGCCGGACAGCTCCACGAGGTCGACGCCGAGCGGGCCGATCATCGCCACCACCGCCCGCGCATCCTCGGGCGAGAAGCCGCCGCGCTGGAAGTCCGCCGAGTTGAGCTTCACCGCGACCGCAAACCCCGGCGACACCGCCGCGCGGACCGCGCGCACCACATCGACCAGCAACCGCGCCCGGTTCTCCAAGCTCCCACCCCACCGGTCGGCACGGTGATTCGCGAGCGGAGAGAGGAACTGGCTGAGCAGATAGCCATGCGCGGCATGGATCTCGACGCCCGTGAACCTGGCCCGTTCCGCCAGCGCCGCGGTGGTCGCGAAGCGGTGTTCGACGTCCGCGATGTCGTCGGCCGTCATCGCACGCGGCACGGGGAACCGCTTCGACTGCGCGCCGAGGTCGAGCGCGATCGCCGACGGCGCGAGCGCGTCCTGGGCCAGTGCGGCCGGCGTCTGGCGGCCGGGATGGTTGATCTGCATCCACGCCTGCCCGCCGCCTGCCCGCATGGCGCCCGCCCAGGCGCGGAAGCGGTCGAGGTGCCGGTCATCCTCCAGCACCACGCCGGCCGGGCCGGTCATGGCGCGCGCGTCCACCATCACGTTGCCGGTGATGATGAGGCCCGCACCGCCCTCGCCCCACGCGCGGTAGAGGCGGATCAGCGCGGCCGACGGCGCGTGGTCGGCGTCCGCCAGATTCTCCTCCATCGCCGCCTTGGCGATGCGGTTGGGGATGATCGCTCCGTTGGGCAGCGTGAGCGGTGCGAACAGGGACATGGCAGGGCTCCTGGGTCAACTTGCTCGAAGCATAACCTTGGAGTTAAGTTGAAGGTCAAGGGGACACCTGAGGCCTGCGGGAGCGATGACGATCGGTGAGCTGGCGAAGCGGAGCGGACTGACGCAGTCGCGCATCCGCTTCTACGAGAGGATCGGGCTGCTGACGACGGTCGAGCGCCGGGCCAACGGGTATCGCGTCTACCCGCCGGAGGCGCTCGTCATCCTCAGGGTGATCGCGATCGCCCAGTCCGCCGGGTTCAGCCTCGACGAGATCCGCACGCTGCTGCCGGACGACCGAGCGCACTGGGACCACGACGCGCTGACCGATACGCTGCGGCGAAAGGTCGCCGACATCGACGCGCTCGCATTGCGGCTCGCGCAGCGAAGGGCGCAGCTCGTCACGCTGATCGACGAGATCGAGGCGCGGCCGGACGACATCGACTGCGCCGACAATGCGCGACGCGTGTTGGCGAGCCTGTTCGACGGCGACTAGCGAGACGCGCTAGCGAGACGCGCTGGCGAGCCGCTCCAGACGCTCGGCCACCGTGTTCGCGGTCGCCTTCGCCGAGAACGGGTTCTGGCCGGTCACCAGTCGGCCGTCGGTCACGACGTGGGAGACGAACGGCAGCAGCGCCTTGCGGTACTCCGCGCCGCGTCGCGTCATCTCGGCCTCGGCGTTGTACGGCATGCGCTTCGCCACGCCGGCCAGCACCTCTTCCGTCCAGGAGAAGCCGGTCACCCGCCGGTGGGCCACGAGCAGCGTCCCGTCCGACAGCCGAGTGTTGAGCAGCCCGCAGTAGCCGTGGCAGACGGCGGAGACGACACCGCCCTGCTCCCAGATCGCGCGCGTGATGGTCTGCAGGCCCTCGCTGTCGGGAAAATCCCACATCACCGCATGGCCGCCGGTGAAGTAGATCGCGTCGAACTCCGCCGGATCGATCTCGTCGGGCCGCGCGGTCGACGCCAGCAGCGCCATACGCGCCGGATCGTCGAGCCAGGCTTTCGCGGACCGATCCAGCAGCGGCCACTTCAACGCGCGGGGCTCCAGCGGCGACCGTCCGCCCCGCGGGCTGACGATCCGCTGTTCGTAGCCCCGGTCGTCAAAGACGTCCCATGCGTGGGTCAGCTCGGAGAGCCACAGGCCGGTCGGGTGCGACGGGTCGTCGTAGTGCGCCACGTTGCTGACGACGTGGAGGATGCGCTTGCTCATGGTGCCCACGTTTCCCCGCGTGTTGCAGCGCCGAAGTGGCGAGAACGCCGTGGCGCCGCCCTCGATGACGCTAACCCTGAACCCGACATCAGGGTCAAGGGTGCGCGTTCAACGGTGCCGCGCACGTGGGAACCGTCGCTGACCCGACTCGGCGTCCGCGTCTCACGGCCGTCGCTCGCCGGGCTTCAGAACCGCCCGCGTCCGGGGGCGGAGGGCGTGTCACGATCGCCGTCGAGCCGCCGGAGCGCCGACGCGGCGTGCCCGCGCATGATGGGATCAGGCTCCTCGTCCAGCACGCGCGTCAGCACCCCGGCGTCGTCCGCCGTGCCCACATTCCGAGCGCCGCGGCCGCGTTGTGCTGCATCGCCGGCAGCCTGGCGCGTTTCATCGGCGAGCCGCGGAACGCCGCGCGGTACGCGTCGACGTCCATCCCCGGCACGTCGCGCGCGAAGGCGCGCGTCCCCGCCCGCGATCGCCGCGGCCCACGGACGCGCGTCGCCCTGACCCCAGCCGGCGGCCCGCGGCTTGACCTCCATGCATGCATCACGTACATATGCAGCGCGCCAGTATGCGTCGCACAAATATGCGTTGCGCAAGCAACCGGGGCGCGGACTCGAGGGGGCTCTGGAATGGGGATGGATCGCGATCGCTCGGTCGAGCGGTTCCTGCCGCTGCGGCCCGTCGAGTTCGACGTGCTGCTGAGCCTGGCGGCCGGTGAGCGGCACGGCTACGGGATCATTCTCGACAGCGAGGCGCGCGGCGCGACTGCCGTGCCCGATGTCGGGACGCTCTACCGCGCCCTCCGCCGGATGCAGGACCAGGGGTTGATCGGCGCCTCGGCGCGCCGCGACGTGCCGGAGAGCGCCGACGAGCGCCGGCACTATTACCAGATCACGCCCCTGGGGCTGGAAGTCGCCCGGGCAGAGGCGCGGCGCCTGGCCGCGCTGATGCGCGCGGCCGCGGCCAGCGGGCTGATCGAGGCGGTAGCCACGTGACCCTCCACGTCATGTCCAAGCAGCGGCACGTGCCCACGGATGGCGGTCGCGCGAACGAGGAGCGGTTGGTCCGGGCCTCGGACCGCTGGATGCGCCTCCTGCTCCGGCTCTACCCCGCCGACTTCCGCGACGAGATGGGGGAGGCCTTCCTCGAGACCTATCGCGACCGCAGCCGGGCGGCCGTCCGCGATGGAGGCGTGGCAGCGCTCGCCGGCGTCTGGCTGCTGTCGCTGGCGGACTCCACGCGCAACGGCCTCGGCGAGCGGATGCGGCCGGCGGTCGGCTGGCGCCGGAGCGGCAACTGGGGGCGCGACACCGAGCGCGCCGTCCGCCGGCTGGTGCGTGCGCCGCTGTTCACGCTCAGCATGATCGCGACGCTCACCGTGGGCCTGGGCGCGTTCGCGATGGTCGCCACCGTCGTGCAGAAGGTCCTGCTCGCCCCGCTGCCGTACGAGCGCCCGGACGACCTGTACCTCGTGTGGCGCGACTACGGGAAGGTCTTCGACCTCAAGCACGGCAGCCTGGCGGGGACCGACGTCGTGGCGCTCGGGGCCGCCGGCGGGGTGATCGAGGGCGCGGCGGGCGTGGACCGGGCGCGGGCGACGCTGACCGCGGCGGGATCCGGGTCGGACGACACCGCCCCGGAGCAGGTGAGCGTGCTCATCACCTCGCCCAACCTCTTCCACCTGCTCGGCGTCCGACCGGCGCTCGGGCGGACGTTCGCGGCGGGGGAAGCCGGACCCGGCCGGCCGGCCCTGGTCGTGCTCGGGCACGAGCTGTGGCAGCGGCGCTTCGGCGGCCGCCGCGACGTGGTCGGCGCCGACGTCGTGCTCGACGGCACGCCGTACCAGGTCATCGGGGTCCTGGGGCCGGACTTCCGCCTCGAGGGGGAGCTGGCGTCCGACGCGTACGTCACCCACCTCGTGAACCTCGCCGAGACGAACCCGGGCGCCGGCAGCTACAGCGTGATGATCCGCGCGCGGGCCGGCACGCCGCCGGCGCTGGTCGCGTCGGCCGTCGGTGCGGTCGGCAAGATGGTGGACGAGCGCGATTTCCAGGGGAAGGGGATCAGCCTCTACCCGGTGGGGATCAAGGCCGACCTGCTCGACGCGGTGCGAGCGCCCCTGCTGGTGCTCGGCGCCGCGGGCGTGCTCCTCGTGCTCGTGCTCGGCGTGAACATGGCGACGCTGCTGCTCGTGCGCGCGGCGCAGCGCGAGCGGGAGCTCGCGATCTCACGCGCACTCGGCGCGAACCGCCTGGCGCTGGTGCGCGCGACGCTGCTCGAGGCGGTGCTCCTCGGCACGGCGGGCGGCGCGCTGGGCGCGCTGGCGGCGGTGTGGGGCACGCGCGCGCTGGTCGCGCTCGCGCCGCTGGACCTCCCGCGCCGGGAGACCATCGCCGTCGACTGGCGCCTGGCGGCGGTGGTCGTCGGCGTCGGCGCGCTGCTCGGCGCGCTCGCCGGCACGCTGCCGGCCGTGTGGTCCACGCGCGCGGGGCTCGCCACGCTGCTCCGGAACGCCGCGGTGCGCGGGGGTGGGGGAGGCTACGGACCGCTGCGGCGCGCCATGGTCGTCGCCCAGGTGGCGCTCTCGCTCGTGCTGCTCAGCGCGGGCGGCCTCGTGGTCCGGAGCTTCGAGCACCTGCTCCGCATCGACCCCGGGTTCTCGCCGGCCGGCGTGCTCACGTTCGGGGTGCCGGTGCCCGGCGCGCGCTACCCGACCGACACGCAGGTGGTGGCGGTGCACGAGCGGCTGCACCGCGCGCTCGCGGCGATCCCCGGCATCACCGCCGTGGGCGCGTCGGGAGCGCTCCCCCTGAGCGGCGACCCGGCCCAGTCGACCGTCCACTTCCCGGGCGCGCCGGGCAACTCGGGGGACACGGAGCGCGACCGCCCGCTCGTCGACTACGTGCAGACGCGCGCGGGCTACTTCGAGGCGCTGGGCATCCGCGTGCTCGCCGGCCGCGCGTTCGAGCCGACGCCGTCGCGCGGTGTCCGCGAGGCGGTGATCGACCGGACGCTGGCGCAGCGGTTCTTCCCGACGGGCAGCGCGGTCGGGGCGACGCTCGAGTTCTTCGACGACACGCTCCGCGTCGTGGGGGTCGTGGAGCACGCGCGGCTCCACGACGTCCACCAGGACGGCCGGCCGCAGCTCTACGTGCGCGACGAGGACTACACGGAGAACGCGCTCAGCTTCGCGCTCCGCAGCGACCGCTCGCCGACCGGGCTCGTGCCGGAGGTGCGGGCCGCGATCGCGCGGGTCGATCCGCAGCTCGCCGTCTCGCAGGTCCGGTCGATGGACGAGATCGTGAGCGCGGCGGTGCAGCAGCCGCGCCTGAGCGCGGTGCTCCTGTCGGGCTTCTCGCTGGGCGCGCTGCTCCTCGCGGCCATGGGCCTCTACGGCGTCATCGCGGGATCGGTGAGCCGTCGGCGGCACGAGATCGCGGTGCGGCTCGCGCTCGGTGCGGACCACCGCCGCGTGCTGCGGCTGATCCTCGGTGAGGGGGCACGCCTGGTCGGCCTGGGACTGCTCATCGGGGCGCCGGGGATCTACCTCGCGAGCCGCCTGGTGGGCGGCGTGCTGGTGGGCGTCTCCCCGTTCGATCCCCTCACGCTCGGCGCCGTCGCGGTCGGTCTGGCGCTCGTCGCCGCGGTGGCCTGCTACCTCCCCGCCCGTCGCGTCGCCGGGATCGAGCCAGCGCAGTCGCTACTCGAGAACTGAGCTGGCCCCTTCGCGATCAGGGCGGGGATCCGGCGCTGGCTGGCGTGGCGATCCGGGTCGACCAGGCGCCGAGTTTCGGGCGTCGAGCACGTCGAGCGCCCACGCGGCGTGCTGGCGGACGATGGAGTCGGGCTCCTCGTGTAGAACGCGGGTGAGCACGTCGACGTCGTCCGCCGTTCCTACGTTGCCGAGGACGACGGCCGCGTTGCGCTTCATCGCCGGCAGCTTCGCGCGCTTCATCGGCGAGCCGCGGAACGCCGCGCGGTACGCGTCGACGTCCATCGCCAGCACGTCGCGCGCGAAGGCGCGCGCGTCCTTCCCCGCGATCGCCGCGCGCGGCGCGAACGTCGGCTCCTTCAATTCGCTCGCGAAGCGCACGTTCCACGGGCACACGTCCTGACACACGTCGCACCCGTACGCGTGCGCGCCGATCCGCGCGCGCAGCGCCTCGGGGATCGCGCCGCGCTGCTCGATCGTCAGGTACGAGATGCAGCGCGTCGCGTCCAGCACGCGCGGCCCCACGAACGCGTCGGTGGGGCAGGCGTCGAGGCAGCGCGTGCACGTGCCGCAGCGGTCGGCCGCGAACGGCGCGTCGGGCGCGAGCTCGATCCCCAGCAGCAGCGCGCCCAGGAAGAAGAACGAGCCGCGCTGCGGGTTGATCAGGTTCGTGTTCTTCCCGAACCAGCCGAGTCCCGCGCGCCGCGCGAGGTCGCGCTCCAGCAGCGGGCCCGTGTCGACGTACGCGCGGCCCGGCACCGCGCGGCCCACGCGCGCCTCCACCCAGCGGTGCAGCGCCTCCAGGCGCGCCTGCATCACGTCGTGGTAGTCGTCGCCGCGCGCGTAGCGCGCCACCGGGCCGTCGGGCTCGCGGCCGCCGTAGTCGAGCGCCACGACGAGCGCGCTCACCGCGGCGGCGCGCTCGGTCGTGTGCGCGCGCGACGCCGGCACCGTCAGCCGCGTGTCGCGGCGCTTCTCGGCCCCGCGCGCGAGGTAGTCCATCTCGCCCGCGTAGCCCGCCGCGATCCACGCGTCGAACGCGTCCGCCGACTCGGCGGGGCCCAGCCGCACCACGCCCGCGAGGTCGAAGCCGAGGCCGAACGCCTGCCCCTTGAGCAGCGTCGTGAGCGCGGCGACGTCCGCGGCGTCCGACGCGTCCGACGCGTCCGGCGTGGGCGCCGTCAGCGCTGCCGTCCCACCCATCGCGCGTACCGGATCACGTCCTCGGCCGGCGGGATCGCGCCCTCGTCGCCGTAGGCCGTGTGCATGCGCCAGCGCACGTAGTCGCGCGACGGCACGGGCAGGAACGGCGGGCGCGCCCACCAGCGCCGCACGCGGAACCGCCACGCCACGCGCAGCAGGTCGATGGCGAGCGGGGGCGAGACGAGCGCGCGGGACGCGACGGCGAGCACGAGGCGGGGCCAGGACATGACCCCGAAATCTCGCCTCGCCGCCGACCCCCTTCAACTCACCGGGCGCGGTCGCGGCGCCCTGACGTCAGCGCTGGCTGGCCGCGGAGCCGAAGAGGTTCATCGCCACCCACCCCACCACCAGCACCAGCGCGAGCGCTACCAGCACCCAGCTCGATTTCCGGCCCCTCGAGTCCGCCATTACGTTGCCTCCGTCGCATGCGTCCGCGGCCCGGAGTGCAGCTAGCGGACCATGCAGGCCCCACCCGTACTGCGCCCCCGATGACGCTCGACGACTACCAGCAGCTGGCGGCCCGCACCATCCGCCCCGGCCGCCCGCCCGAGCAGGCGCTCGCCAACTGGGCACTCGGCCTCACGGGCGAGGCAGGCGAGGTCGCGGAGCACGTGAAGAAGCACCTCTTCCACGGCGGCCCGCTCGACCGCACGGCGGTCGTGAAGGAGCTGGGCGACATCCTCTGGTACGTGGCCGCGATGGCCGGCGCGGTGGGCGTGTCGCTCGACGAGATCGGCACGACGAACATCGAGAAGCTGCGGCGGCGATACCCCGAGGGATTCGAGGAGCACCGGAGCTTGAATCGCGCGGCGGACGATACCTGAGCGTCGAGCGTCGAGCGTCGAGCAGGCGCGCGCTCCTCACCTCGGCCTGACGGCTGCGCGTGCGCGCGACCCACGCGTGGCGGCAGCCCGAGCGCCGAGCGCCGAGCGCCGACGTGTGGGGCGGGGACGCGCGGCGTGCGCGGAGGCGACCTCGATCGCAGCAAGGAGACTCACGCGAAGCGGTGAGGCTCCGCAGCGGCCGCGATCGCCGGGAGCCGGAGCGCATGCCGCGCGTCCCCGCCGGCGCACCAGACCCCGCGCCGAACCCCTCAGCGGAACTGCTTGGCCAGCCGCAGCAGCTGGGTCGAGTACGACGAGCCGATGTCGGCGCCGTACAGCTTCGTGGGTTCGTCGAGCAGCCGCTCGTACAGCAGGCGCCCCACGATCTGCCCGTCCTCCAGCACGAACGGCACCTCGTGCGAGCGCACCTCCAGCACCGCGCGCGTGCCCGTGGGCGCGTGCGGGCCGTGGCCGAAGCCCGGGTCGAAGAAGCCCGCGTAGTGCACGCGGAACTCGCCGATCGCGGGCTCGTACGGCACCATCGCCGCCGCGTAGCGCGCCGGCACGCGCACGCGCTCGCGCGACATCAGGATGTAGAAGTCGTCCGGGTTGAGGATCAGCCGGCCCTTCCCGGGGCGGGGGATCGACTCCCAGAAGTCGCGCGGATCGTAGTGCGCGATGCGCGACAGGTCGATAAGCGGCGCGTGCGCGCGCGCGCGGTAGCCGACGACGCTCGTCGCGTCGGCGCCCACGAGGTCGACGCCGATCCAGAGGCCGCCGGCGATGCGCGCGTCGATCGGCGCGTCGCCCACGAACACCAGCCCCTCGCGGTCGTGCAGCTCGTCGAGCAGCGCGTCGTTCGACTCGGGCGCGCCGAGCGCGAGGCGCAGCTGGTTCAGCCGCGTGCCCTGCGTCACCAGCACGCTGAACGTGCGCGGCACGATCTCCAGGTAGAGCGGCCCGCGGTAGCCGGCCGGCACGACGTCGAACTCCGTCGCGTGGTCGACGATCAGCCGCGTGAAGATGTCGAGCCGCCCCGTGGTGCTCTTCGGGTTCGCCTTGCCGGAGAGCGTCTCGGGCAGGTCCAGCGTCTCCGCCAGCGGCACCAGGTACACGCACCCCTTCTCCAGCACGCACGGGCGCGTGAGGTCGATCTCGTGCATCACCAGCTCGTCCAGCCGCTCGCGCACCGTCGCGCGCTCGCCCGGGAGGAAGCTCGCCTGCACGCGGTAGCCCGTGGCGCCCAGGCGCAGGTCCACGCTCGCGGGCTGCACCTGCGCGGGCTGCACGGCCGGCTCGCCGGTGATGCGCCCCGCGGCGATCAGCTCCTCGAGGTGCTGCGCGGCCAGCACGCCGGCGCGCGTTCGGGACGGACGGGCGTCGGGAGTCGTCATGTGGTGGGGCGAGTACGTCAGGCCGGCGCCGCGGACTCGCGCTTGGCGTAGCGCTCCAGGTCCGCGCCCAGCAGCAGCGTCAGGGCGACCAGCGCGGCCGCGATGAAGAACGGCACGCCGACGCCCAGCTTGTCGAACGCGAGGCCGGCGATGATCGGGAAGATGGCGCGCGACGCGCCGCCGAACGTCTGCTGCACGCCCATGTACAGCCCGCGCTCCTCCTTGGGCGTCACGCGCGAGAGCATCGCCGTCACGCAGGGGAAGGTGAACGCGGTGCCGAGCGGCATCAGCGCGACGGCGGCCGCGAGCGTCGGGTAGCCGTTCGTGAGCGGCAGCGCCGCGAGGCCGATCGCCATCAGCGTCAGGCCCAGGCGCGCCAGCCGCGCCTCGCCCAGCCGGTCCACCAGCTTGCCGAGGATCGCGGCGCGCGTGACGACCGAGATGATGCCGATGTACATGAAGAAGTAGCCGATCGTGCGCTCGGTGACGCCGTAGCGCGCCGCCAGGAAGAGCGCGAGGATCGACGTCACGCCCTGGAACGCGCCGATGGCAATGGCGTAGATCGAGATCAGGCGCGACGCGGGCTCGCCCGGGTGCGTGAGCACGCGCGCCACCGCCTGGTGCGAGCGCTGGCGCGGCACGATCGCCTTGTGCGAGCCGGTCGCGGTGCGCTCGACCTCGCGCGACTCGCGCAGGAAGCGCCACACGAAGAGGATGTTGACGAGGCAGAGCGCCGCCGCGAGCAGCCCGGGCGCCGCCTTGCCCGCGCCCTGCATCCACGAGCCGAGCACGGGGCCGAGCGCGACGCCGGCGTTCGTGGCGGCGGAGAGCCAGCCGAGGCTCTTCGCGCGGTCGTCGGGGCGCGCGACGTCGGCCACGTAGGCCTGGATCACGCCCACCGTGCCGCCGCCCGCGCCCTGCACCACGCGCGACAGGAAGAGCACGACGAGCGACGTCGCGTAGCCGAAGATGATGTACGCGACCGCCGACGCGGTGAGCGCGACGACGAGCGCGGGGCGCCGGCCGTAGCGGTCGGAGAAGCGGCCCCACAGCGGCGCGCTGAGAAGCTGCGCGACCGTGTACGCGCTCACCAGCAGCGCGGTGATCTGCCCGATGCCCAGGTGGTAGCGGATGGAGCCGAGCGCCACGTCGATCCCGTTCCCGCCGAGGTGCTGGGCGTAGAACGGGATCAGCGGGATCACCATCAGCAGGCCGACCATGTCGAGGAAGGCCGTGAACATCAGCGCGACCAGCTTGCCGACGCCCGCGCCGCCCTCCTGCCGGTCGCTCACTCCGCCTTCCCCAGCGCGGCCGGCGCCGCCGAGCGGCCCACCACGCCGGCCAGCGCGACGATCGTCAGCACGTAGGGGATCATCTCGACGAACTGCGACGGGATGAGCTGCGCGCCCTGCAGCTGGATCTGGAACGTCTCGGCCGCCGCGAACAGCACGCACGCCAGCGCGACGCGCTTCGGGTCCCAGCGTCCGAAGATCACTGCGGCGAGCGCGATGAAGCCGCGGCCGGCCGTCATGCCGTCGGTGAACTGGTGCTGGTCGAGCGCGAGGTACGCGCCGGCGAGCCCCGCCAGCGCGCCCGCGCACGCGACGCCCAGCACGCGCACGCGCGCCACCGGCACGCCGAGCGAGCGCGCGGCCTCGGGCTTCTCGCCGGCGGCGCGGATGCGGAGGCCGAACGGCGTGCGGTAGAGCAGCCACGCGGTCGCGGGCACGATCAGGAGCCCGATCCAGACGAGCGGGTTCTGCGCGGAGGCGGCGAGCGTCGCCAGCACGCCCGTCGCGCCGCCGCTCTCGCCGCCGAAGCCCGGCACGCGCGGCGAGTTGGACGAGCTGTCGAAGGCGTAGCGCAGGAAGAAGCGCGTGCCGCCGATGGCGAGCAGGTTGAGCGCGATGCCCGCGACGACCTGGTCGGCCTTGTAGCGGACCGTCGCGAGCGCCAGCAGCAGCGCGAGCGCGACGCCGCCCAGCAGGCCGGTCAGCAGCCCGACCCACGGCGAGCCCGCGTAGTAGCTGCCCAGCGCCGCGGTGAACGCGCCCGTGAGCATGAAGCCCTCGAGCGTCAGCGCGACGATGCCCGCGCGCTCGCTCAGCACGCCGCCGGCGGCGGCGAGCAGGTACGGGATGACGATGCGCAGCGTCTGCGCGAGGAAGGCGAGGAGGATCATGCGCTCACCTTCGCGTCGGCCTTTGCCGCCGGCCGCACCGCCGCGCGCAGCACGCGCCGCACCTCGGGCACCGACGTCACGACCGCGAGGATCACGACCGCCTGCAGCACCTCGACCATCTGCTTGGGCACGAGCGCGTTCACCGCGAGGCCGCCCTGCGACAGCGTGGCGAACAGCAGCGCGGCCAGCATGATGCCGAGCGGGTGATTGCGTCCGACCAGCGCGACCGCGACGCCGAGAAAGCCGGAGCCGGCCGCGAAGCCCTCCTCGTAGTAGTGCTTGTAGCCGAGGACGTAGTTCAGCCCCCCGAGCCCCGCGAGCGCGCCCGAGAGCATCATCGCGCGCACCCACACGCGGCCGACGTGCACGCCGCCGTACTCCGCGGCGTCGGGCTGCAGCCCCACCGCGCGCAGCTCGAAGCCGGGACGCGTGCGGAACAGGTACCACCACACCGTGCCCGCCGTCGCGATGGCGAGCAGCAGGATCGCGTTCGCCGCCGAGCCGCGGAACGCGTCGCTCACGTCGGCGAGGCGCACGACGCCGCCGACCGCCATCTCGGGCGTGTGCAGCGTCTCCGGCACGTGCAGGTGCGCCGCGACGACGTAGTTCAGCAGCGCCAGCACGATGAAGTTGAGCATGATCGTGACGATCACCTCGCTCGCGCCGAAGCGCGCCTTCAGCACGCCGGGCACCGCGCCCACGGCGCCGCCGCCGATCGCAGATGCGACGATGCACAGCGGCACCGCGAGCAGCCACGGCGTGCCCGCGGGCAGCGCGAGCCCCGCCAGCGCCGCGACGAAGCCGCCCGCGGCGAGCTGGCTCTCGGCGCCGATGTTGAACAGGCCCGCGCGCGCGGCGATCGCGAACGCGAGCCCCGTGAAGGTCAGCGTCGTCGCCTTGTAGAGCACCTGCCCGAAGCCGTAGGCGTTGGCCCACGTGCCTTCCAGCAGCAGCCGGAACACCGCGCCCGGCGCCTGGCCGAAGGTGAGGATCAGCAGGTCGCCCACGACGAGCGCGATGCCGAGCGCCACGAGCGGCGGCAGGATCGCCTCCTCGAACAGCGTGCGGCGGCGCGCGTCGCGACCGGCCTGCAGCGATCCGGTGCCGGGAATCTGGGCGGCCGGCGCGCTCACGCGGCCACCTCGCCCGCGGCGCCGGCCGCGCCGGTCATGTAGGGGCCGAGGCGCTCGGCCGACGCCTCGCGGCGCGGGAGCACGGTGGCGAAGCGGCCGCGGTACATCACCGCCACGCGGTCCGCGAGGGCGAGGATCTCGGCCAGGTCGGCGGAGACGAGCACGATGGCCTTCCCGGCCGCGCGCGCGCGGCGGAGCTGGTCGTGAATGAACTCGATCGCGCCCACGTCCACGCCGCGCGTGGGCTGCGCGGCGAGGAGCACGTGGTAGTCGCGCCCGGTCATCTCGCGCGCGATCACGATCTTCTGCTGGTTGCCGCCGGAGAGCGCCCGCGCCGGCAGCGACGGGTCGGCGGGACGGATGTCGTATTCCGCGACGAGGCGGCGCGCGTTCTCGGCGACGCGCGGCTGGTCGAGCCGCACGCCCCTCGCGAAGCGGTGCTGCAGGCCGAGGATCAGGTTGTCGGCGATCGAGTAGTCGAGCACGAGGCCGCGGCGGTGCCGGTCCTCTGGGATGTGCGACAGGCCAGCGTCGGCCCGCGCGCGCACGCCGAGCGCGGTCACGTCCTGGCCCGCGAGCGCGATGCGGCCGGACGTCGGGCGCGCGAGGCCCGCGAGCGCCTCCAGCAGCTCCGTCTGGCCGTTCCCCTCGACGCCGGCGATGCCGAAGATCTCGCCGGGGGCGACGGTGAAGGAGACGCCGTCCACCTCGTTCGCGCGTCGCGCGCCGGGGACGACGAGATCGGTCACCGACAGCAGCGGCGTGCCGCGCGCGGTGGCCGGCGCGTCGTCGTCGCGGCGCGCGCCGTCGCCATCCGGCAGGCCGACGGCATCGAGGGCGAGCGCGACGTCGCGTCCCACCATCGCCCGCGCGATCGCCTGCGGCGTCGTGTCGGCGGTGCGGATGCGCTCCACCGTCGTGCCGGCGCGCATCACCGTGATCGTGTCCGAGATGTCCACGACCTCGTCGAGCTTGTGCGTGATCAGCACCACCGTGCCGCCCTGCGCCGCGAGGCCGCGCAGCACGGTCCACAGCTCCTGCACCTCGGGCGGCGACAGCACGGCGGTCGGCTCGTCGAGGATGAGGATGCGCGCGCCGCGGTAGAGCACCTTCAGGATCTCGACGCGCTGCGCCTCGCCGACGCTCAGCTCCGACACCAGCCGGTCGGCGGCGACGGCGAGCCCGGTGCGCTCCGAGAGCGCGCGCACCTCGGCCTCCGCCCGCGCGCGGTCGAGCTGCCAGCCGCGCGTCAGCTCCTGGCCCAGCACGACGTTCTCGGCGACGGTGAGCGTCGGCACGAGCATGAAGTGCTGGTGCACCATGCCCACGCCGGCGGCGATCGCCTCGTTGGTGCTCCAGCCGGTGACGTCGCGCAGCGCGCCGGTGCCGTTGGGCGCGACCTCGATCGTGCCCGCGTCGGGCCCGTACATCCCGCTCAGGATGCGCATGAGCGTGGACTTGCCGGCGCCGTTCTCGCCGACGAGCGCGTGGATCTCGCCGGCGGCGACCTCCAGCGACGCGTCACGGTTGGCGACGACGGGGCCGAAGGACTTCTGGACTCCGCGCAGGCGGAGGGCGGTTGCCGACGTCACAGGCTGCGATGAAGGGAAGGGGAGCGCCGCGTGCGGCCGGACGCTGGACGCTCGACCATCACTGCCGGTCGGACGGCACGGTGATCGCGCCCGCGATGATCGAGTCGCGCAGCGTCTCCAGCCGCGCGCGCAGCGCCTCGGGGATCAGCGCGCGGTTGTTCGCGTCGTACACGTAGCCGACGCCCTGCTCCTTGAGGCCGAACTGCTGGATGCCGCCGGTGAACGTGCCCGCCTGCACGCGCTGGATGGCGTCGAACACCGCGGCGTCCACGCCCTTCACCATCGAGGTGAGGATGAAGCCCGGCGCCTCCGCGAACTGGTCGGCGTCGACGCCGATGGCCAGCTTGCCGGTCGCGCGCGCCGCCTCGAACACGCCGAGGCCCGTGGAGCCGGAGGCGTGGAAGATCACGTTCACGCCGGACTGGTACTGGCTGAGCGCGAGCTCCTTGCCGCGGCCGGGATTGCGGAACGCCTCGGGGGTCACGCCGGCGTACTGCGCGACCACCGTGCACGTCGGGCAGACGTGCGTCACGCCGGCGCGGTAGCCCGCCTCGAACTTGTGGATCAGCGGGATGTCCATGCCGCCCACGAAGCCGACCCGCGTCGTCGGACGGTACGCGCGGTCACCGATGCGCGACTCGCGCGACAGCAGCGCCGCCAGCGCGCCGACGAGGTACGAGCCCTCCTCCTCGCGGAACTTGAGCGCCGCGAGGTTGGGCGGCGGCGGGATGGGGCGGCCGGCGGAGTCGCTCGCGACGGCGAGGTCCACGCCCGCGAAGCGGACGTTCGGGTACTCCTTCGCCAGCAGCGTCAGGTCGTCGGTGAAGATGAAGCCGACGCCGACGACGAGATCCATCCCCTCGGCCGCCAGCAGCCGGAGGCCGGCCTCGCGGTCGGAGCCCTCGCCGGGCTCGATGAACCGGACGCGCGCGCCGAGCTTCTCGGCGGCGCGCGTGGCGCCGAGGTAGGCGCCGTCGTTGAACGACTTGTCGCCGCGGCCGCCGACGTCGAAGACGATGCCGACGTCGAGCCCCTCGTCGGAGGGTGGCTCGAGGGCGCCCGACGGGCGGACGAGGAGGAGGGCGACGTGGACGGCGAGGAGCGCGCCGATCAGGAGGAGCAGCTTGCGCATGAGTCTCCAAAGGTCACGCCGCCGCACAGCCGGGGCAAGCCGCACGGCGGGCGGACCCGTCATCCGGGTGTCGGGGCGGTGTGGGCCCGATCTGCTCCAGTCCCCGGAGAGGCTGGGCTGCGCGCCCGGCACGCACCGACGTGCTCTGGCTTCCTGGCCTTTGGGGAGGTTTCGGATGCTCCGGATGTTGCGGATGCTCCGGATCGCTCCGCGTGGCGGCGACGTCCCATGCGCCACACGGAGCGATCCGCATGATCCGGCGCATCCGGAGCATCCGTTCCTCACCAACAGGCCAACAGGTCCGGCGCACCGGTCCCTGAACGAGAGGAGCGGCCTGAATGCGACACGGGGCCGGGCGACGTCGTCGCCCGGCCCCGTGCTGACGTCAGCTGCTGCCTGCGGTCAGCTCGCGATCTTGTAGCGGAACGACTGCACGCCCGGCTTGGCCACCTCGACCTTCGCCGTCTTCTTCTCGCCCGCCGCGACCGGGCCCACGCTGACCTGCTGCGTGTCGATCACCGCGCCCGCCTTGTCCAGGAACTCGACGGTCAGGTTGAACGTCTTCGGGCCCGCGGCGGCCGCGGCGGCGGGCTTCGCCCCGGCGCGCGCCGGCGCGGCGGCGGCGGTCTTCGCCAGGTTCTCCACGCTCAGGCCGAGCGTCGACTTCGCGTCGCCGCGCGTGAACTCGGTGAACGTGACCTTCACCGGCATCTCGCTCGAGAGGCGGTTGTACTTCAGGAGCGAGTCCGTGAACGCCTTCTTCTGCGCCGGGTTCTTCGACGCGTTCGCGATGCCCTGGTAGGCGATGGCGATGAAGAGGTAGTTGTCCGGGTTGCCCGGGTCGATCTCGACCAGGCGCTGCGTGATCGGCAGCATCGGCTCGTACTGCTTCAGCTGCATGTACGTCGCCGCCAGGTTGTTCAGCGCGTCGCGCTGCAGCTTGTTCTGCTCCAGCGCCGCGGCGAACAGCTTGGCCGCCGCCTCGTGCTTGTTGGCCTGCGACGCCGCGACGCCGGCCTGCGTCAGCGCCATGTCGCCGAACTTCGCCGGGTCGGCGAGGATCGCGTCGTAGTTGCCCGACTCGATCATCGCGTTCGCCTGCGTGAAGCGCACGGCCTGGATGTTCTGCTCGGCCGCCACGCGCAGGTCCTTCATCGACGTGTCGTTCGCCGTCAGCGCGAGCACGCGGTCGAAGTGCTGGCCGGCGCCGGCGTAGTCCTTCTTGGTCAGCGCCACCGAGCCGAGGATGTGGTGGCTGAACGGGCTCTCCGGCACCACGATCGCGGCGCGCGTCGCGTAGTACTGCGCCGAGTCGAGCTGCTGGTTGTTGAGGTTCGTGAGCGCCGCGTTGATGACGTTGCGCCACGCGAACTGCCGGACCTGCAGCGCGTTCTCCGCGCAGCCCGGCTTCGCCGCCTCGACGACCTTCACCGTCGAGTCCACGAGCTTGAGGAGGTCCACCGGCTCGCTGCCGGCGAGGCCGAGGTCCGCGCGCGTCGCGTGGTTGGCCAGGCGCACGTCCTGGGCGAGCATCGTGTACGCCTGCGCCAGCGTGAACGCCGTGCCGACCGGGTTCTCCTTGGCGGCCTTCGGGTCCCCGGAGACCTTCGAGATGACGTCGCGCAGCGCCTTGTTCTTGACGGCGGTGTCCGTGGCGGACTGCACGCGCGTGATCGTGAACACGGCCTGGGCGAGCGAGCCGGGCTTGTTCTGGTCGACGTCGCACGAGGCCGCGGCGCCCTGCGCACCCGCGGGGGCGGCGACGGCGAACAGCGCGGGCGCGAGCGCGCCGAGGAAGGGCACGGCGCGACGGAAGGAACGGTTCATTGGAGAGGGACCACGGGTCGCGGACGACGCGCCGCGGGGACCGGGCGCGCGAGGGACAGCCGCAAAATATACCGAATGTGCGCGCGTCGGTTCCGATCCACGGCCCCATTCGTGCGCGGGCGGCTGACGCGCCGGCCAGCGGCCGGTGCCGTGCGCGCGCCATTCCGTCCCGTCGCCCGTCCCGGCGACCGTCGCCCTCGCGGCCGCGGCCGCCTTAGCTTTGCCCCATGGATCGACTCCGCACCCGCTTCCTCGTGGTGGGGACCGGCGTGGCCGGCCTGCACACCGCGTGGCGCGTGGCGGAGCAGGGCGACGACGTCCTCCTGCTCACCAAGCGCACCCTCTTCGACTCCGCGACGGCCTACGCCCAGGGCGGCATCGCGGCCGCGCTCGGCGCCGGGGACTCGCCGGCGCTCCACCGGAACGACACGCTCGCGGCCGGCGCGGCCCTCTGCGACGCGGCCGCCGTGCAGGTGCTGGTGGAGGAAGGCCCCGACCGGGTGCGCGAGCTGCACGCCGCCGGCGCCGACTTCGACCTCACCGATGCCGGCCGCTTCAAGCTCGGCAAGGAGGCGGCGCATTCGCGGCGTCGCATCGTCCACGCGCAGGGTGACCAGACCGGCGCCGAGGTCGCCCGCACGCTGATCGAGCGGGTGCACGCGAGCCCGCGCGTGCGGGTGCTGGAGCACGCCCGCGTGCTCGACCTGATCGTCGAGGGGGAGGGCGACGACCGGCGGTGCGTCGGCGTGCGGGCGAGCGTGGAGGGGCGCGCGACCGAGATCCTCGCCGACGCGACCGTGCTGGCGACCGGGGGCTGCGGCCAGGTCTACCGCTACACGACCAACCCGCAGGTGGCCACCGGCGACGGGCTGGCGATCGCCTTCCGGGCCGGCGTGACGCTCTCGGATATGGAGTTCGTGCAGTTCCACCCGACGGCGCTCGACACGCCCGAGAACCCGCTCGTGCTGATCTCGGAGGCGGTGCGGGGGGAGGGCGCGACGCTGGTGAACGCGCGCGGCGAGCGCTTCATGCCCAAGCGCCACCGGCTGGCCGAGCTGGCGCCGCGCGACGTCGTGGCGCGCGAGATCTTCCGCGAGCAGCAGGACCACGGGCGCGTCTTCCTCGACGCGCGGCACCTGGCGGCGGCGGAGGGCGGCTTCCGCTCGCGCTTCCCGGGGATCCACGCGCTGTGCACGGCGCGCGGCATCGACCCGGACCGCGACCCGATCCCCGTGACGCCGGCCGCGCACTACCTGATGGGCGGCATCGTCACCGACCTCGCGGGGCGCTCGAGCCTGGACCGGCTGTACGCGGCCGGCGAGGTGGCGCGCACGGGGGTGCACGGCGCCAACCGGCTGGCGTCGAACTCCCTGCTGGAGGGGCTGGTGTTCGCGGAGCGGGTGGCGCGCGACCTGGTGACGCGCGAGCCGCTGCCGCGCGCGCCGCGCCGCCGCGGCTCGTGGGAGGTGCCGCCGCTGGCCGACCGCGGCGCCGCGCAGGTGGCCGCCGACGCGATCCGCTCGACGATGTGGGAGCACGCCGCGATCGACCGGAACGCGCGCGGGCTGCAGCAGTGCCTGGCGCGGCTGGCCGACATCGACCGCCGCCTCACGCCCGGCATGACCGAGGAGCGCAACATGGTGCAGACCGCGCGGCTGATCGCCGAGGCGGCGCTGCTGCGCACCGAGTCGCGCGGCGGGCACTACCGGAGCGACTTCCCGCGGGCGAAGCGGAAGTGGGCGGGCAGGCACATCGAATGGTAGCGGCGAGCGTCGAGCGTCGAGCGGCGAGGGGTGATGCGCGACGCTCGACGCTCGCCGCTCGACGCTCGACGCTTGAAGGGTTACCAAAGCCATTGCCCGAAATAGATTTGCCCCTCCCATGACCGTACTCGAGACCCATACCGATCCCGCCCTCCACGACGCCATCCGCGAGCTCGCCGCGGCGCGCAACGCGGTGATCCTGGCGCACAACTACGAGCGCCCCGAGATCCAGGACGTCGCGCACTACGTCGGCGACTCGCTGGGGCTGTCGCGCGAGGCCGCGAAGACCGACGCCGACGTCATCGTCTTCTGCGGCGTGCACTTCATGGCCGAGACGGCCAAGATCCTGTCGCCGGGCAAGACCGTGCTGCTGCCGGACCTGGCGGCGGGCTGCTCGCTGGCCGCGACCATCGATGCGGCGCAGCTGCGGGCGTGGAAGGCCGAGCACCCGGGCGCGGTGGTGGTCGCCTACGTGAACACCACCGCCGAGGTGAAGGCGGAGAGCGATTATTGCTGCACGAGCGGCAACGCGGTCGAGGTGGTGAACGCCATCCCGGCCGACCGGGAGATCCTCTTCCTCCCCGACATGTTCCTGGGCGCGCACGTGCGCCGGGTGACGGGGCGGCAGAACATCCACGTGTGGATGGGGGAGTGCCACGTGCACGCCGGCATCGACCCGGAGCACATCAACCTGCAGCGCGCGGCGCACCCGGGAGCGGAGTTCCTCATCCACCCCGAGTGCGGCTGCGCGACGCCGGTGGTGGAGGCGATCTCGGCCGGGGCGATCGATCCGAAGGACGTGCACATCCTCTCGACCGAGGGGATGATCAAGCGCCCGCAGGTGAGCCCGGTCGACGAGTTCATCGTCGCCACCGAGCTCGGGATCCTGCACCGCCTGCGGCGCGAGAACCCGGGCAAGACGTTCTTCGCCGCGAACGACCGCGCGCAGTGCGCGTACATGAAGGTCACGACGCTGCCGAAGGTCCTGCGGTCGCTGGAGACGCTGTCGCACGAGATCACGGTGCCGGACGACGTCGCGGCGAGGGCCCGGCGGTCGATCGAGCGCATGATCGCCATCGGAGGGCAGGGCGGCGGCCCGGCGCTCTCCCCCTTCCGCACCTCGGACGAGGACCCCGGCGAATGACGACGCCCCCGCTCGGCCCGCGCGATCCGCATCCCGGCGACCTTCCCGAGTTCGGGCCGCTGGGCGGCCGACTGGGCGACCAGCTGCGCGGCGGCGACGCCCCGCTGGCGTTCGAGCGCGATCCGCTCGCGGACGCGCTGGGCGGGCGGGACGACGCGAGCCGACGGGGCCCCGAGCGACGGGGCGCGGACCGCCGCGGCGACGCGCGCCGCGCGGCCGAGCGGCGCAGCGCGGAGCGGCGATCGGGCGCCGGTGGTGCGTCGGGCGCCGATTCGTATCTCTCCCGGATGCTGCAGGGCACCGGGGACGCCATGCGCGAGGCCGAGCGCGACGGCGTGGCGGGACAGGTCCTCTTCGGCAACCCGAGCGTCGTGCCCACCGAGCCGCTGTACTATCCGCTGACGCCCGCGCAGACCGCGCTCCTGGTGCGCGAGGCGCTGCACGAGGACGAGGCGTTCAACGACGTGACGACGCTCGCCACGGTGCTGAGCGGACGACACGCGCGCGGCCGCCTGGTCGCCCGCCAGCCGGGCGTGCTGGCGGGCGTGGCGCTGGCGATCGAGGCGTTCCGGCAGATCGACCCGCGCATCAACGTGCGCGTGGACGTCGTCGACGGCGGCGCGCTGACGCCGGGCATGCCGGTGCTCTTCCTGTCGGGCCACGCGCGCGGGATCCTCTCGGCGGAGCGCGTGGCGCTCAACTTCCTGCAGCGGCTGTCGGGCATCGCGTCGCTCACGAACCGCTACGTGAAGGCGGTCGAGGGCACGGGCGCGCGCATCCTCGACACGCGCAAGACGACGCCGGGGTGGCGCAAGCTGGAGAAGTTCGCGGTGCGCGCGGGCGGCGGGATGAACCACCGCCTGGACCTCGCGACGGCGGTGCTGATCAAGGACAACCACCTGGCGGCGGTGGACGGCGACGTGGCCTTCGCGGTGCGCCGCGCGCGCGACCTGGCGCCCGAGGGCGCGCGCGTGGAGGTCGAGTGCGACACGCGCGCGCAGGTGGAGGCGGCGCTGGAGGCGGGCGCGGACGTCATCATGCTCGACAACATGTCGCTCGACGACATGCGCGAGTGCGCGGCGCTGTGCGCGGGCCGCGCGATCACCGAGGCGTCGGGCGGCGTGCGGCTCGACACGGTGCGCGCGATCGCGGAGACGGGCGTGAACTGGATCTCGGTCGGCGCGCTCACGCACTCGGCCCCGGCGCTGGACCTCGCGCTCGACTTCGAGTAGCGCGCGGCGCGCGACACCCGATCAGCAGGCAGACGGCACGGGCCGCGGAATAGATCCGCGGCCCGTGCCGTCTCTGCATTCACGGGTCATTCCGCGCGTTCCGGTCGGTGCCGTGCGGGCACGATTCGCGCAGCGCGACGCCCTGCTGCAGCTCCAGGCCGCGCGTCCGCACATCCGCGGGACGCGCCGATCGTGACGTCCACCGGAGGGACCGATGCCTCGTGCTCGCGTGCTGTCCGCCGTCGCCGCCATCCTGCTGCTCCCCGCCGCCGCGGCCGCGCAGGCCGTGCAGTTCACGGCCAACCTGACGCACGACCAGGAGCCGCCGGCGATCAGCTCCATCCCGCCGACGACGAGCACCGGCGCGCCGCGCCCGCTGTCGTTCGGCACCGCGACGTTCACGCTCAACGCCGAGCGCACGGCGCTGACGTTCACGGCCACGATCTTCAACATCGACATCAACGGCCTGCAGACGCCCAACGACGCCAACGACAACCTGCAGGCGGCGCACATCCACTGCTGCCTGGCGCTCACCAACCCGCCGGGGGCGGCGGGCGTGCGGTGGGGCTTCTTCGGGATGCCCGACAACGACATCAGCCCGAAGCAGCTGGTGATCACGCCGCTGCCCGGCGGCGCGGTGGGCGGCACGTTCAGCTCGACGTGGGACCTCACGGAGGGGAACGCCGGGCAGACGCTGGCGACGTCGCTCCCCAACCTGCTGAACAACGAGGCCTACATCAACTTCCACACGACGCAGTTCACCGGCGGCGAGATCCGCGGCCAGATCACGCAGGTCGTGCCCGAGCCGTCGACGTACGCGCTGATGGCGACGGGGATCGCCGGCGTGGGGCTCGCGGCGCTGCGGCGTCGTCGGATCTAGTCCGCGCCGTGCGACGCGCCGGACCCGAACGGCAACAGCACCAAGGATAAGATCTTCTCGGACTTTCATCCTTGCTGCAGTCGTCGTTCGGGTCTCGCGCGCTGGACCGCTGTTCCTATTGGGGAGGACGCGGATGCTCCGGATCTGAGCGGATGCTCCGGATCGCTCCCCATGGCGGCGACGTTCCACGCGCGGGTGCGGAGCAGATCCGTTCGAGCCGTTTCATCCGGAGCATCCGTATCCTCACCAACAGGAGAGGGCCCGGGGGCGACGCCGGATGCCGAGGGCACGGAGTGGGATCCGCAGCCCGCAGTCCGCAGCACCTATCGCGCGGGACTCGGCGCGGGCGAAGTCGTCGTCGGCGCGGCATCCGACAGATGCTCCTGCACGATGACCCACCGGCCGCCGCGGCGCTGGAACACCGCCGTCCACGCGCCAGCGAGCGTGTGCGGTCGATCCTCCGGCGTGCGGTGCGGGATCGCGTACGTCGTCGTCAGCACCGCCGCGTCGGGGCCGAGCACCGTGACGTGCGGCGTGCCGAGGAGGAAGCGCGGATCGCGCATGTTCTGGCCGACGCGCTCCCAGAAGCGCTGGATCTGCAGCTGCAGCGCGGCGCGCGACGTCGTGACGCGCCCCGCCGCCGCCGAGACGACCGGGTCCTCGGTCGCGTAGAGCGCCATCAGCCGCGCGACGACGTCCGGCCGCGAGAAGTCGTACGCGTCACTCAGCAGCGTGCCGAGCGTGTCGGCCAGCGCGGCGGCGCGCGCGTCGTCGGTGGCGCGGGAGGCCGTGGCGCGGCCGGTCGCGGCGGCCGGCTCGGCGCTCTCGGTGCGGCAGGCGGCCAGCGCGAGCGCGGCGGTCAGCGCGAGGCCGGCGGGAAGGGAGCGGAGGCGGCGCATGGGAGGCGCGGAAGGGAGGGGGTGGTGCGGCCGGCACGGGCGCGCGCCGTGGCCCCGTCCGTGCGGCGGGCGAGCGCTGCCGGCGCGCATACCCGCGAGCGGCGGGCCAGTGCCCGCACGCCCGCGCGCCGATCCCTCGTTCGAGGACCGGGCCATGAGGACACGGGGACGTGGTGCGCTCGGCGGCGCGCTGGCCGCCTGGCTGTTGGTGTCGGGGTGCGGCGACCGGGCCGCGCCGGCAGCACGGGTCGACGCGGCGCTGCAGCGCGACCTGCGGCTGGCCACCGCCACGACGGTCTCGCTCGCGACGCCGGCCGCGCCGGCCGCGCGCTTCCTCCCCGCCGCTGACGAGGCGCCGCACGTCGCGCCCGAGCGGCGCGTCCGTCCGGTGCGCCGCGTGGGCGCGCGGGCGCACGCGGCGCAGGTGCCCGTGGTCGCGGTCGCGCCGGTCGTCGAGCCGCTCGCGCCCACACCCGAGCCGGTGCCCGAGCGCATGCAGCGCTACGCCGCCGAGGAGGGCGCGTCGTCGATGCTCGTGGGCGTCGTGCTGCGCGGCGGCGCGGTGGGCGACGACCACTGCGAGCGCGCGCTGCCGCATGCCCGACCCGCCCCGGCCACGCTCGGCTACCGCGCGACGACGGTGCGGCTGGGCGGCGTCCCGGCCGGCCCGCGATCGCCCGGCGCGGTGCCTTTCGCGCCGCCGTTCTAGGCGTCCGTGCGCGGCGACGGCGTCCCCGCGCGGGGACGGGTGTCGTCGCCGCGCGAGGACGCTTTCGCGCGATTTTCGAAAGGTTCCCTGGGGAGCGGTCGCGGCTCGGCCCATGCCCTCGGTGAGCCTCGCACCGTGCGCGATCGCGCGCGGTCGAGGACGCGTGACAGGACACGCGACAGCGGGAGGAGCCCGTGCGACGGATCGGCAGACGACTCGGATGGACGGCGGCCCCGATGGCCGCGGTGCTGGTGGTGGGAGCGTGCAGCGGCGGTGGCGGGACGACGGCCACCGCGGGGCTCGACGACGGTCTGCGCCGCGACCTGCAGCTGGCGGCCGCGGCGAGCGTGGAGCTGGCGACGAACCGCGATGCCTCGACCGCGCGGTTCGTGAGCGCGGCCGAGGGGCAGCCGCGCGGCGAGGGGCGCGAGACGACCGTGGCCGACCGCCGCGGGACGGCGCGCCACCGCGCGCCCACCAAGGGCGTGCGGCGCGTCGCCGACGTGCGCCCCGCGCCCGCGGTGGCCGAGGAGCCGGCGCCGACGGTCGCGATGGTCGAGGCGCCAGCGGCGGTCGGGGTGGAGGACACGCCGACGCCGACGCCCGCGCCGGCCGTCGTGCCGGCGCCGGTGGACGAGCGTCCCGTGGCCGTCGGCCGCGGCGACGAGGGCGTCGCGCAGGGCGACCGCGACGAGGGGGATCGCGGGCGGCGCGGGCGCGGTGGTGGCGGCTGGGGCGGCGTGATCATCCGCGGCGGGATGGGCGACATCGACCACTGCGAGCGCGACGCGCCGGGCCGGCGCGGCGGGATGGGCGGCGGGATGGGCGGCGGGGTGCAGGGCGCCATCAACCGGCGCTTCCCGGGGCTGCCCAACGGCGGCTGGGGCGGCCCGATGGGCGGGGCCGCGGGGACGATCCTGCGGCAGGTGGCGACGCAGGTCGGCCGCCCGCGCTGACCGAGACGACACCGACGCGAGCCCCGGCTGCCATCACGCGGCCGGGGCTCGCGTGCGTTCGGGGCGCGGATAACTTCGGCGCATGAGCACCGCCGCCACCGTCCACGTCGCCCGCGAAGGCGCGGTCACGCGCATCACCATCGACCGGCCCGCGCGCCGCAACGCGGTGGACCTGCCGACCCTCGCCGCGCTGCGCGAGGCGCTCGTGGCCGCGGGCGCCGACGAGGGGCGCGTGGTCGTGCTGACCGGCGCGGGCGACGCGTTCTGCGCGGGCGCCGACCTGGCCGCGACGAGCGCGGAGGAGATCGCGCGCTTCGACGTCACGGCGGCGCTGCGCGACCACAACAACCCGGTCGTGCAGGCGATCCGCGCGCTGCCCAAGCCCGTGATCGCGCGCGTGCACGGTCCCGCCGCGGGCGTGGGGATGAACTTCGCGCTCGCGTGCGACCTGATCGTCGCCAGCGAGGCCGCGACGTTCGGGCAGGTGTTCGTGAAGATCGGCCTCATGCCCGACGGTGGCGGCACGTACCTGCTCCCGCGTCTCGTCGGCTACCACAAGGCATTCGAGCTGATGGCGCTCGGCGACCTCGTGACCGCGCGCGACGCGGAGCGCTTGGGGATCGTGTCGCGCGTGGTGCCCGCGGAGCAGCTCGATGCCGCGGTGGAGGAGCTCGCGACACGGCTCGCGCGCGCGCCGCGCGCGGCGATCACCGCGATCAAGAAGGGGCTGCAGCACGGCGAGACGAGCGACCTCGCGGGCGCGCTGGAGTTCGAGGCGGTGCACCAGGACGCGTGCTTCCACCACGCGGACTTCGTCGAGGGCGTGACGGCGTTCCTGCAGAAGCGCGCGCCGCGCTTCGCGTGAGCGCGCGCAGCCGCGCGCAGCCGCGCGTAGTCGCGCGTGACGCGTGTCGCACACGTGCGACACGCCGCGTGCGCTGCGTCACGGAATGACGGTGCCGGCCGGCCGCGCACGAACCCTGCCTTGGGAGGGGGGTATCGTTGGTGAGCGCGGGCGAGCGATCGCCGCCGCGCTCCCTCACCCGAGCATATGAGGTTCTGATGCAGCTTTCGAACGTGTGGATGCGCCGGACGGCGCTGGTGGTGAGCGCGGCGTCGCTGGCCGTGGGGGCGACCGCGTGCGCGTCGCTCGAGTCGAGCAAGGCGAAGGGCGCGGTCATCGGCGCCACGACGGGCGCGGTGGCGGGTGGCCTGATCGGCCGCTCGAACGGCAGCACGTCGCGCGGCGCGATCATCGGCGCGGCGGTGGGCGGTGCCGCGGGCGCGATCATCGGCCACCAGATGGACCAGCGCGCGAAGACGCTGGAGCAGAACATCAAGGGCGCGCGCGTGGAGCGTGTGGCCGAGGGGATCCTGGTGACGTTCGACAGCGGGCTCCTGTTCGACTTCGACTCCGACGTGCTGCGCGAGACCGCGCGCGCGAACCTGCGCGAGCTCGCGGCGGGCTACAAGAGCTATCCCGACACGGACCTGCTGATCGTCGGCCACACGGACGCGCAGGGCGAGGACGCGTACAACCAGCGCCTGTCGGAGCGCCGCGCGTCGTCGGCGGCCACGTACCTCGCGTCGCAGGGCGTGCCGCGCGAGCGCGTGCGCACCGCGGGCCGCGGCGAGTCCGAGCCGGTGGCGCAGAACGACACCGACGCGAACCGCCAGCAGAACCGCCGCGTGGAGGTCGCGATCACGGCCAGCGAGGCGGCGAAGGCGCAGGCGCAGCGGCAGGCAGCACCGTAACACGGCTGCGGACCGCGGGCTGCGGATCCGAACGACGAACTGCTTGGACAGGATGACCAGGAGGCTCCGTGCGGCGCGACGTTCCATGCGCTGCACGGAGCCTCTTCGTCATCCTGTCATCCTGTCCGCTCTCGCGGTCTCGGCCCGGCGCGCCGGACCCCTGTGCCTTTGGAGGGATGCGGATGCTCCGGATGGTACGGATGCTTCGGATCGTTCCGCATGGCGGCGACGCCCCATGCACCGCGCGGAGCGATCCGAATGATCCGTTCCGATCCGGAGCATCCGCATCCTCACCAACGGCAAATAGCCCGGGCGCGACGCCGGTTGCCGAGGGCGCGGAACGAAAGGACCCGCAGCCCGCGGTCCGCAGCCGTGTTAGTATGACCGCATGCTCGCCCTCCGCACGCTGCTCGCGCACGTCGTCGACTACGCCGGGCTCTTCCCGCCGGCCGGACTGGCCATGGCGCCAGCGGCGCGCCTGTACGCCGCCTACCGCGGCGGCGACGCGCGGTGGATGCTCGGCCGCTTCGTGGTCCCGGTGGCGCGGCTGGAGGAGCTCGAGGCCGCGACCAGTGCGATCCTCCCCGTGAACGCCGAGCCGCCCGACGCGCCCGAGCCGTGGACGCTGACCGCGCTCGTCGGGCCGGAGGCCGAGTCGGACCTGCGCGCGGTCGTGGCGTTCAACGCGCGCCACGCGCCCGGCGCCGAGGGCGGCCGCGCGGTCATCGACGCGCTCGAGGCGCGCGCCGCGGTGCCCGACGACGTGGCGCGCCTGGCCGACGCGCTCGCGCGCGCGGGCCTGCGCGACCGCGCGACGCTGTACGTCGAGCTGCCGTTCGGCGCCGCGGCCGCACCGTTCGCGGCGGTCGCCGCCGCGAAGGGCGTGCGCCTCAAGCTGCGCACCGGCGGCGTCACCGCCGACGCGTTCCCGCCGCCGGCCGCGGTGCTCGACTTCCTCGCGGCGTGCGAGAGGCACGACGTCACCGCCAAGTGCACCGCGGGGCTGCACCACCCGCTGCGGGCGGAGCACGCGCTGACCTACGAGCCCGGATGCGCGCGCGGCACGATGTTCGGCTTCGTCAACGTCTTCCTCGCCGCCGCGCTGCTGCGCGCGGGCCACGCGAGCGCCGACGTCGCGCCGCTGCTGGAGGAGCGCGATCCGGCGGCGTTCGCGTTCGACGACGCCGGCGCATCGTGGCGCGGATCGCGCGTGGACGTCGCGACGATCGCCGACGCGCGCGCGCGACGCCTCGTCGCCTTCGGCTCCTGCTCGTTCGAAGAGCCGGTGCACGACCTCACGACGCTCGGCTGGTGGCCGAGCCACACGCCCGCATGACCGACACGAACGACCCGACGCTGGTGAGCTGGGTGGAGTCCGCCCACGATCCCGCGACCGACTTCCCGATCCAGAACCTGCCGTTCGGCGTGTTCCGCCGCGCGGGCACCACCGAGATGCCGCGCGTGGGCGTCGCGATCGGCGACCAGATCCTCGACCTGTGCGCATGCTTGGGCGAGAGCCTGTTCGACGAGCTGCAGGAGAGCCCCGTCGCGCTCGCGTGCGCCTCGCCGTCGCTCAACACGCTGATGTCGCTCGGCCGCCCGCACTGGACGATGCTGCGGCGGCAGGTGAGCCGCGTGCTGCGCGCGGGCGGCTCGCCGTCGCGCTACGACCGCGACCGCGCGGCGCGCATCCTCGTGCCGCAGGCGGAGGCCGAGCTGTTCGTGCCGGCGGAGATCGGCGACTACAGCGACTTCTACGCGTCGGTGTCGCACGCGACGAACGTCGGCAGCATGTTCCGTCCCGACGCGCCGCTGCTGCCCAACTACAAGTGGGTGCCGATCGGCTACCACGGCCGCGCGTCGAGCATCGTCGCCAGCGGCACGCCGGTGCGCCGCCCGACGGGCCAGCGGAAGGGCGCGAACGACGACGCGCCCGTCGTCGGCCCGAGCCGCTCGCTCGACTACGAGCTGGAGCTCGGCGCCTTCGTGGGACCGGGCACGCCGCTCGGCGCGCGCATCCCGATCGACGAGGCCGAGTCGCACCTGTTCGGCCTCGCGCTGCTCAACGACTGGTCGGCGCGCGACCTCCAGGCGTGGGAGTACCAGCCGCTCGGCCCCTTCCTCGCCAAGAGCTTCGCGACGACCGTGTCGCCGTGGGTCGTGACGCTGGAGGCGCTGGAGCCGTTCCGCGTGCCGGCGCGCACGCGCGCCGCGGGCGATCCGCAGCCGCTGCCGTACCTCACGTCGGTGATCGACCAGGCGCGCGGCGGCTACGACATCACGGTGGAGGCGTGGCTGCGCACCGCGCGCATGCGCGAGGCCGATGCGCCGGCGGTGCGCCTGTCGCAGGGCGCGTTCGCCGACATGTACTGGACGGTCGCGCAGCTGCTCACGCATCACGCGAGCAACGGCTGCAACATGCGGCCGGGCGACCTGCTGGGAAGCGGCACGATCTCGGGCGATGCGCGCGACGCGCGCGGCTGCCTGCTGGAGCTGACGTGGCGCGGCGCGGAGCCCGTCGCGCTGCCCGGCGGCGAGACGCGCGCGTTCCTCGAGGACGGCGACGAGGTCATCCTGCGCGCGCACTGCGCGCGCGAGGGCACGGCGCGCATCGGCTTCGGCGAGTGCCGCGGCGTGGTGACGGCGGCGGTGTGAGCGCGGCGGTGTGAGCGCGGCGGTGTGAGCGCGGCGGTGTGAGCGCGAGGCGCGGTGATGCAGCCGCGCCTCATGGGTCAGCTGGCGGATGTCGGGAGGAAACCGGTCGGGCCTACGATGGAGCTGACGCTTCCATCGCAGGCCCGACCCGTCGCCATCATCGCCCATGCGCCTCTCCGCATCGCTCGCCCGTCCCCGCGCCGCACTCGCGATCGCGCTCGCCGCCGCGTCGCCGGCCGCCGCGCAGGCCCTGCCCGAGGGCACCGTCTACCACGGCGGCGCGATCTCGGTGCGCGACAACTTCGAGACCTCGTCGTCGATCCGGATCACCGACGCGGGCACGGTGCCCTTCACGGGGCAGAACGTCTTCGTGCGGCTGAACGGCTTCGTGGACGCCGCCGCCGGCGACCTGCGCCTGTACCTGCTCTACATGCCGGGCAGCTCGGGCGACGCGACCCGCGCGGTGCAGCTGTTCGACTGGGCCGCGGCCGGCTACCACAGCCCGCGGAGCTTCGACGGGACGTACGTGTTCGGCTCCACGTTCGCGACCCCGATGCCGGTGGGCGGTGTCGTCCGGCCCGGCGAGTACGCGGCCTTCACGCCCGATTTCTCCGAGGCGTTCAACGGCGTCGCCCTGAACGGCCGCTGGACGCTCGTCGTCAACGACTGGTACAGCAACGGCGGCGCGGAGATCGGGAGCTGGGACCTGATCGTGGCCGGGCCCACGACCACCACCGCGCCGGAGCCCGCGACCGTGGTGCTCGTCGGCAGCGGGCTGGCGGCGGTGTCGGCGCTCGCACGTCGGCGTCGCCGCGTCTGAGTCAACGCGTCGCGCGGAAGCGCCCCGTGCGCAGCGCCGCGATGCTGCTCCCCCAGTCGTTCACGACGGCGGGATCGACGACCCACGCGGTCCCCTCGATCGTGCGTCCGTCGGCCGAGAGCGTGCCTTCGAGCGTCCAGCGGTGCGTCGTCGCCTGCAGGCGCAGCGTGCGGCCGTCGATCGTGCCCTCGATGCGGCCGACGGGGGGCAGCGGCGTGACGTAGGGCGGCTGCGCGCCGGCGAGCGGGCTGCATTCGATCCGCGCGCCGCCGGCCACCTCGCCCTCGACCAGCGCGCCGCGCTGCGCGAGGCGGATGGCGATGCCGTCCACCGTGCAGCGCACGCCGGCGCCCACGAGGTCGTACGCACGCAGCGTCCACGTCGTCGGCTCGGTCGAGAGCACGCCCGGCGTCACCGTCACCGCCGCCGACGCGCGCCTCCCCTCGCTCTCGGCCACGATGCGCGCGGTGCCGGGACGCACGCCGCGGATCTGCCCCTGCGCGTTGACGACGACGATCGCGGTGTCGCTGCTCGACCAGAAGACGGTGCGGTCCGACAGCACGCGTCCGTCGGCGGCGAACGTGATGGCGCCGAACGCGCCCGTCTCGCCCGCGGCGAGCGACGCGGTGCCGCGCGAGAACGCGATCGCGTCCACCGCCAGCGGCGCGACGACGATGCGCACCTCGGCGCGCGCGCGCCCGGCGGTCGCGGCGACGACGGTCTCGCCCACCGCGCGCGCGAACACCACGCCCTGCGGCGTCACGCCGGCGACGGAGGTGTCGCTGCTGCTCCACGTGACGGCGTGGTCGTGGAGCGTGAAGCCCTCGACCGAGAGGACGCGCGTGGTGAGCTGCCGGCTGCCGTGCACGAGCAGCGGCGCGGTGGACGCGGTGATGTCGATCTGCCCGACGACCGGCGCGGGCGGCGGCGGCACGGGGCCGGTGAGCTCGGTCGTGTCGCTGCACGCGGCAGCCGCGGCGAGGAGGAACGCGAACGCCGCGCGGCGGAGGGCGCGCGGCGACTGGAAGGCGGAGCGGGCGGACATCGTCGGTTGGCGAAAGAGTGCAGGCCGCGCCGGCGGTGCGCCGGGCGGCTCGGTGCGTCGCCGGAGGGCAATCCCGTGGCCGACTGGGCAGCAACGCGCGCCAAGTGGCGGCGCGCCCGACGGTTGGGCGCGGTCCGTCACACCGTCCGTTTGCGCCGGGTTGTCCTCTCGTGGGGACGAAGCGGCCGTCGAGCGGGAGGACGGCCGAACGGTCGCGGGTCGCGGGCGTGGTGGGCACGGCCGCTGCCCCGTGCGCGGGCCCACTCACACAGGAGATCCGCGATGGCCGATCGACAGCAGAGCGGCGACAGCCGCGACAGGTACCGCGACAACGACGACGTCCGCGCGCCGGGCGGCCCGGACGCGCGCGACGACGTGGGCAGCGACTCGCGCGCCGAGGCGCGCGGCGACGCGCGCGAGAACGTGGGGCGCCACGCGCGTGGGACCGATGCGGATCCGCGCGGCCCCGAGCACAACGACCGCCAGCGCAGCCGCGGCGACCGCCACGACCAGTACGACGACGACCTCGCGCGCGACAACCAGCGCGGGCGCGAGGGGCAGGGGATGCAGGCGATGGCCGACGACACGCGCTCGGGCGCGAGCGCGATGCCCTTCGTGCAGGACGGCAACCCGGTGTCGGAGGACGACCGGCACTCGTGGCGCCAGCACGCGCGGCAGGGGCAGGCGCAGAGCCCCGTGGAGCTGAACCACAACGAGCCGCCGAAGAAGAAGGAGGGGCACCGGTAGGAGAGCGTCGAGCGTCGAGCGTCCAGCGTCGAGGGGATCGTTCACTCGACGCTCGACGCTCGACGCAGTACGCTCCATGTGACCGTCGCTCCCCGCCGTGGGTACTGCGGGGCAAGGTCACACGCCCATGTCCGCCACCGTCCGACTCCCGCTCCCCGACTCGCTCGCCGCCCGGCTCCGTGCCGGCGACGCCGCGGCGCTCGCCCGGCTCGCCGACGCGACGTACGGCCGCGCGCTCGCGGTCGCCCGTCCGCTGACGCCCGACGAGGCGTCGGCCGAGCGCGCGGTGCTGGACGCGTACGTCGCGCTCTGGTTCGCGCGGCGCGAGGCGCCGACGGACGACGCGCGGCTGGACGCGTGGGTGCTGGCCGCGGTCGGACGCGTCGCGACGCGACCGCCGGTCCCCAGCCGCCGGTCCTCGGGGCTGGCCGCGACCGTCCGGCGCCGCCTCGATGCCCTGTGCGCGTGGGCGGCGTCGCTCCGTGGCCGTCGCGCGCCGGCGGCCCCGACCGCGCGCGGCTGCGCGGGGCTGGCGTGAGCGCCCGGCCGATGCGGCTCGAGCCACCCTCCGGGACGCCCGGCGACGCGCCGGCGCCGCGCCCGGAGACGACGTGGGCCGATGCCGGTGCGCCCGACGTCGCGGCGCTCGTGCGTGACGCGCGCGAGGGCGACCCGCAGGCGTTCCGCCAGCTGGTGGACGCGCACTACGCGCGCTGCCTCCGCTTCGCCCGCAACATGGGCCTGGCGGCGGAGGACGCCGAGGAGGCCGTGCAGGACAGCTTCGTGCGCGTCTGGAACGCGCTGCCACGCTTCCGTCCGGGCGCGCCGTTCGAGCCGTGGCTCTTCCGCATCCTCGCCAACCGCTGCCGCAGCGCGCTGGTGCGCCGGAAGTGGTGGCGCCGGGCCGCGGTGGACGACGCCGACGACGTGCTGGCGCAGCTGCCGGCGCGCTGGGGCGCGGAAGGCGACGACGCGCTGTACGACGCCGTCCGCCACGCGCTGGACGGGCTGCCGGCGGAGCAGCGGGAGGCCTTCCTGCTGCGCCACGTCGAGGGACTCGAGTACGCGGAGATGATGGACGTGACCGGCGCGGGGCTCTCCGCGCTCAAGATGCGGGTGAAGCGCGCGAGCGACGCGCTGCGCGCCCGACTCCAGGAGGCGATCGCATGAGCACGACCCCCCCGCACGGGGAGCGTCCGACGCCGGACGCCGACGAGCTGCACCGCGCGGCCGGCCTCGCGCCCGTGATCGGCGTGCTGCGCGGGCTGCCGCCGGTGCCGCCCGGTGCCGTGGACCGCGTGGTCGCCGCCGCCGTGGCGCGCGGGCACCGGCCGGGGGCGGGCGCCGCGCGGCGCTCCACCGGGCTCGCAGGCGGCTTCGGTGGATGGCGCGTGGCGGCCGGGCTGGTGCTGACGGTCGGGCTGGGCGCCGCGGCGGCGCTGACCGCGCGCGGGCGGGAGGCCGCCACGACGCTGGCCCGGACGCCCGCGGCGGCCACCGTGTCCGCGCCCATCGTGGGCGGGACGTCCGCGGTCGCGATGCAGCCCGCCGACGGCGATGGGGGCGCGGACTTCCTGCCGGCCACCGCCGCCGCGGCCGACGCCGACGCGCCGCTCCCGGTGGCGTTCCTGCTGCGCCGTCCGGCCGCCGCGCGCGTCGCGCTCGTCGGCGACTTCAATGGCTGGGATCCGCACGCCACCCCGCTCGTCCGCCGCGACGACGGCACCTGGACGACGACCGTGCCGCTCGCGCCCGGCCGCCACGCCTACGCCTTCGTCGTGAACGACTCGAGCTGGATCCCCGACCCGCGCGTCCCCGTGACGCGCGACGTCGACTACGGGCGCGACCACTCGATCGTGGTCGTCGGGGCGCCGTGAGCCGCTCGCTCGTGACCCGCTCGCTCGTGAGCCGCTCGCTGCTGATCGTCGCGGCGCTGGCGCTCGCGCCGGCCGCCCGCGCGCAGGCACCCGCCACGCCCGCGGGGCTCGCGACGCCGGGCGCGGCGACGTCCGTCGCCAGCGCGGTGGCGCGGCTGGAGGGGATCCCCGATCCGCGCGTGCGCCGCTTCGTGGCCGACGTGCTGGCCGACGCCGACCGGCGCGGCCTGCCACTGGAGCCGCTCGTCGCGAAGGCGCTGGAGGGCGTGGAGAAGGAGGCGCCGCCGGCGCGGATCGAGGCGGCGGTGAAGGGGATGGTGCAGCGCCTGGCCGTCGCGCGCGACGCGCTCAAGCCGGCCGTCAGCGACCGCGAGGTGACCGCCGGCGCCGACGCGCTGGCGATGGGGGTGCCGGCCGAGGTGCTGCGGGCGTTCCGCGAGATGTCGCGGCGGCGCTCGACCGCGGTCGCGCTGGGTGTCCTCTCGCAGCTGGTGTCGCGCGGCGTCCCGGTGGCCGAGGCGACGCGCGGGGTCGGCAAGCTCGTCGAGCGCCGGGCCAGCGACGCGCAGCTGCTCGCCCTCGGCCAGGAGGTCCAGCGCGACCTCTCGCAGGGGATCGCGGCGGTGACCGCGCTGGAGATGCGCACGCGCGCGCTGGTGGCGGCGCTGCCCGCGCCACTGGCGCCGATGCCCGCGACGCTCCAGGGCCCGGGCGCCGAAGGGGCCAACACGCCCGGCCGCGGCGGCAAGCCCTGAGCCTCCCGTTCCGCACGCACTGACGGACTTCCGTCACGCCTGGGTCATTCGCGGGGTGGCGGTCGGCGGCGGCGGTGCTATCGTGGCGGGGTGCGTCTCCCGCCCCGCTCCCACCGGTCCGCCGCCGTGGCCACCGCGCTCGCGCTCTCCGCGTCCGACGCGGGCGCGCAGCTCGTGCATCGGGTGAGCGTGGACGCGGGCGGCGCGACGCTCGACCAGGCGAACGTCGCCCGCGTGACCGCGCCCACGCTGGCCGCCGGCTGGCGGCTCGCGGGCGAGGGCGCGGCGCTCGACTTCAGCGGCGCCGCGACGCTGGCGTCGTCCGACCGGTGGGCCGCGCAGGGCGTGCTGGCCGGCGCGTGGACGCCCGGCCGTACGCGGGCCTGGGAGCTGGGTGGCGTCGCGACGGGGCTGCGCTACCGCGGCGGCGCGCCGGCCGCGCACCTGCTGGGGCTCGCGCGGCGGCGGCTCGACGGCGAGCGGTGGGGCGGCTGGGGCGCATGGGTGGGCGCCGGCGGCGGCTTCCTGTCACGCGAGGGGCTGCAGGCGCCCATCGCCGCGGCCGACGGCGGCGTCTGGTGGCACGGCCGCGGCCCGACGCTCTCGCTGGCGCTGGCGGCGCAGCGCGCGCGCCTCGACAGCACGATCCCCGCGCCGACGACCGGCGGCGCACCGTACGGCATCGTCGTCGCGGCGCCGGTGGGGCTGAACGCGGCGCCGCCCGCCCTCGCCGCGGTCGCGCCGGCGGTGCGGCCGCTGCTGGCCGTGGACCTCACCGCCGCGGTGGAGTGGCGCGGCCGGCGCGGCGAGCTGGCGCTGTCGTCGGGGCTCCGGCGCGCGCCCGCGCAGTTCGACGGGGTGCGGGGGATCGCGCTCGCCTCAGGCGTGTGGTGGGCGCTGCCGCGCGTGGGCGTGGTGGCCTCGGCCGGCGACCAGATGGCCGACCCGCTGCGCGGCATGCCGGCGGTGCGCCACCTCTCGCTGGGGCTGCGCTGGCGCGTCGCGCCCGGCCGCGACGACCGCGCCGTCGCCGCACCGCCGTCGCCGGCGCCCGTCGCCACCGCGGATGCGCCGCTCGCCGAGGCGGTCGAGGGCCCGGGCGAGACGCGGCGGCTGCGCGTGCGCGCGCCCGGTGCCCAGCGCGTCGAGGTCCGTGGCGACTGGACCGACTGGCGCCCCGTGGCGCTGGTGCGCGACGGCGATGCGTGGACGGTGCCCGAGTCGGTGCCGCGCGGCACGCGCCGGCTCACCGTGCGCGTGGACGGCGGCGCGTGGCGCGTGCCCGCCAACCTCGCCGGCGCCGACGACGACTTCGGCTCGCGCGTCGGGCTGCTCGTCGTGCCCTGATCGTCCGCCGAGCGCTACACCGAGAAGACGATCGCCACCGCGAGCGCCGACACCGCGGCGACCAGCGCGATCGTGTAGCCGCCCAGCACGAGGCCGAGCTTCACCGTCGTTCGAGTCGCCGATCCGCCGTACACGTGCCGCAGCGCGAGCCACGCGTACGCGGGGATGGCGAGGAACGGGATCAGCGACCAGGCGCCGGGCGTGAAGTGCACCACCGTGAGCGCGACCATCGCGAACGCGTGCAGGTGCAGCGCGTGCACGAGGTGCTCGGCGTAGAACAGCGGCGCGCGCCGATACGCGACGCGCAGCAGCAGCGCGAAGACAGGCACCAGCGCGAAGACCATGTTCGGCAGTTGGCCGAAGAAGCTGGTCGTGAAGCGGCGGTTGCGCTCCTCCTTCGGCAGCGCCTTGAAGCGCTGCGCGCGGCGCTCGAACGTGCCCTCGAGGCGACGCTCGAGCGTCGTCGTGTCGGCGCGCCGCGCGGCGGCGCGCCCGACGGCCGCCGCGGCGATCGAGTCCGCGCGCGCATCGGTCACCGAGTCGGCGCGCGCCTCGGCGATCGAGTCGCGGACCGCGGCGATCGAGTCGGCGGACGACAGCTGCACGTTCAGCGTGCGGCCCGACGGCCGCCAGTCGAACGACAGCGCGACGAAGTAGACGAGGCTCAGCGTCAGGTACAGGCGCAGCGGCCGCAGGTAGCGCGCGCGCCGGCCCGCGAGGAACTCCGTCGTCAGCCGGCCGGGATGCCGCACGAGCAGCCAGAGCGTCGTCGGGATCTTCCCGTCCCACCCCGCGAGCGAGTCCAGCGCTTCGGCGAACAGGCTGCGCACCGAGCGGTGGAGGTCGTGCTGCTCCTGCCCGCAGTGTGGGCAGAACGCGTCGCCCGCGGGCGTGCCGCAGTTCGCGCAGCGCGGCGCGGGCGCTCCTTCGGTGGGAGCGTCCGTGTGCGGCGTGAGCTCGGGAGTCGGCGGGGCGGAGCGCGTGGCCATCGTGCGCAAGCTCGGGCGCGCGGCGCGCGTGAACAAGAGGGCGACGCCGGCGCGCTGGACAGCGCGCGGTCCTCACCCCAGCATGGAGGCATGCCGTCGCCGCTCCGCCCGCTCCACGGGCTCGCCCTGCTGGGCCTTCCCGCCGCCCTCGCGGCGCAGGACACCACCACGACCACCGCGCGCGTCGACAGCGGCGCGGTGGTCCGCGTGACCGCGCCGCGCGTGGGGCTGGACCGCATGCGCGCCCGCGCCGTCGCGTCGCGCGGCGACTCGCTGCTCGTGCGCCGCGGGACGCGCCCGTACGGCGACAGCGTGGACGTCGCCGTCGCGTGGAGCGACGTCACCGAGCTGGCGGTGTCGCGCGGCTTCGACCGCGGCGCCGGCGCGCGGCGCGGCGCGCTCACCGGCGCGCTGGTGGTCGGCGTGCCGGGCGCGGCGCTCACCGCCGGCTTCCTCTGGCACGACTGGCGGCTCGACCGGCGCAACCGGTGCTACGACTACTGCTACCTCGGCCCCGTCGTCTTCGGCGTGCTCACCGTCGGCGGCGCCGCGACGGGCGCCATCGTGGGGGCGCTGATCGGCGCGGGCACGGGGCGCGAGCGGTGGGAGCTCAAGGGCATCCCGTCGCGCGTGGGCCTCGTGCCGATGCCCGACGGCGTCGGCGTACGGCTCGCGTTCTGACGCGCGACGCGCGTCAGTCGAGCGGATAGGCGTCGGCCAGCACGACGGCGTCGCGCACGCGCCGCGGGCCGGGCGCGTCGTGCACCACGAGCAGCGCGGGCGACGCGTCGGGCACGATCGTGATCCCCTCGGGATGCTCGACGCCCTCGTCCGACCCGGCGCCGTACGGCAGCTCGTGCACGACCGTCAGCGCGTCGCGGTCCACCATCGCGTCGCCGCGCGCGCGGCGCGCGCCGCGCCAGCGCACCACCACGCAGCGCCCGCCGAGCGCCATCGTGGGGCCGGCGAGGACGAGCAGGTCGTCGCCGTGCCAGCACAGCTCCCGCACGCCGAGGCCGAACAGGTCGAGGAAGAAGCGCTCGTAGCGCCGCCCGTCGGGGCTCGCGCGCCGCAGGCGCAGCGTGTCGTCGTCCGCGTCGCCGTCGAGCGTCACCGCCAGCACGACCGCGCGTCCGCGCAGCACCGGGCCGCGCAGGCCGAGCCAGAGGCGGTCGCCGTCCGCGGCCAGCCCCTCGACGTCGAAGCCGTTGTCCTTGCCCGGAATGTCGAGGAAGGGCGCGAGATGCGCGTCGCGACGCAGCGCGGCGGTCAGCCGGTCGCGCGTGCGCGTGCCCGGCAGCCGCGCGGCGCGGCGCACGACGCCGTCGGCCGCCGTGACCGCGCGCACGACGTCGTGCCGCCGCCCCGCGTCGTCCTGCGCGACGAGCGGGAGCCGCGCGACCAGGTGGCGGTTGCCCCGCCGCGACGTGCGCGCGAGCCGCGCAATACGCTCCGCGTCGGGCGCGTCCTTCGCGGGCTTGCGGCGGCGGATGCCGTGCGAGCCGGTGACCCACAGCCAGCCGTCGCACGCGTCGATCCCCTCGACGTCGATCTCGTCGTCGGCGTCGCCGGGAAGCGTCAGCAGCGTCTCGAGCGGCACCGGGACCGCGTCGGCCCAGCGGTCGGGCGCGACGCGCGTGAGGCGCAGCAGCGCCGTGCCCTCGTCGGCGCCGAACCAGAGCTGATCGCCGACGCACGCGACGGCCGAGAGGGCGAGGTGCGCGCCGGCGTGCGCGTCGGACTGCGCGACGCCGGAGAAGTCGAGCGTGACCTGCCGCGGCTGGCGTCCCATGCGGATCCTCCCGCTACGCGTCCGGCGCCGCGCGCCGACCTCAGGCCACGTCGGCCGACAGGTCGGCGCACGAGCGGTTGATGTTGCCGCAGTCCGCGCAGATCTGCTTGCACTTCCGCCACTCCAGGCGCGCGGACCCGCAGTATTCACAGACGTCCATCGGGGCGCCGATGCTCAGCGCCGGCCCGCGGCGCCGAGCGACAGCGAGAACACGACGTTGCGCGGGAGGCCGGGCTCGAACGCGACCGGCTGCCCGTTCACGACGTCGGGATTGAGGAACGCCGACTCGACGTAGCGGCGGTCGGTGAGGTTGTGCACCGTGACGAAGCCGCGCAGCGCGAGCCCGCGTCCCACCGGCAGCCCCTCGCCGAAGCCCACGGTGGCCTGCAGCGTGGAGAACGCCGGGACCTCCACCGCGTTGGCGTCGTCGGCGAAGAAGCGCGACTGGCCGCGCAGCCCGACCTCCGCGTTGATCCAGCGCGCCGCGCGCGGCTCGACGCCGATGCCCGCGAAGTACGCGACGTCGGGGATGCCCACGACGCGGTTGCCGCCGTAGTCCGCGAACCGGCCCGCGCGCGCGGCCGAGTAGTGCACCGAGTCCACGAGGTACTCCGTGTAGCGGTGGTGCGACCACGTGAGCGCCGTGCGCAGCGTGAACGCGCCGAGCCCGCGCGCCTGCGCGCCGAGCTCCGCGCCGGTGCGGCGCACCTGGCCGGCGGTGAAGTAGAAGCGCCCGCCGCGGTACGGCACGATCTCGTCGTCGACGTCGGTGACGTAGACGGCCGCGTCGTACGACAGCGTCGCGCCCGATGCGCCCAGCGCGACGAGCTGCTTGGTGCCCACCTCGTACGTCGTCGAGCGGATGGGCGAGAGCAGCGGGTTGAGGTTGTAGACGGAGTCCTGCCCGAACGTGCTCGCCGGATCGGTCTCGTTGCCCGCGGGCGCCTCGACGCCGCCGCCGAGGTTCGCGTAGACGCTGTGCGTGGGCCCGAGGCGCCACGTCGCGCCCAGCTTGGGCGTCACGCGCGAGAACGTCTTCACGTCCGCCAGCCGGCGGCCGACGAAGCTCTGGTAGTCGTAGCGGATGGCGTCCCACCGCGCGCCGACGCCGAGCGTGAGCCGCGGCGTGACGTCGAGCTCCTGGTGCGCGAACACGCCGACGTTGTTCGCGCCCTCCTTCTTGTTGTCGCGCAGGTCGGCGCCGCGCGTGTTGCCCGGCCCGAGGCCGTAGAAGAGGATCGTGCCGTCCTGGTACGCCTCGTCCACGCCGGCGGTGAAGCGCGCGCCGCGCGCGAACAGCGGCAGCGCGTTGCGGTAGACGACGTTGCCGCCGACGTGGTAGCGGTTGAAGTCGCGGAACGTCCCGCGCTCCGAGCGCTGCAGCACCTTGGGGTTCACGTACAGCGCCGACGACACCGCGTGCGTCGAGTCGAGCGCGACGTCGAGCGTCACGCCCAGCCGTCCGAGCTTGTTGTCGCGACGCTCGTCGCGCGATGCGTACGTCGCGTTGGCCTGCTCGGGGTTCGCGTCCGCCTCGGCGCGCGTGAGCGGGCCCGGGATGCGGTACGCGTTGCGCCCGCCGACGGCGAAGATGCCCACGCGCGCGCGGTCGCCCACGGGCGCGACGAAGCTCGCGAGGCCGAGCGAGCGCTGCCCGCTGGAGTGCGCGCGCCACCCCTCGAAGTCCGTGAAGGTGCCCGAGAGCGACAGCGTGCCGCGACCGAGCGGCGTCGCGGCGCGCCCGACCCAGCGGCGCAGCCCGAAGCTCCCGACGACGGGCGTCAGCTGCCCGAACGGCCGCGTGGTCGTGACGGCGGTCGTGAGGTTGATGACGCCGCCCGCCGCGTTCCCCCACAGCGACGACGCGCTGGAGCGCACGACCTCGATCCCCTCGGCCGTCGCGAGGTCGAACAGGTCGAGCGCGGTACGGCCGTCCGGCTCCGTCTCGGGGAAGCCGTCGATCAGCAGGCGCACCCCGCGCGTGGTGCCGGCGTTGGAGCGGTCGCCCGCGCCGCGCGAGCCGAAGCCGCGGATGTTGATGCGCGCGTCGGTGCCGCCGGCCCGCGAGAGCGCGATGACGCCCGGCACCTCCTGCAGCACCTCGTCCAGCCCCATCCCGCGCCGGTCCGCGAGGCGCTCACGGCCGATCACGGTCACGGCCTGCGGCACGTCGAACGTCGCGGCGCGGCGCCGCTCGGCCGTCACGGTCACGGTGTCGAGCCGCGCGGTGGTGTCCGGACGCGTGCGGCGCGCGGGATCCTGCGCCTCGGCGTCGACGGGGACGAGGGCGGGGACCGTGGCGGCGAGGAAGGCGCGCGCGGCGCGGGAGCGGAGGGGCATGTGGCGGGAAGGGGGTTCGCTGAGTTACGAGCGCGCGCGACCGAACGCTGGATGCAACCGAAGTGCGGAGGACGGAACGACGGAGGACGATGACGCGGAAGACGATGAGGCGTGCAACGGTGGGGCGGACCCTTCAGGCTCCGAGCTTCGAGGTGGAAGCCGCCGCCCTTCCGTATCGCGCTCCATCGTCGTCCGCCGTTCGGTTCTCCGCCGTTCCGTCCTCCGCCCCACCGCGGTCGAGGACCGCGTCCGAGACATCGTAGCCCGCCGCCGCCCGCACGCGCGCCGCCACCGCGCGCCGCGCGTCGTCCACCGCCTCCGAGCGGCCGCCCAGCAGCTCGCGCTGCGCGCGGAAGCGCTGGCCGCTCTCGACGCAGAACAGGTCGCACAGCGCCAGCTCGTGCGCGCACGCGCCCTCGCCGCGCTCCTCCAGCAGGCGCTGCGTGCGCGCGATCGTGGCCGAGCGCGCGTACAGCTCGATCGCCATGTTCGCGAGGCGCTCGGTGACCAGCTGCCGCTCGATGATCTTCTTGCGGTGCGCGAGGATCGCGGCCTGCGCGGCGCCCTTGAGCTCCGCGGTGTGCTTCTCGAGGAAGCGCTTGTGGTGCAGCAGCCGGCCGTGCAGCCGCACGTCCACGCCGTCCACGGGGCTGCCGAGCGCCGTGCGCACGCGGTCGGTCGCGTAGCCGGCGACGGCGTTGAAGTTCTGGATCGGCTTGCGCAGCGCCGCGCCCAGCTCCTGCAGCTTCTCCGCCGGCCCCTCGATGCCGTTGAGCGCGATGAACAGCCGCAGCACGTCGTTCGCGCCCTCGAAGATCCGGTTGATGCGCGCGTCGCGCAGCATCCGCTCGTACGGATACGGCATCACGTAGCCGCGGCCGCCCGCGACCTGCACCATCTCGTCGGCGGCGCGCCAGATCAGCTCACTGTTGAACACCTTCGCCGCCGCCGCTTCGAGCGCCGCGTCGACGTCGCCGCGGTCGAGCGCCGCGCTCAGGTGGCCCACCATCGCGTCGGCGGCGTACGTCTCCGCGGCCAGCGTGGAGAGCTTGCGCTGCGTGATCTCGAAGCTCGCCAGCGGCGCGCCGAACTGGATGCGCTGCTCGGCGTAGCGCGCCATCTCGCCGACGATCGCCTTCGCGCCCTGCGCGCAGCCGGCGGCGAGCGACAGGCGGCCGCCGTTCAGCACGTTCACCGCGACCGAGAAGCCCTTGCCCACCTGGCCCAGCACGTGGTCCGCGGGCACCGCGCAGCGGTCGAACTCCAGCTCCGCCTGCGTCGAGCCGCGGATGCCGAGCTTGCGCACGGTGCCCACGACGCGGAAGCCCGGCATGTCGGGGCGCACGATGAACGCGGTCGGGCGCTGCGCGGGCCTGCCGTCGCGCCCCGTCGTCGGCGTCTGCGCGAACACCGTGATGACGCCCGCGCGGTGCGCGAGGCCGATCCAGTGCTTGCGCCCCGTGATGCGCCAGCCACCCTCGCCGTCGGGCTCCGCGCGCGTGACGATGTGCTGCGCGTCGGAGCCCGTCTCCGGCTCCGTGAGCGCGTACGCGGCCAGCGTCTCGCCGCGCGCGAGGGCGGGGAGGTAGCGCGCCTTCTGCTCGTCGGTGCCGAACAGCACGAGCGGCTTGCACCCGAGCCCCGCGTGCACGCCGATCACGACGCCGAGCGACGCGTCCATCGCCGCGACCTCGCCGAAGACGCGCGCGTAGCCCGTGCTGGAGAGTCCGAGCCCGCCGTACTCGCGCGGCACCGTGATGCCCAGCAGCCCCGCCTCGGCCATCGCGCGGATCGTCTCGTCGGGGATCGTCTCCTCGGCGTCGAAGCGCGCGGAGTCGATGAGGCCCGCGTCGCGCATCGCGTGCGCCGAGGCGATGAGCCGCCGCACCGTGCGCGCCTCGTCCGCGTCGCGCCGCTCCAGCGGATCGGGGAACGGGAAGAGCAGGGCATCGTGGATCGCGCCCGCGAACAGCCCGCGCAGGAACGAGGGCTTGTCGGGGGCGGCGGACTTGGTGGGGCTGGGCATGGGCTCGGTCGCGAACGGGGAGTACGGCGGTGCCCGCCACGGAGGGCAGGATGCGCGCCGATCGGGAAGGTGGATCGTGCGCGTCCGAAAAGCGACGAGGCCCCGCCATTCGGCGGGGCCTCGTCATCGTGCCGGTGTGGGGCGCGTCCGCCAGGCGTGTCAGGGCCTCGCGGGAAGCTGCCGCACCGACACCGTCGTGGCGCTCACGGTGACCTGGAGCTCGGCGGGCTGCCCTTCGGGCTGGTTGCCGGCGGTCACCGCCTGGAAGGTGATCGTCGTCGTACCGGCGCTGATGGCCTGCACCCGTCCGGTCCCGTCGGCGACCGCGACGCCCGGGTTGCTGGACGTGGCGGCGATGGTGCGGCCGAACAGCTGGTTGCCCGCCGCGTCGCGCGCCACCAGCGAGACCAGCGTCGCCTGGCCGACACGCAGCGAGACCGTCGTCGGCGCGACCTCGACGCGGGCGACCGGCGTGGCGAAGACGTTGAACAGCCCGGCGTCCCCGACCTCGCCATCGATGGGCCGGCCGGGCACCCGCTCGACGATCGCCGTGATCTGCACCTGCCCCGGATTGATCGCGGTGGCGAGGCCCGTCGACGCGTTGATCGACACGATCGCGGAGTTGGAGCTCGTCCACCGCACGGTGCGGTCGGTCAGCACGCGGTTCAGCGAGTCGAGCACCTGTGCCGTGTACTGCACCGTCGTACCCGGGTTCCCGTCGACCGTCTTGGTGTTGATGCGCACCGCGCCGACCGGGATCGCGGTGACGGTCGCCGTCGTCCTTCGCTCGATCGAGTCGATGCGGACGGTGATGTCCGTCGTGCCCGGCTTGAGCGGCTGGATGATCCCGGTGGCGCTGTTGATCGTCAGGACGGTGGGATCGACGGCCGTGAAGCGCACGAGGCGGCCCGCCGTCGACAGCTGCCGGTTGAGGCTGTCCAGCGCCGTCGCCTGCAGCCCGTTCTGTGCGCCCACGCGGAACACGGGCGCCTGCGGCAGCAGCACCTCGACGACCGGGATCTTCGTGACCTGCACGACCTGCGTGCCGGTGACGTTGTCCGCGGTGACGGTGATCGTCGCCGTGCCCTCGCGGTTGGCGGTCAGCACGCCCGACGGGTCGATGCTGAGCACCGCGTTGTCGGACGAGCTGTAGCCGAAGACGCGGCCGGCGGACGGGATGACCGACCCGTCGGCCCGGCGCAGCACCACGTTCACGGACACGCGCTCGGTCTCGCGCAGCGGCGAGCGCACGCTCGGCTCCACCCGGGCGGGCGTCTCGTTCTCGACGATGACGTTGAAGTCCCGCTGCGTCACGCCGTTGATCGTGACGCGGAGGACCGCGGTCCCGACGTTCAGCCCGTTGAGCGCGCAGTTGGTGCCCGAGGCCGCGGCGCCGAGGACGGTCGGCGTGCTGCTCTGGCAGGCGACGGTGTAGCCGGTGAGCAGCTGCCCGTTGCTGCCGAGGGCGCGGATCGCGACCGTCGTCGTGCTGCCGACGCGCACGCGCGGGAAGGGCGGGTCGAGCTGGACCTCGTTCGCGGGCGGCGGCGTCACGGTGATCTGCGCCGAGTCGCGCTTGCCGCCGGCCTCGCCGATGACCCAAGCGGTACCCGCCTTGACGCCGATCACCGTGCCGGTGCCCGAGCCGCTCACGGTCGCGACGCTGGGGTCGGACGAGGTGAGGCGCACGATCCGCTGCCGGTGCGTGATCAACGCGCCGCTCTTCTCGAACGACTCGCCGGTGACCGGGACGCTGGCGCCCGCGGCGACGCTCGACGAGCCGAGCGTGACGCGCACGCGGTCGACGTTCGGCACGCCGGTGATCCACGAGCACCCCGCCAGCGCGAGGACGGCCGCGGCCGATGCGAGGGATCGCGCGACGCGCGGGCCGACCGTCCGCCGGCCACCGGCCGGCGAGGGGACCAAGTACCGCATGCTGCTCCGAAAGCTGAGGTGAGCCGTCCGTGGGCGCGACGCGGCCTCGCGACGCTGCGGCACGGCACGGCGCCGGCCGTCCGGGTGGACCCGGTCGGCGCGGCGGATCTGGCGTCTAGGTTAGTACGGCGCGGTGGCGGTCACAACGAGAAATGCGTGCCCCCGTGGCGGCGGTCACGGACCGCAGCACCCGCGTATACCCTCCCGAGAGGAGTATCGGCACCCGGCGGGCGTGGTGAAGCGGAGGACGGAACCGCGGAGGACGGAACGGCGGACGACGATGGGGCGTGAAACGGAAAGGCGGACCTTTCGAGCTTGACGCTCGGGGCCGGAGGGGCCGCCCTGTCGTCTCACGCCGTTCCGTCCTCCGCTTCACCGTCCTCCGCCGTTCCGTCCTCCGCCCCTTAGTTTCTGCCCCATGCAAGCCACCCCCGCCCCCGCCGCCCTCCTGCTCGTCGCCGCCGGCGGCGCCGCCGGGTCGGTCGCGCGCTTCCTGCTCACGCGGGCCCTCGCCGGGGCCTCGGCCGGGTTCCCGGTGGGGACGCTCGCCATCAACGTCGCCGGGTCGCTCCTGCTGGGCGTCGTGCTCGCCGCCGCGCCCGAGCGCCCCGACGCCGCCGCGCGCCTGCTGGTCGGCGTCGGCGTCTGCGGGGGCTTCACCACCTTCTCCGCCTTCAGCGCCGAGGTGGTCGCGCTGGCCGGACGCGGCGCGTACGCGCGCGCGGCGCTCTACGCGTCCGCCAGCGTCGTCCTCGGCGTCCTCGCGACCGTCGCCGGGCTCGCGCTCGGCCGCACGCTCGCGGGGCCGCGCTGATCCCGCCCGCTCGTTCCCGCTCCACCGTTCTCCGCATCGTCGTCGTCCGTCGTATCGTCCTCCGCCTCACCGTTCCCCGCCTCTCCGTTCTCCACCACCATGTCCCGCGACCTCGCCGCCTTCTTCGACGCCAACGCCGCGCGCGTGCGCGACGAGCTGTTCGACTTCCTGCGCATCCCCAGCGTCAGCGCGCGCTCGGAGCACGACGCCGACACGCGCCGCGCGGCGGCGTGGCTGCAGGGCGCGCTCGAGACGGTCGGGCTGCGCGCGGAGACCATCGACACGCCGGGCCACCCGATCGTGCTCGGCGAGCGGCGCGAGGCGGGCGCCGGGAAGCCCACGCTGCTGATCTACGGCCACTACGACGTGCAGCCCGCCGAGCCGCTGGAGCTGTGGGACTCGCCGGCGTTCGAGCCGACGATCCGCGACGGCAACGTCTACGCGCGCGGCAGCGTGGACGACAAGGGCCAGCTCTTCCTGCACGTGAAGGCGCTCGAAGCGCACCTCAAGGTGCGCGGCACGCTGCCGGTGAACGTCATCGTGCTGGCCGAGGGCGAGGAGGAGGTGGGGAGCGTCAACCTCGAGGCGTTCATCGAGGCGAACCGCGAGCGCCTGGCCTGCGACGCGGTCGTCATCTCCGACTCGGCGATGTTCGCGAAGGGGATCCCGTCGATCCTCTCGTCACTGCGCGGCATGGCGTACTTCCAGATCGACGTGCAGGGGCCCGCGGGCGACCTGCACTCGGGCAGCTACGGCGGCGCGGTCGTGAACCCGGCGATGGCGCTCGCGCGCATCCTCGCGACGATGCACGACGAGACGGGGAAGGTCGCGATCCCGGGCTTCTACGACGACGTGCGCCCGTTCCCCGACGCGGTGCGGGCGCAGATGCGCGGCCTCCCGTTCGACGAGGAGCACTTCCGCGCCGAGACGGGCGCGCCGGCGCTCGGCGGCGAGACGGGGTACACGGTGCTGGAGCGGCTGTGGACGCGTCCGACGTGCGAGGTGAACGGGCTGCTGAGCGGCTACACGGGCGAGGGCGCGAAGACGGTGCTCCCCGCGAAGGCGATGGCGAAGGTCAGCTGCCGCCTCGTGCCGGACCAGGACCCGAAGCGCATCGAGGCGCTGATGCAGGCGCACGTCGCGCGCGTCGCGCCGGCCGGTGTGACGGTGACCGCGACGCACCTCCACGGCGGCCGCCCCTGGCGCGCGGACCTCGGCGGGCCGCTGTTCGACGCGGCGAAGGTCGCGCTGGCCGAGGTGTTCGGCCGCGAGCCGGTGGTGACGGGCGAGGGCGGCTCGATCCCGGTCGTCGGCGACTTCGAGCGCGTGCTCGGCGCGCCGGTGCTGCTGGTCGGCTTCGGGCTGCCGGGCGAGAACGCGCACGCGCCGAACGAGTGGATGTCGTTGGAGAACTACGACAAGGGCATGCGCGCCATGGCGAGACTCTATGACGTCTACGGCGGGAGCCGATAAGGCGGAGAACGATACGGCGGAGGACGATACGGCGTGAAACGGAAAGGCGGACCCTGCGAGCTTGAAGCCTCAAGCCGAGGGGTCCGCCTTCTCGTTTCACGCTCCATCGTCTTCCGCGTCTTCGTCCTCCGCCGTTCCGTCCTCCGCCTTTCCGTGCGCTCAGAAGCGCCAGCGGCGCACCAGGAACAACCCCAGCGCATTCTTCGCCTCCACGTTCTCCGCCGGCGCCAGCGACGGCTCGGGCAGGAAGAAGCGGGGCTGCCACGCGGACTCCAGGCTGAAGCCCGGGAGACGCGCGAAGCGGTACTCGACGCGGAAGCCGGGGATCGGGGGCTTGCTCGTGTAGAACGCCGGCGTTGCCTGCAGGCCGACGAACAGCTGCCGGTTGAAGTACTTGCCGAACTCGATCTGCGTGCCCTTCAGCACCGTCTCGAGCCCGGAGAGCTCGACGAACTGCTCCGGCGGCAGGTCGGGGACCGGCGTGATGTTCAGCACGTCCGCGCCCAGCGAGCGGCCGAGGCGTGCCTCGCTCGCGTCCGCGAGCACGCCGAGCGCGACGCCGGCGAGCTGCTTGCTCGCGAGCGATGCCGTGGCGCCGATCGGCACGCCGCCCGACGAGCTGCCGGCCACGCTCGACCCGCCGACCTGCAGCAGCGAGCCGCTCTCGCTGCCGAACGCGAGGTAGCTGAGCAGGTCCGTCTGCGCGATGGGCGGCTGCGCGTCGCTCTCCAGCGCGATGCGCGGCGCCAGCACCGTCCCGCCGATCTGGATGCGGATCACGAGCGGCTCGCGCGCCGCCTGCTTCACCTCGTACTCGGCCGTGATCTGCAGGTTCGGGTTCAGCTCCTGCGAGCCGACGAACGTCGCCGAGCCGCGCTTCACCTGGAAGCGCTTGCTGAGGAAGGTGTACTGGCCGCGCTCCGTGACGACGATGCCGTCGAGCACGATCGCCTGCTTCGCGCGGTCCACGCGCAGCCGCAGGTCGCCGTCGCTGTAGACCTCGACGTTCGCCTCGCGCGAGCGCACCCACGTGTCGCGGTCGACGCCGACGAACAGGTCCATGCGCAGGTTCTCGAGCAGCGGCGACTGCGCGGGGATCAGCTCCCCGACGTCGAGGCGCGTCGTGTCGATGACCGCGAACACCGCCGGGTCGCCCGCCTTCAGCACCTGCTTCTTGTCCGACTCCGGCACGTAGATCACGCCGCCCAGCACGCGCGCGCCGCCGCTCACGAACACGCGGTCGAACGGGCCGTACATCGAGATCTGCGCGCTCGCGTCCACGCGCCCCTGCTCGTTGTCCAGCACGCGGGCGCGGTCGGCGATCAGCCGCACGTCGAACGACGGCTTGGTCGCGTCCGCGATGCCGATGCCGCCGCGGATCGCCAGCGGCCCGCGGCGCCGCGTCATCGTGTAGCCGACGATCGAGTCGATCACCACCGTGTCGCCGCGCAGGTGCACCGTGCCCAGCGCGTCGCGCAGCTGCGTGCCCGTCGCCGTCAGCCGCAGCGACGCGTCGGCGAGCTGCAGGTCGCCCGTGGCGACGGGCTTCTTCAGCGGGCCGCGCACCGACAGCGTGCCGGCCGCCGTGCCGCGCACGTCCGACACCGCGTCGGTGAAGCGCGACGCCAGGTCGAGCGGCAGCGAGTCGAGGCGCGCGTCCACCGTGACCTGCGCGTTCTCCGCCAGCCGCGGACCCGTGACGCCCTGCAGCGCGAGGTTGATCGGCAGCGAGCCCGTGGCCGTCAGCACCGGCCGCGGCCCGCGCGTCACCTCGGCGTTCCCGCGCAGGCGCGCGTCCGCGTAGTCCACCGTGGCGCGGATGTCGGGCACCTCGGTGCCGCGGTACTGCGCGCCGGCGACCGTCGCCGTGCCCCTGATGACGGGCGCCGCGGCCGTGCCCTGCAGCGTCGCGTCGAGCGACACGCGGCCGGTCATCGCGACGTCGCTCTGCACGAGGCCGAGCGCGTCGCCGATCTCGAAGTCGCGCACGGCGACGCGCAGGTCGGCGGGACCGGTCGTCGGCAGCTTGCCGTCCACGAACAGGCGGCCCGTCGCGCCGTTGGTGAGCTCGATCGTCTCGACCTCGATCCCCGGCTGGCCCCAGCGCACGGCGCCCGGCCGCGTCGCGGCCCACAGCGTCGAGTCGAAGCGCAGGCGCAGCTGCGAGAACGTCGCCTCGCGGCGGTCGGGGAAGATCGCGTAGTCGGCGCGCAGGTCGTACGAGCGGCCGACGTCCTGGAACACCGCGACGACGCCGGTGCCGCTGCTCGTGCCCACCGCGTCGGGGCGCCACGTGGCGCGCGCGTCCACGCTGTCGAGCGCGAAGCCGCTGACCCGCACCGAGTCCGCCACCGCGGCGACGGCGAGCGCGCTGCCCGGCGTGCGCGCGCCGAGCCAGTTGTACGCGACGCGCGCGCGGCCGACCTGGTTGCCCAGCGCGACCAGCTGCGTGGCGCCCGCGCGGCCGCGCAGGTCGAAGTTCTCGATCGAGCCGCTGATGCGCCCCGCCGCGAACACGGAGCCCGAGAGCGAGTCCTTGGGGATGCTGGGCGCGGTGTCGACCGTCACGCGCGGCACCGGCGCCGAGTCGCCCGCGGCCACCGCCACCATCGTGCGGCGCGCCCGCGCGGCCGAGTCGGCGCGCGCCTTCGCGAGCTGCTGTGCTGCGAGCAGCGGGCGCGGCGCGACGGCGCCCGTGTCGCGCGGCAGGTAGCGCGCGATCGCCGGCAGCGAGTCGATCGCGATGCGGTAGTCGAGCGTGCCGCTGCGCGTCCCCGTGAGGCCGAACGAGCCCCGCAGGTCGGCCGCGGTGCCCGGCGCGCGCACGGTGAACGTGTCCACCTGCGCGATGCCCTGCGCGGCGCGCAGCCGGATGCGCGACGAGTCGACCGCGATCGTGTCGATGGTGCTGGTCGTGATGTCCGCGGCGACGGTGCTGGTGAGCGTCGCCGGGTCGGTGCCGCGCCCGCGCGCGGCGAAGCGGCCCGTGAGCGACGTGCGCGGCGCCTTCGCCACCACCGCGTTGGCGTTGAACAGCGTCGTCGTCACCAGCATGTCGTAGCCGATGACGCCCGTCAGGTCGAGCTGCCCGCGCGCCGAGAAGGCGCCGCCGTCGCTCAGCCGCAGCGACGAGGCGACGCGCAGGTCGTCCATCGTGCCGGTGAGGCGGATCGGGCCGCTCGCCGTGCCGCGCAGCCCCGCGGCCGGCGCGAAGCGGCCGACGGTGACGAGCGAGAGCGGACGCGCCGTGACGTCGACGTCGAACCAGGGCGCGGCGCGGCGCGGGCCGTCGGCGGCCGTGCGGCGGCGCGCGTCGTCGCGCAGCGGGGCGGGGGAGGTCGTCGCCACGGTGCGCGTCGGCGGCGCGGGCGCGCGCGCCGGCCGGTCGGCGCGGCCGAGCGCCACCGCCGCCCGTCCCGTCAGGCGCGAGCGCGCGCCGCGGTCCAGGTGCGTGAGGTCGAGCGACGACGCGGTGAGCCGCGTGTCCGTGGACCCGTCGAGCGTCGCGACGCCGGTGAGCGTGCCGTGCACCGGCAGGTCGTCGACGAACAGCCGCGCGAGATCGACCTGCATCGGCGCCAGCTGCACGCGCATCCCCTTCGCGCGTACGACGCCCTCGCCCGTGCCGATCTCGCCGACGGCGACGACGCGGCTGCGGCCCGTGCGCGGGTCGTCGAACGTCACGTCGCCGTCCAGCTGCAGCGCCGACAGCGCGCCGTCCGCCGCCAGCCGCCCGCCGAGGATGCCGTGGCGCGGGACCTCGACGTTCGGCGCGAGCCGCTCGATGAGCCGCGTGTCGAGCTTCGTGAAGACGACCGCCGTCGAGTCGAAGGTCACGGGCGCGGTGCCCGCGGTGTCGCTGAGGACCAGCGCGACCCGCCCGCGCACCGTCGTCTCGCCGGTGCGCAGGTCGAGCGCGTCGAAGCGGTAGCCCTGCGACCGCTCCGCCAGCGCGATGGTGAAGTCGGAGGTCGCCGTGCCGTCCGGCAGGTCGGGCAGGATGAAGCGCACGTCCGCCAGCGACACCGGCGTGCCGCGCCCGCCAAGGCGCAGGTCGTCGGTCCTGAGGTCGTAGCGCCCGCTGAGCGTGGCGCGCGAGTCGGGCATGACCGCGAGCACGTTGCGCCACCAGACCGAGTCGCTCGAGATCTCCACGGCGCCCCGCGCCTGCCGCACGACGGCCGCGGGCGGGCGGAAGGGGAGCGCGACGACGCGCAGCGAGTCGATCTCGAAGCGACGCGACGCGAAGTCTGGGTGCGCGATGCGGAGGAGCGGGAAGCGGCCGTTCAGCTCGCGGTAGTCCTGCACGCGCTGGTAGCCGCCCGGGACGCGCTCGACCAGCGCGCGGCTCGCGCTGTCCAGCGCCGCGGCGATCGTGCTGTCGCGCGCGTTGCCGACGATCGAGCTGTCCGGCGACCACGGCGTGCGCACCGTCACCCGCCCGTCGACCACGCGCACCGCGCGCAGCACGAGGTAGTCGCCCCAGCCCGGCGCGGTGCTCGTGTCGACCTTGGTGGTGTCGCGCGGGAAGATGCGCTCCCAGTTCCACTGCTCCCCCGGCCGGCGGTCGAGCACGATGACCGGGCGCCAGAGCGCGACGTCGGACAGCTCGACCTTCTTCGAGAAGAAGGAGCGCAGCCCGTAGCGCGTGCTGACCGAGTCGACGCGGAGGAACGGGTTGCCGGCCGAGTCGGCGATCGCGACGTCGTGCGCCGTGATCCCCTTCAGCAGGTTGCCCGAGATGCGGCCGAGCTGGAAGCGCCCGTGCACGGTGTTCGCGAGCGCGGCGACGACGCGGCGGCGCAGCTGCTCGCGCCCCCAGTCGGTGTTGCTCACCACGAGCACGAGCGCGACCGCGACGGCGATCAGCAGGAGGAGCAGCCCCGCGATCCAGGCCGCGACGCGCCGGCCGCGGTGGTGCGGGTGGGCCGCGCGCTCGTGCGGGCCCGGCTCGGGCGACGGCTCGCCGTTGGCGTCGTCGCGGATGGTTGGCGGTGCGTGCGCCATCAGAACGCCTCGCCGATGGAGAGGTGGAGCGTGATGCGGTTCAGGAAGCCGCGGATGCCGGTCGCGCCGCTGCGCGGATAGATGCGGCAGCCCGGCGCGCCCTCGCCGCTGCAGCTGCGGTCGGGCGACAGGTCGAGCAGGCGCCGGCCGGTCGAGTCGTCCACCTGCGTCACGACGGCGAGCGGCTCCTGCAGCGTCGGGCGGAAGCCCATGTCCACGCGCACCGGGCCGACGGGCGACAGGTAGCGCACGCCGACGCCCGGCGTCAGCGCCGCGGTGCCGCTGCCGAGGTCGCGCAGCGTCCGCTCGCCGAGCATCGCGCCGTCGAGGAAGACGGCGCCCCAGATCTGTCGCCAGATCGGGAGGCGCACCTCGACGTTCCCCTCGAGCAGCGTCGTGCCGCCGAGCGGTCGCGGGATGAAGCGGTCGTCGGCGATCTCGTTGCGGCGCTGCGCGAAGCAGTCGACGAGCGACGTCGGCGCGGGGCAGGCGTAGGCGGACTGCTTCACGCCCGCGATGGTCGTGTCGCGCCGCCCGCGGATGTCGTCGGGCGAGACCGTCAGCACGCGCGGGCCGAGCTGGTTCTCGCCGAAGCCGCGGACGCTCTGCGAGCCGCCGGCGTAGAAGCGCTTGCGCGGGTGCAGGATCTGCCCGCCGTCGTCCATCCCGCTCGGCACGCCCACCGCGGCGTTGGTGCCCGGGAGCGCGTCCACCCAGCCGCCGCGCGCGCGGAGCGCCAGGATGCTGCGGCGGAAGGGGAGGCGGCGGTAGGTGGAGCCCTCGGCGGTGACGCGGTTGTAGCGGAAGTCCGAGAAGCTGATGCGCGACGCGTGCTCGGCCTCGAAGCGCGCGAGCGTGCCGCGGGTCGGGAAGAGCGGGTCGTCGGCGCGGTTGATGTTGGCGGTGAGCGCCAGCGGCGAGAGCCGCTGCTGGCCGCGCAGCGCCTCGATCGTGCCGTCGTCGCAGACGCCGTAGTTGACGCAGAAGTAGACGTCGCCCGCCTCGACGCGGCTGATCTCGAAGCGGTAGGTCCCGCTGGCCGGCACGTCCTCGCTGAGCTGGCGCGTGAAGGCGACGTTGGCGCCCTGGCCGCGGTCGACGAACACGCCCGGCGAGCTGCGGCGGTGCACGAACAGCCCCGCGCCGAGCGTGTTGCGCGGGGAGCCGAACCAGCGCTGCCGCAGGTCGATGCCGGCCGAGTAGGTGGGCGCGAAGTAGCGGCCCTGCTGGCGGATCGCCTCCTGCGCCGCGTTGCCCTGGTACGGGTTCGCGTAGCTGAACGGGAAGACGTTGTAGAGCTGCGCCGCGCCCAGGTTGCCCACCGCGCCGGTGATGTCGAGCCGCCGCGCGTCGCCGAGCCAGTAGTTGTGCGTGAAGCGCCCCTCGACCTGCAGGAAGTCGGCGGTGTTGAAGCCGGCCGCGACGCGCGCCTCGCGCGCGGGGCCCTCGACGACGCAGACGACGAGCGCCTTGGAGCTGTCGCCGGCCGCGGCGTCGGCGCGGGCGCCGGCGGTGGCGCGCACGGGCGCCGCGCCGCCCGCGGCGGTGCTGGTCTGCTGCGCGCAGACCGTGCGGCCGGTGGCGGCGTCGCGCGCGACGGCGGTGTCGATCAGCGCGCTGCGGAAGAGCCCCGACTCGTAGAGCGCGCGCTGGCTGCGCGCGATGTCGGAGCGCACGAACAGGTCGCCCGGCTCGATGAAGAGCGAGCGGCGGATCGTCTCCTCCTTCACGTCCTGCCGGGTGCCGGTGCGCACGACGTCGATGCGCGAGACGTACGTGAGCCGTCCGCGCTGCACCGGGAGCCGCACGGCCGCGGTGTCGGCCGAGTCGTCGACGGCGATCACGGGCCGGTCCACCTGCGCGTCGCCGTAGCCGCGCTGCCAGTAGGCGTTGCGCAGGTCGACGACGGTGGAGTCGAGGCGGAAGAGGTCGAGCGGCTCGCCGGGCTGCGGGCGCACGATCCGTCCGCGGCCGCGCCGCCGCCGCCCCACCTGGCCCGCCGGGTCGTCGACGGCGATCGTCTTCACGATCGTCGGCGCACCCTCGGTCACCTTGAAGGTGACGCGCACGGCGTTCTCGCCGACGCGCGTGACGACCGTGTCGACGGTCGCGTCGCGCCAGCCGTGCTTGTAGTAGAAGACGAGCAGGCGCACGAGGTCGCGCGCCAGCTCGGTGCGGTCGAGGTAGCGCCGCTCGTAGATGTACGGCGACTTGGAGATCCAGCAGAACGGCGTGAAGGCGAGCCCGAGGCAGGCGGACTCCTTGGTCGCCACCGCCTGGGCGACCTCGTCGCGGCGCAGCTGCTTGACGCCCTCGAAGCGGACGTCCTTGACCTCGGGGCGCTCGGTCTCGCCACGATCGTCGCGGATGGTCTGCGCGGCCAGCGCACGCGGGCGCACGACGGATCCGGTGGCGGCGGCACCGGCCAGCAGCGCGCACGCGACGAGCGCCGTCCGCGCTCCACGGAGGCGGGCGGAAGGGAGAGGTCGCATGACGGCCACCCCAAGCGCAAAGCCCGGGCCGGGCGGGCCCGACGCGGCGGAGAACGGAACGGCGGAGGACGGAAGGGCGGAAAACGAACGGGCGCGAAACGAAAGGGCGGACCCTTCGAGCTCGAAGCTCGGAGCGTCCGCCCTTTCGTCACACGCGGTATCGTCCTCCGCCGTTCCGTCCTCCGCGGTTCCGTTCTCCGCAGGACCCGAACGACTACGCGTCCTTGAGAGTCGCCAGCAGCACGTCGTTGTCCTTCGTGTTCCCGATCCGCTTCGTCAGCCAGCTGATCGCCGCCGACGACGGCATCTGCTGCAGCCCGCGCCGGAGGATGAACACCGCGTCCAGCTGGTCGGGGCGGAACAGCTTGTCCTCGCGCCGCGTGCCCGAGGCCGGGATGTCGATCGCCGGGAAGAGGCGCTGCTCCGCGAGCGACCGGTCCAGCTTGATCTCGCAGTTGCCCGTCCCCTTGAACTCCTCGAAGATCACGTCGTCCATCCGCGACCCCGTCTCGACGAGCGCGGTGCCGATGATCGTCAGCGACCCGCCGCCGTGCGACGCCGCCACCGCGCGCGCCGACCCGAAGAACGCCTTCGGCGTCTGCATCGCGTTGGCATCGAGGCCGCCCGAGAGCGTCCGGCCGACGCCGCGCGCCGCGTTGAACGCGCGCGCCATGCGCGTGATCGAGTCGAGCACGATCACCACGTCCTTGTTCTGCTCCACCAGGCGGCGCGAGCGCTCCATCACCATCTCCACCACCTCGCGGTGGCGCTCGGCCGGCATGTCGAAGCTCGACGCCACGACCTCGCCGTAGCCGACCTGCACCATCTCGCTGACCTCCTCGGGGCGCTCGTCGACGAGCAGCACCAGGAGCACCGCGTTCGGGTGGTTGACCGCCACGCCCTCGACGATCGCCTGCAGCAGCATCGTCTTGCCGGAGCGGGCGGGCGCCACGATCAGCGCGCGCTGCCCGAAGCCGATCGGGGCGATCAGGTCCACCACGCGGCGCGTCAGCTCGGGGCCGCCCTTGGCCGGCTTGCCCGTCTCCAGCTTCAGCTTGCGCTCGGGGTAGGTCGCCAGCAGCGCCTGGAAGTCGGGACGCTTGACCTCGGGCGTCGGCTCCAGCCCGTTCAGCGTCTGGATGTCGGTGACGACGGTGCGGCCGCGGTGGTCGCGCCCCGCCATCGCCGTCACGGCGTCGCCCTTCCGCAGCGTGTACTGCCGCACGAGGTGCGTGGGGACGAACGGGTCGTTCGGCGCGGGCAGGTAGCTGTTCGCCGCCTGGCGCACGAAGCCCCCCTCGCGGCCCAGGTCCATCCAGCCGGAGACCTCGGTGTCGGCGACGACCTGCGACGGCGCGGGCCGGTCGTTCGCGAAGTCGTTGCGGTTGCGCCCGCGCTGGCGCTGGCGCCGGCCGCGGCCGCGGAACTCGTCGCGGTCGCGTGGGCCGCCCTGGCCCGGCGGCGCGTAGCCGTTGCTCGCCGCCGCGTCGCGCGGCCCGTCACGGAACCCCTCGCGGTGCCCGTCGCGCTGGTTGGGCCGCTGTCCGTCGCGCGCGCCGTCGCGCCCGTGCTGGAACTGGCCGCCCTGCGGTCCGGGCCCGCCGGGCTGTCCGCCCTGGCCGCCGCGGCGGCGGCGCCGGCCGCGGCTGCGGAACTCGCGGCCGCTCTCCCCCTCGCGGCGCGCGCCGCTGTCGCGGTCGAACTCGCGGCCGCCCTCACGCGCGCCGTCGCGCGCCGGCGCGGCCTCGTCGCGCGGCTCGCGCACCTCGCGCGGCTCCTCGCGCACCGACTCGCGCGGTGGAGCACTCTCACGGGCGCTCTCTCGCGGCGCGTCGCCGCCGAAGCTCGCCACGCCCTCCACCACCACGTCGCCCGTCGGGTCCGCGCCCGCCGATCCCGTGCGCGGCACGCGCGGCGTCCGCGGGGTGCGCGCCCGGCGCGCGGGGCGCTCCGGGGCCTCGCTGCCGTCGCCGCCGCTCGCCGCGCCAGCCGCCGACTCGGCCGGCGCCGCAGCCGTGGGGGCGGGGGACTCGGCCGCCGCGGCCGCGGCGCGCGTGGTGCGGGGGCGCCGCCGCACGGGCTCGCGCGCCTCGCCGGCGTCGCCCGACGCCGTCGCGGTGCCGGTGGACCGGCCGCCGGCGCTGTCGTCGCGGTAGGGGTTGAGCTCCCCGGCGTCCGCCGACGGGGAATCGGCCGGACCCTGCCCCCGGCTACGCCGAGTGGGGCGACGAGGTTCGTTCATGCAGCGCGAGGTGTGAGAGGTGGGGCCCCGCATGCGCGGCCGCGCGGCGCTCGCCGGCGGTCACGACAACGGGTTCGCCGCGCGATGCGCGGCGGTGCGGCCGCTCGGCGCGAGCGTCCGGATGACCGGGCGGCGCGCCGCGCCGGAAGGGCGCGCGTCGGCGACGCACGGTGTGCGACTCGGGGGGTCGGCGGCCGGGCCGCCGGACAGTCCAACCGTCGGCGCGGACCGGACGCGCGAGGCGTCGGGTCGGGCCGGACGTCGTCGGCCGTCGCCCGGCGCCGCGTGCCGGACGTACGGACACGATGCGGGTGCGGCGGGCCCTGCGTGCCGCGGGCGACACTCGGAGCGCGGACGAAGCACGCGCGTTCCGGTCACCGAGTGGCGTGTGCGCGAGCGGGGCGAGCCGAGCGAGGAAGGCGTCGCACCCGACGCGGGGCCGGACCGCTGCGGTCCGCCCTGCCCGTGGCCCTACGAATGTGGGCAGTGGTCGGACGCCGCGCAACCCGCGCGCACCCCTCCGCGCGCGGTCGTGACGTCCGGGTCCCCGCCGGTGACGCTCTGCCAGTCGCGTGCCCGGCGCGCCCCGAGCCTCGCTAGCTTCCGCGCATGCCCCACACGTCGCACACCCTCGATCTCTCCGCCGCCGTCGCGGACGCGGTCGCGCGCTACGAGGCGCAGGCCGACGTCGTCGCGCTGCACACGCGGCTCGCCGAGCTGGCCGACGGCGCCGATGCCGACGCGCTGATCGCCGCCGCGGCGCCCTACGCCCAGATCCCCGAGGTGGCCGGCCCGCTCTACGAGCGCGTCGTCCAGCAGCGCCCGCACGACGCGCGCGCCCTCGTCGTCCTCGCCAACGCCTACTGGCTGCACGGCCGCGGCCCCGACGTCGTCGGCGAGCTGGCCACGCGCGCCATCGCCGCCGACCCCACCAACCGCGGCGCCTGGCACCTCTGGGCGCTCGCCGAGTCCGACCCGCGCCAGCGCACCGCGCGCTGGCACCAGGTCACCAAGCGCTTCCCGCAGGACTTCCTCGCCAAGGCGCTGCTGGCCGACAACGCCGCCTCGCTGGCCGGCGCGGAGCACGACGACGAGGCGCTCGTCCTCGCGATCGCGACCTACGAGGAGCTGCTCGCCAACACCGACGTGCCCGAGCAGCGCGGCGCGCTCGAGAACGCGCTCAAGACCCTTCGCGGCTGGAAGCTCTGATGTCTCCGGATCATTCGAACCATCCCGCGCCCGCCGCGCCGACGGCCGACGCCGAGGCGCCCGGCTCCCTCGAGGAGTTCCGCCGCTTCCGCGAGCGCATGAACGCCGAGATCCTCGGCGAGAACAACCTGGTGGTCAACCGCTTCTTCGCGCTCGACGGCCGCGCCTACGAGGCGGGCGCGCTCGACGTGAAGACGAAGGAGCTCCTCGGCCTCGTCGCGTCGCTCGTGCTGCGCTGCGACGACTGCATCACCTACCACGTGATCCGCTGCCGCGAGGAGGGCGTCACCCGCGCGGAGGCGTTCGAGGCGCTGTCGATCGGGCTGATCGTGGGCGGGTCGATCGTGATCCCGCACATGCGGCGCGCCGTCGACCGCTGGTCCGAGGTCGAACGGAAGTCCTGATCCCTCATACGCTCGGCGCTCCGCGCTCGGCGCTCACCGTCCTCGCGGGACGACGTGAGCGCCGAGCGCGGAGCGCCGAGTGCCGAGGAGGGTCAGTCGATCACTCGCCCTTCGGCTTCGCCTGCACCGGCGTGATGCTCGCCGGCTTCGCCACCGTGCTCGCGTCGCCGTCCGACACGTAGCGCCCGGTCGCGCCCTCCTTGTCGAGGCGGTTGAGCGTCAGCTCCAGGGCGTTCTTGAACATGATCTGCCGGTTGATGCTGTTCTTGTTCCAGTTCGGGTCGTACGGGCTCTCGTTCGGGTTGCCCGAGACCTCCAGCACGGCGTCGTAGCTGTAGCGGACCGTCTTCTTCGACTTCGGATCCGTCCACGACCCGGCCCACGCCAGCGGGCGGTTCTTCGGCCACATGCCGAGCGGCAGCGCGAAGGTGCGCACCTTGTAGCCCGGCACCGCGCTGTCGATCGCCATGTCGCCGCGCGCGATGAACTCCTGCACCTTCTCGCCCGCGCGGTCGAGGCGCGCGTGGTACAGGGTGTGGTTGCACAGCTCGTAGCCCTGCTTGTGCAGGAACTGCAGCTTCTGGTAGCGCCACTCCGTCTTCTGCCCCTCGATCCCCTTGTCGCCGAAGAACGAGCGGCCGACCTGCGCGGCGGGCAGCATGCAGAACACCGCCTTGCGCGGCCAGTCGGCGTGCTTGGCCGAGAAGTCCTCGAGGATGCCGACGGCGCTCGTCGGATCGATCGTCAGCTTCCCGTTGCGCTCGATGTAGCGGAACTGCGACGGCGACGCGTCGTCGAACACCAGCACGACGGGCGAGATGCCCTTCGGCAGCTGCTGGATCTTCTTGTCCAGCACGTCGGTCATGTTCACCGGGCGGTAGCCGCGCTTGTAGAGCTCCTCCAGGTCCTGCCGGAGCCGCTGCGGCGTGCGCGTGAACTCGTTGGTCTCCTGGGGCACGATCAGGTGGTACTCGAGCACGGGGATGCGCCCCAGCTCGTTCGGCGTGCGCGACGCGGCGCCGGGATCGTTCGCGGTCGTGGCGACCGTGCTCGCGCCCGCGGGCGACGGCGTGGCGGAGACCTCGCCGCCCTGCGCGGCGCTGTCGGTGGCCGGCGCGACGGCGGCGGCCGAGTCGGGCGTGCCGGCGGCGCGGGCGGTGCCCTCGGCGCCGGTGCAGGCGGAGAACGCGGCGACCGCGCTCAGCGCGAGCGCGGTCGGGAAGGGACGGTGGAGCGACATCGGGATGCGGCGGCGTGGAGGCTGGGAAGGGCGCGGGCGTCGCGCCGTCGTACAGTAGCAGGGCCATGCAAGGCGTGTGACGCCCCTCACGGCCGAGCCCGTTGCGGGGAAACACGGCTCCGTGCGCGCAGTATCACAGAGGGCCCCGGAGCCGGCCGCGGCCAGAGGCCGCCGACGCGGGGGTTGGCGTACGCTCTGCGTATCCCCGGCGCACTCCCCGCGCCCCTCTCCCGACCATCATGCCTTCCCGGCTCCACCAGCTCCGCGCCCGCCTGCGCCCCGATCCCCGCGTGCCCGCCCGCGTCTGGCTGCGCCGCCAGTGGGCCGGCCTGCTGGGCATGGCGCTGCTGCTGGCGGGCGTCGTCACGCTGGACGTGTGGCTGGCGACCTGCGGCTTCCAGTCCTGCCCCACCGGCGCCGAGATCCGCGGCTTCCGCCCCAGCGAGGGCGGGCGGATCGTCGACCGCCGCGGGCAGACGCTCGGCCGCGTGCGCGCGGTGCGCCGGCTCAACGTCCCGCTCTCGAAGGTGCCGCTGCACGTGCGGCAGGCGTTCGTCGCCACCGAGGACCGCCGCTTCTTCGACCACAACGGCGTCGACTGGCGCGGCGTCGTGCGCGCCACCGCGGTGAACGTGCGCGCGCTGGGCGTGCGCGAGGGGTTCAGCACGATCACGATGCAGCTCGCCCGCAACACGTTCGCGGTCGAGCGGCAGGGCGAGCGGTCGATGGCGCGCAAGCTCCTGGAGCTGCGGCTGTCGCGCCTCATCGAGCGGACGCTCACCAAGGAGCAGATCCTCGAGCTCTACCTGAACGTCATCTACCTCGGCAACGGCGTGTACGGCGTCGAGGGCGCGAGCCGCGACCTGTTCGGCCGCGGCATCGAGAAGGTGAGCGTGGCGCAGGCGGCGATGCTGGCCGCGCTGCCCAAGGGCCCCAGCGCGTACACGCCGCGCCGCCACCCGCAGCGCGCGATCACGCGCCGCAACCTCGTGCTCGCGCTGATGGCGCGCGAGGGCTACCTGCGTCCCGACCAGGCGCGCGCCGCGGTGGCCGAGCGGCTCGTGGTGCCGGCGAACGAGTGGCGGCCGGACGCGAAGGACGACAGCTACGCGCTGGACGCGGTGCGCGCGATCGTCGACTCGGTGCGCGAGGTGCTGGGCATCGAGTCCAACGACCTCACGGTCTACACGACGCTCGACGTCGAGGCGCAGCGCGCGGCGCAGCGCGCGGTGCAGCGCCGCGCCGACGCGATCGAGGGCGCGTCGAAGGCGCGGCAGGGCGTGGAGGGCGCGATGGTCGCGATCGACCCGCGCACCGGCGACGTGCGCGCGCTGGTGGGCGGGCGCCGCTACGAGCGCGGGAACTTCAACCGCGTGCTGCGCGCGCGGCGGCAGCCGGGATCGGCGTTCAAGCCGTTCGTGTACGCCGCCGCGCTGCAGGCCGGGATGTCGCCGGCCACCGAGGTCGACGACGTGCCCATCGAGGTCGCGATCGGCCGCACGGTGTGGGCGCCGCGCAACTTCGACGACGAGTACCTGGGCCACACGACGCTGCGCCGCGCGCTCACCAAGTCCGCCAACGCGGCCACGGTGCGCGTCAGCCGCTCGCTCGGCGAGGCGAAGGTGATCCAGACCGCGCGCCGCAACGGCATCACGAGCAAGCTCGATCCGAACCCGGCGATCGCGCTCGGCGCCGCGGAGGTGACGCCGCTGGAGCTGGTGAGCGCGTACGCGCCGTTCGCCAACGGCGGCTTCCGCGTCACGCCGCGGCTGGTGACGCGCATCGCGAGCGTGGACGGCGCGGTGCTGTGGACGAGCGAGCCGCAGCGCGCGCAGGCGATGGACGCGCGCGACGCCTTCCTCCTGACGTCGATGCTGAAGTCGGTGATCGAGGAGGGGACGGGGCGCGCGGTGCGCGACTACGGCGTGCGCGACGCGATGGCGGGGAAGACGGGCACCACGAACGGCGGCACGGACGTCTGGTTCGTGGGCTACACGCCGACGGTCGTCGCCGGCTTCTGGTTCGGCTACGACGAGCCGCGGTCGCTCGGCCGCGACGCGTCGGGCGGGCGGCTGGCGGCGCCGGCGTGGGCGGAGTTCTACGCCAACGGCTGGCGCGAGCGCGGCGGCGACTGGAAGCCGCCCGCGGGGCTCGTGCAGCGCCGCATCGACGCGACCAACGGGCTGCTGGCGAGCGAGTGGTGCCCGTGGACGCGCGACGAGTGGTTCCGCGCGGGCACCGAGCCCACGGACCACTGCCCCGAGCACCTCGCGCCCGCGGAGCCGGAGCCCGTGTGGCAGGAGCTGCCGCCGCAGATCGGCGAGAAGGTGGAGGAGGGCGCGAAGAAGGCCGGGAGCAAGCTGAAACGCGCGCTGGGGAAGATCTTCCGCTGGTAGCCGGGCCGCGAACTGCGGTTCTGGACGACGAACTGCATTTGCAAGGATGAAGTTCGGATGAGATCCGATAACGACGGATAGCTCCGGTGGAGGGCGGGGAACCTCGCGCCACTCGGAGCCATCCGTCGTTATCAGATCTTCTCGGACGTTCATCCTTGCTGCCGTTGCCGTTCGGGTCCGGCGCGCCGGACCTTTCTGCCATTTGGAGAGGATGCGGATGCTCCGGATGATGCTGATCCTTCGGATCGCTCCGCGTGGCGGCGACGTCCCATGCACCGCGCGGAGCGATCCGAACGATCCGTTCCGATCCGAAGCATCCGCATCCTCCCCAACGGGCCAACAGGTACGGCGCGACGACGCGTCCCGAGCGGCTGGACACGCAGCACGCGACACGCAGCGTTCTATCGCTTCCCCAGCGCCGCCGCCGGCAGCAGCATGAAGTCCTGCGTCAGCACCGCGCCCGCGTCCGCGCGGCCGGTCCAGGGCTCGCTGGCGGCCGTGCCGCGTCGCGCGCGCAGCTGGACGTCGGCGCCGGCGGGCAGGTCGCACACGCGGTAGTGGCCGCGTGCGTCGCTGCGCACCGTGCGGCGCTCCTTCCAGTCCGCGGGCCACTCGGCCAGCCGCCACTCGACGTCGATGGACGCGTCGGCGATGTCGCGCAGCGCGGGCGTGTCGCCGCGCTTCGCCGCGTGCCACGCGCGCACCACGCCCGCCACCAGCGGCGCCGTCGTGTCGGCCGACGCGCCGCAGTGCAGCCGCCGCAGCGTGGGGCCCGACGGGATGGCGGCCTCCACGCGCAGCTCGCGGCCCGGCTGCAGCGAGAGGATCTGCGTCCACGCGAGCCCCAGCGACGCCGCGCGCGGGACGTCCACGCGCACCAGGAAGTCGCCCGCGCGCGGCACCTCCAGATAGAACTCGCCCGCCGCGTTGACGAGCGCCTGGTACGGCGTCGAGAGGACGATGAGGCGCCCGTCGGCCATCGGACGCCCGCCGGCCGAGCTGTCGACGAGCGTGCCCGCGAGCACCGTGGCGCCGAGCGCGTCGCGTCGCGCGCCGGGCACGATCGCGCGGCCGCCGACCTCGGTCACTCCCACGACGGTGCTGATCTCGCGCTCGTCGCGCACCGCCGGCGCGTGCAGCGACGACGTCCCGCCGCGCACGTAGCTCACCGTGTCCTCGGTGGGCATCGAGATCATCCACCGGTCCACGAACCACGCGCCGTTCGGCAGGCGGCCGAACGCCACGCGCCCGCCCGCGCGCCCGGCGGGGACGTTCGCCGGGGGGTCCGTGTACTCGAACTCGAAGTCGCGCAGCTCGAACGACGCGGTGTCGATCCAGAGCGTGCCCCGCACGTCGGCGCGCTTCGCGCCGCGCCGCGGCACCGGCTCGATGGCGAGGCCGAGCTGCCCCGGGCGGCCGGTCGGCGGCGCGACGGCGCGCAGGCAGTGCGACTCGAGGAACGCGTCCGACAGCAGCACCTCGGCGTCCGGGGCGTAGTAGACGAGCGAGTCGCTGCCGGCCGCGGACATCGCCGGCTCGATGAAGCCGCGCGCGCCGAGGTCCGCCACGTCCATGCTGCGGAACTGCTGCAGCTCCGACGTCGCCACCGTCCACGTCTCGGTGCGCACGGTCTTGCGGTCCGGGGCGACGACGCGCGTGAAGCGCGCGAGCCGCAGGTCCGGCCGCTCGCGCGACTCGCCGAGCGCGGTGGTGGTGAGCGCCTTGCGCGCCTCGTCCCACAGGCGGGCGGCGATCTCGCCCTCCGCGGGGCGCACGCGGCACCGCTCGCGCGCCGTGACCTGCACGGCCGACAGCCGCAGCGCGGCGCCGAGCGTGAGCGTCACGTGCGTCGTGTCGCCCGCGCGCAGCGCCAGCGCGGCGGACGTCGCGCTCGTGCTGCCGACGCGCTCCGCGCGCACGGTGTACGTGCCGGGAGCGGGCGCGGCGAGCGTGAACCGCCCCGTGCTGTCGGTCAGCGCGCCGACGCGGCGCGAGGCGGCGGAGTCGAGCAGCACCACGACCGCGTTCGGCAGCGGCGCGCCGGCGACCGCGTCCACCACCCGGCCCGCGACCGCCTGCGCGCCCGCGCCCGAGGGGAGCGCGAGCGCGGTGGCGGCGAGGGCGAGAGGGCGGCGAGGGAAGGGCATGCGTGTGGGCTCCGGCGGGCGACGTGCCCTCCGACCGCGAAGCTGGCCCCGGCGCCGGAGGACGTCAACCGGCGCTGGCGGCGCCGCCCGCCGATCCTCCGGCGGCGAACGGGCCGGCCGCGAGCTCCACGGGCGGCACCACCGCGAGGAGCGCGTCGTGGGCCACGCGGTAGTGCAGGGGCGCTCGCAGGCGCGCGAGCTCGCCGTCCATCGCCACGCGGCCCCACGGCCGGCGCATGCGCAGCTCGCAGGCGTCCACCAGCGACACGTCGAGCGCGGGGTCGTTCGCGACGTCATCCAGCCCGCCGGCGGCCATGCGCGCGACCAGCGCGATCACGCCCCAGCGCGAGGCCGTGTTCACGATCATCAGCTGCAGCGCGCGGCGGCCCGTCGGCGAGCGCCCACCGACGGCCGGCGGGGACAGCGAGCGCTCGCCGACCGCCACGAACACGAGCGGGCTGCGGAGCTGCCGCTCCGCGTCGCCCGGGCGGTCGCCCTCGCGCACGACGACCGTGAACGCGTGCAGGCGGAGCCAGGTCCAGATCGTCGCCAGCAGCGTCGCCAGGCGGTAGCCGAGGTGCCACGCCTCGATCCGCTCGCGCGTGCGGACGAACTGCACGTAGGCGCCCGCGCTGCTGGTGTTGAGGAACAGCTCCCCATTCAGCGTCGCGGCGTCCACCGGGCGCACGGTGCCGCGGACCGCGCATTCCAGGCAGGCGGCCGCGTCGTCGGTGGGCAGCCCGAGGTCGCGCGCGAAGTGGTTGAGCGTCCCGCCGGGCAGCACGGCGAGCGCGGTGTCGGTGCCGGCGAGCGCGCGCGCGGCCAGCGTCACGGTCCCGTCGCCGCCCGCGACGACCACCCGCGGCGTCCCTCGCGCCACCTCGGCGCGCAGCGCGTCGGGGAGCTGCAGCGGCGCGACCTCGCGCAGCGCGAAGCGCGGATCCTTCGCGATCGCCTCGCGCGCCGTCGGCGCGCTGCCGGCGGTCGGGTTGACGAAGGCGGGGATGGGATCGCCGGTCGGCATGCCAGCGCCCGAATGCACGAATCGGGCGTGCGCCTCGCCCCGTTCCGCCTCTACTGCTCGCTCGCCGTCAGCCAGCGCTGCACCGCCGGCGGCTCGTAGGCGGCCAGGCGCTCGAGCAGCCGCTCCGCGTCGTCGTCCACCACCAGCATCTGCCGGTGCGCGGGGCGCAGGAAGCCCTGCTCGACCATGTGGTCGACGAACGCCAGCAGCGGCGCGAAGTAGCCGTCGACGTTCAGCAGCGCGACCGGCTTGCCGTGGATGCCGAGGAGCGCCCACGTCCAGACCTCGAACAGCTCCTCCAGCGTGCCGACGCCGCCCGGCAGCGCGACGAACGCGGCCGAGCGCTCCGCCATCAGCGCCTTGCGCTCGTGCATGGAGTCGACGACGAGCAGCTCGCTGAGCCCCGTGTGGCCGACCTCGCGCTCCCACAGCCCGCGCGGGATGACGCCGGTGACGCGGCCTCCGTCCTCGAGCGCCGCGTCGGCGAGGGCGCCCATCAGCCCGCGCCGCGCGCCGCCGTAGACGAGGGCGACGCCGTGGCGCGCCAGCCGCGCGCCGAAGTCGCGCGCCGCGTCCATGAGGCGCTCGTCGACGCCGGGGCTGGAGCCGCAGAAGACGCAGACGCTGGCGAGGGAACGTGGAGTCGCGGAGTTGGCGTCGGGCATGGTGGCAACCTAAGGGCGGAGGACGGAACGGCGGAGGACGATACGGCGGATGACGGTGAAGCGTGAGACGGTGGGGCGGACCCTTCAGGCTTGAAGCTGCAAGCTCGGAGGTCCGCCTTTTCGTTTCACGCCCTTCCGTCCTCCGCTTCTCCGTCTTCCGCCGTATCGTCCTCCGCTCTCCGGGTTAGTTTGGCGCGTGCCCGACACCAACGCCCCGCCCCCCGCGGCCACTGCGTACGCGCGCCGCCTCGGCCTCTTCTCCGCGACGATGCTCGTCGTCGGCGGGATCATCGGCTCCGGCATCTTCCTCAACCCCGCGGTCGTGGCGCGGCGCGCCGGCAGCGCGGCGCTCACGCTCGGCGTCTGGGGGATCGGCGCGGTGGTCGCGCTGCTGGGTGCCGCGATCTTCGCGGAGCTGGGGCGGCGGCGCCCGCAGGCCGGCGGCGGCTACGCGTACCTGCGCGACGCCTTCGGGCCGCTCCCCGCCTTCCTCTATGGATGGGCGCTGCTGCTCGTGATCTCGTCGGGCGCGATCGCGGCGGTGGCGATGACGTTCGCGGGCTACGCGTCCGCGCTCGTCGGCGCGCCGCCCGAGGCGCAGCGGCCGATCGCGCTGGGTGCCGTGGCGCTGCTGACGCTCGTGAACGTGGTGGGCGTGGCGCCGGGCGCGGTGACGCAGAACGTCTTCACCATCCTCAAGCTCGCGGCGCTCGGCGTGCTGCTGGCGGCGGGGCTGTTCGCGCCGGTGGGCGCGCCGCTCACGGCGTCGGTCGACGCGGCGCTCGTGCCGCCCTCGGATGCGGTCGGGCTGCTGCGCGCGGTGGGGACGGCGCTGGTGCCCGTGCTGTTCGCCTTCGGCGGCTGGCAGCAGACCAACTTCGTGGCCGAGGAGCTGGAGGCGCCGGAGCGCACGCTCCCGCGCGCGCTGGCGCTGGGCGTGGCGATCGTGGTCGCCGTCTACCTGCTGGCGAACGTGGCGTACCTGCGTGCGCTCGGCGTCGCGGGGCTGGCGGCGAGCAGCGCGCCCGCGGCGGACACGATCGCGCGCGTCGCGGGCCCGGCGGGCCGCACGCTGGTCGCGGCGGGCATCGCGGCGTCGACGTTCGGCTTCCTCGACCTCGTGATCCTGGTGTCGCCGCGCGTCTACCAGGCGATGGCGCGCGACGGGCTGTTCTTCGGCGCGTTCGCGCGGCTGCACCCGCGCTTCCGCACGCCGGTGGCGGCGATCGTCGCGCAGGGCGCGTGGGCGTCCGCGCTGCTGCTGGTGGGCAGCTACGGCCAGCTGCTCGACTACGTGACCTTCGCGGACTGGATCTTCTTCGGCCTCACGGCGGCGTCGCTGGTGGTGCTGCGCCGGCGCGACGCGGCGACCGGCGCACCCGACACGGGCTTCCGCGCGCCGTTCCATCCGTGGAGCGTGGTCGCGTTCTGCGTCGCGGCCGCGTACGTGGTGCTCGGGTCGGTGCTGTCGGATCCGGGGAACGCGGTGCGCGGCGCGCTGATCCTCGCGCTTGGCGTGCCGGCGTTCCTCTTCTGGCGCCGCCGCGGGCTCCGAGCTACGAACGGCATTACAAGGATGAAAGTCTGAGAAGATCCGATGACGACGGATGGCTCCGCGTGGTCGCGAGGGATCTCGCACTCCAGCGGAGCCATCCGTCGTTATCAGACGTTATCCGATCTTCATCCTTGCAAATGCAGTTCGCGGTTCGGGTCCGGTGCGCTGGATTCCTTTGCCTATTGGGGAGGACGCGGATGCTTCGGATGCGACGGATTCGGCGGATCGCTCCGTGTGGCGGCGACGTCCCGTGCGCTCCGATGAGCTATCCGAAGCATCCGACTGATCCGGAGCATCCGTATCCTCCCCAATGGGCAATGGCTCCAGCGCGACGAAGCACGATCCCGAGCCTGCAGCCACCTACCCCAGCACGCCCGGGAAGCCGAGCGGCGACGCCTGATAGCCCGGGAAGAGGCGGTCGAGCCGCTGCGCGCCGAGGTGCTTCTGCGCGACCTCCGCGAACACGCTGCGGAAGTCCGTCGTGAGCGCGAGGTCGCGCCCCTCGTACAGCAGCTCCGGCGCGAGGCCCGGCCACCGGCCGTGCACCTTCCCGCCGCGCACGCCGCCGCCGATCACGAACATGCTGCCCGCGTGCCCGTGGTCCGTGCCGCCCGTGCCGTTCTGCCGCACCGTGCGGCCGAACTCCGACATCGTGAGGATGACCACGTCCTCCATGCGGTCACCGAGGTCCGTCACGAACGCCGCGATCGAGCGCGCGAAGTCGCCCAGCCGGTTCGCGAGCTGCCCCGTCGCCGCGCCCTGGTTCACGTGCGTGTCCCACCCGCCGACGTCCGCGAACGCCACCTCCAGCCCGACGCCGGCGCGGATCAGCTGCGCGATCTGCTTCAGCCGCTGCCCGAACTGCGACGGCGGATACTGCGCGCCGTTCGAGGGCGCGTACCGCTGCGGGTCGGCCGCGCGCATCACCTTCATCGCCTCGAACATCTCCGCGCCCGCGCCGTGCACGAGGTCCGCGGAGCCCGTCGTGTAGAGCGCCTCCAGCCGCCGCTCGTCGTCCGCGCCCGACGCGCGGATCGTGAACTCGGCCAGCGAGTTCATCGCCACCGTCGGCGCCGGGCCGTCGAGCACGCGCGGCGTCTGCGCCGTCATCGCCACGGCGCGGAAGGGCGAATGCGACGCGCCGTGCGCGCAGCCGCTCTCGCACGTGCCCTGCAGCGCGAGGTAGCGGTTGAGCCACCCGTCGCGGGTCCCCTTCACGTCGGGCGTGCCCGTCTCCATGTAGTCCTGCGCGTCGAAGTGCGAGCGCGTCGCGCTCGGGCTCCCGACGGCGTGGATGGGCGCCAGCAGCCCGCGGTCCCACAGCGGCTTGAGCGGCGCCAGCGCCGGATGCAGCGCGTAGAAGCCGTCGAGGTCGAGCGCGCCGTTCGCGCGGCCCGGCTCGGGCACCGCGATGTTCGGACGCAGCGCGTAGTACGACCGGTCGCCGAACGGCACGACGACATTGAGCGCGTCGGCGGCGCCGCGCTGGAAGAGGCACACCAGCGTCTTCCCCTTGCCGGCCAGGCGCGCGGCGCCGTCGGTCAGCTCCTGGGCGAACGCGGTGCGGCGGAGGAAGCTGGGGCTCAGCCCCATCGTCACGAGCGCGAGCGCGCCCGACTTCACGAAGGCTCGGCGTTGCATCGGAATCTCCGGTGAGTCGGTCAGCGGCGCTGGAACTCGGGCGCGCCGAGCGCGAGGCCGACGAGCTGCGCGAAGGGGTCGAGGCGCGGCAGCTGTCCGAACGCGCCGGCCGGCGCGCGGTTCGGGCGCGCGGTCTCGCGGCCGGCCTGCGCGTTCGCCGCGTTGGTGCTGTTGGTGGCGTTCATCGCGCGCGCGCGGCGGCCGGACGTGCGCGCAGCGCGCGTCCCGTCGATCATCGTCGGCGTCTCCATCTCGGGCGCCTCGTCGGCACCGCGCGTGGTGTCCGCGGCCGCACGCGCGAGCATCGGGTTGGTGCCGCTCGCGAGCACCGCGCGCGTCTCCTTCGACGCCTCGCCGCCCAGCAGCGCCGCGATCACGCCGTCGAGCTGCGCGTCCTTCGGCGCCGCGCGCAGCGTGGCGGTCTGCGGCCAGTCGGCCAGGCGCGCGCCGGGGAGCCGGTTCGCCGCGACCGCGAGCCCGAAGTTGATGCGGTTGAGGATCGCGCCCGTGTTCATCCACTCCCGTCCCGTCTCGGGCCAGCCATCGGGCGCCTGATGGCCGAAGATCGGCTGCCCCAGCCGCGCGATGAGCTGCGCGGTGCGCGGCGTCGTGTCCGGCTGCGCGCCGAGCGCGCGCGCGGCGCTCACGACCAGCTCGAACGGCGACTTCACCTTCGCGCGGTACGCGGCGCGCGAGAAGAACTCCGGGCTCTGCACGATGGTCTCGAGCGTGGCGCGGATGTCGCCGTCGGTGCGCCGGAACGTCTCGGCCGCGCGCGCGACGAGCGCCGGCGGCGGCGAGTCGCTCACGAAGCGCACCGCCAGCTTGCGCGCGATGAAGCGCGCCGTGCTCGGATGCCGCGCCACGAGGTCGAGCACCTGCTCGCCGTCCTCGATGCCGCGGCCCGCCGGGAAGGGCTGGCCCAGGATCGTCTTCTCGCCGGCGTCGTGCACCTGCGGGCGGAAGACGAAGCCGCCGCCCTGCGCGGGCGCCTGCAGCGACCAGCCCGTGAGCGCGCGCGCGACCTCGATCACGTCCTGCTGCGTGTAGCCGCCGTCGACGCCGAGGGTGTGCAGCTCCAGCAGCTCGCGCGCGTAGTTCTCGTTCAGCCCGCGCGGCCGGCGCGCCATGAGCTGCTCCAGGCGCTGCGCCGCCTCGGGATTGCGCTCCGCGAGGCGCGCGCGCTGGCGCGCGTTGAGCGGCTGCGGACGGCGGCCCGCGGTCGGGCGCGTGCTGTCGGCGACGCTCTGGAAGTTGTCGAGGTACTGCAGCATCGCCGGGCTCTTCGCGACCGCGCCGAGCAGCTCGCGGAAGCTCCCCAGCGCGTGCGCGCGCAGCGTCGCCTCGTACTGGGGCAGATGGTACCGCACGCGGTCCTTGCCCGCGAAGATGCTGAAGTGGTTGGCCCAGAAGTCGACCATCACCTCCTGCAGCTGCCGCTCGCTGGCCACCGCGCGCGCCACGCGCGCCGTCTGCAGCTCGCCGACGAAGCGGTACGACTCGCGGCCCAGCTGCCGCGCGCGCAGCGAGTCCTCGCGCGTGAACGCGGGCGCGCCGGTGTCGCCGGCCATGCGCGCGGCGCGCGCGCGCTGCGCCAGCACCTGCGCCGGCGGCGGGAAGTCGCGCAGCAGCTCGGCGCCGGGGCGGCCCAGCGTCGTGAAGCGCGCGAGCGTCGCCGTCATCGCCGCGTCGTCGATGCGCTCGGGATGGAGCTGGAGCGCGATCCAGCGGTCCACGCCCATCGCGCGGACGCGCGCCTCGTCGCCGGGCCGCGCGCCGAAGCCGAGCCGGCCGAGGGCGTGGCGCACCTGCTGGTCGGCGGTGAGCTCGCGCCCCTCGTCGGCGGCACGGGCCGTCGCAGCGGCCGGCCGGCGCGCCTGGGCGGCCGCGAGGGCGGGGAGGCCGGCGGTCGCGGCCAGCATCGCGACGGCGGGGAGGGCGCGGCGGGCGGCGCGCCGCATGGAGCGGAGGGTCGGTTCGGTCGGCACGGTGGCGGCTCTGGCTGGATTCGACCGGGAGAGACGCGCCGCGATGGCGCTCGTTAAGGCGGAGGACGGAACGGCGGAGCACGATACGGCGGAGGACGATGGGGCGTGAAACGGAAAGGGCGGACCCTTCGCGCTCGATGCTCCGAGCCGAGAGGTCCGCTGTTTCGTTTCACGCCATTCCGTCTTCCGCCGTTCCGTCCTCCGCCTCACCGTTCCAGCGCCGTCCCGTTCACGAGGAGCGCATCGATCTCCGCCACCGGCAGCGGCCGCGCGAACAGGAACCCCTGCGCGTAGTCGCAGCCCAGCGCCTGGAGGTGCGTGCGCTGCGCGTCGTCCTCCACGCCCTCGGCGATGCAGCGCAGCGCCAGCGTGTCGCCGAGCGCGATGATCGTGCGGGCCAGCGCGGCGTCGCTGCCGCCGCGACTCAGGCCGTCGACGAAGCTCTTGTCGATCTTCAGGATGTCGATCGGGAAGCGCTGCAGGTAGCTGAGCGACGAGTAGCCGGTTCCGAAGTCGTCGATCGCGAGCCGGATGCCGAGCGCCTTCAGCGCGTGCAGCGTGACGAGGTTCGCCTCCGTCTGCTGCATGATCACCGTCTCGGTGATCTCGAGCACGAGCGACGCCGGATCGAGGCCGCTCTCCGCGAGCGCCGCGGCGACGTCCTCCACCAGCCCGGGCGCCTGCAGCTGCCGGCCCGACAGGTTCACCGTCAGCGTCAGCGGCGGCACGCCGCGGCCGCGGGGCCGGCTGCGCGCCCAGCGCGCGCCCTCGCGGCAGGCCTCGCGCAGCACCCACGCGCCCAGGGGCACGATCAGCCCCGACGTCTCCGCGATCGGGATGAACGTCGCCGGCGAGAGCGCGCCGCGCACCGGATGCGTCCAGCGCACCAGCGCCTCGACGCCCACCACCGCGCCGTCGGTCAGCCGCACGATCGGCTGGAAGCGCACCGCGAACTGGTCGCGCGACGGCTCGGCCAGCGCGCGCCGCAGGTCGGCCTCCAGCGCCAGCCGGTCCACGATCGCGGCGTGCATCTCGGGCGCGAACACCTCCGTGCGCCCCTTGCCGCCGTGCTTCGCGCGGTACATCGCGACGTCCGCGTTGCGCAGCAGCTCCTCGGGGCCGTCCTCGGGGCGCGCGCGCGCCAGGCCGATGCTCGCGCCCACCTGCAGCTCGCTCCCCTCGAGCGCCAGCGGCGCGCCCAGCGCCTGCATCACGCGCTCGGCCACCGTGATCGCGTCGTCCTCGTCGCGCGTGTTCTCCAGCAGCACCGCGAACTCGTCGCCGCCCAGCCGCGCCACCGTGTCGCAGCCGCGCGTCGCGTTCAGCAGCCGGTCGGCCACCACGCGCAGCAGCTGGTCGCCCGCCGCGTGGCCGAGCGAGTCGTTGACCGTCTTGAAGTCGTCGAGGTCGAGGAAGAGCACCGCGACGTGGTCGCGCCGGCGGCCCTGGCGCGCCAGCGCGTGCCCCACGCGGTCGCGGAAGAGCGCGCGGTTGGCGAGCCCGGTGAGCGGATCGTGGAACGCCTGGTGGGCGAGCTGCGCCTGCAGCGCCGCGCGCTCCGTCACGTCGCGCACGTTGACGACGATGCCGCCCACGGCCGGATCGTCGAGCAGGTTGGTCGCCAGGCACTCCATCGTGCGCCACTCGCCGGCGGTGGTCGAGAGCCGCGCCACGATCGGCCCGAACGTGCCGCGCGACTGCAGCGCCATCGCCAGCGCGCGCTCCGTCGCCTCGACGTCGTCCGGGTGCACGTGCTCGCTCATCGACGTGCCGAGCAGCGGCTCCGTGGGATGGCCGAGCGTGCGCTCCATCGAGGGGCTGATGTAGCGGATCGTGCCGGTGCCGTCGAGCACCGCGATGATGTCCGACGAGTGCTGGACGAGCGAGCGGAAGCGCGCCTCGGTCGCCAGCACCGCCTCACGCGCGCCGCGCTCGCGCTGCAGCCGCACCAGCTCGCGCGTCGCCACCCACTGCCGCACGAGCACGAGGGCAGTCACCGTCACCGCGGCGACCAGCACGCCGCCCACGCGCGTGCCCCAGGCGCTGCCGGCGCTCGCGAGCAGGCAGGCGTAGAGCGTCGCCACGCTGGCGTAGGGCAGCAGCCCGAGGCTCCCCTCGTCGCCGGCGGCGGGCGCGGGGCGCGCCTCGTCGGTCGCGCGGTCGCGCACGCGCACGCCGCCGGCCGCCAGCCCGAACCCCGCCGTGAGCCAGAGCAGGTCCGAGAGCCCGCCGGCCGCGTAGCCACCGGTCGTCATCTCCCAGCCGAACGCGAGGTCGCCGCCGAAGCGCGCCACCAGCCCTGCCGCCACCCAGCGCAGCGACCGGCGCGTCGAGGCGTCCGGACGCTGCATGAGCGCGACGCACGCCGCGAACAGCAGCGCGAGGTCGCCGACCGGGTAGGCCGCGTTCACCAGCACTTCCAGCGGCGCGCTGCGGCCGGCGGCGAGCGTCGGCCAGAGCACGAAGTACCAGACCGCCGCGGCGCCGCTCAGCACCACGATGCCGGTGTCCAGCCAGAAGCGCACGCGCGCGTCGCGCGCCTTGGAGGCGGCCGGGAAGGCGAGCACGCCCGCGAGGATGCACGGGAAGAACATCAGCTGCACCGCGTCGGCCGCCGACACCGCCGGGCGGCCGAGGATCTCCCACACGATGCCGGCGGCCCACCAGATCGCGGTCGCCGCCGCGATCCATCGCCACCCGCGCTGCAGCGGCGTGCCGGCGGCCCCGCGCGCGGCGCGCACGATCAACACGCCGAGGACGAGCCCCAGCGGCAGCAGCGCCACGCCGACCACGCGCGCGCCCGCCGCGTGGTCCAGCCCCGGCGCGAGGCGCGACAGCCAGAGCGCCGCCAGCAGCAGGCCCGCGCCGTTCGTGACGCGCGCGTCCCAGACGCCGGACGGCGCCGCCGGCGTCGCCGGGGGCGCCGGGGGTGCGGACGGACCGCGAGTGGGAGAGCTGGACGACATCGGGAAGAGCGACGGGAGGCGGCGCAGCCGCGAACGGGACGGGAGCGGCCGCTCCCGTCCACCACTGGTGTCGGCCGCGCGTCCGCGCGCCTTCACCCCTGATCGACGATCGGGGCGACGCGCGGGTGACCGTCGAACGCATGACGAAACCGTGACTACCGCGCCCCGCGCGGTGCCGTTTTCTTCCGCCCGTGCCCTCGCGTTCTCCCCACGTCTGGTCGCCGGTCCGCCGCGCCGCCTTCCTCGCCTCCGCGGCCGCGCTGGGGGTGCTGGCCGGCTTCGGCGTGCGCGACGGGATGCCGATGACGGTGCTCGGCGGGGCGGGGCTGCGGCTGCGCGGCCTCCCCGAGTTCGTGACGCCCGACCGTGGGGTCGGGCCGACGGCGATCCTCGGCGCGCTGCACGCGGGGCTCGTGTCGTACGCGTGGGGGCTGCTCGCGGCGTGGATGGCGTGGCGGCTGCGCGGGTGGCGCGGCGTGCTCGCGGTGGCGGCGCTGGCCGCGGCGATCGTCGTGGTGGACGCGCGGCTGCCGGCCCTGCTGCAGCTGGCCGCGGGCGCGCCGTCGCCCGGGCAGCGCCTGCTCGCCGTCGCGATGCTCGCCGTCGCCGCCGTGCTGGGGACGCACCTCGCCGCGCCGCGCGCACGTGCGGTGTCCGACGTCGGCGTGTCGGACGCACGCTTCGCGCGCCGCGCGGACGATCGGGTGGCCGACGATCATGCCGTCGCCGCCGATCTCACGTCGGAGGACGTCCGCGACGACGTCCGCGACGACGTCCGCGACACCGGCACGCACCCGCGCCCGTAGGGGCGCGAGGAGACGCGGGCGTGGGACGCGCGCCACGTGGTGCGGCGCGCGCGCCACGCTTTCCGCGGTCGCGGTGCGCGCGCCACGACCGTCCGCGCGCGGGGCGCCGCGTGACGCGCGCGGGGCACATCACGTCCATCTCGTGACGTGCAGCACAGAACGCGACGACCGGTCGCGATTACGCGCGCGCGGCGCGTGACCGTCCTCGGCACTCGCGGGTCATTACGGAAAGGAAGTGTTTCGCGCGGCGACGCCACGGCGACGCGACGTGGAACACGAGCCGGACACGGGTCGGCCACGCGCGCGTCACGCGACTTTCCCTCGCGCAGGGCGTCGCGGAACGTTCGGGCAGAGCCGGTGTCGAGTGAGCAGGGCCCGGTCGATGGGCACCACGCGCCGCGGTGTTCCGACGCGGTGGCGCGCATCTGGCTCGTAGGATCGGACACGGCACTTCCGCCGCCCGAGGCGAGCCGCAATCACACCCCCCGACGAGACAGGGAGGGACCATGGACATCCTCGTGTTGCTCGAGGACGGCCCCGAGCGCGCGCCACCCGGCGGGCTCGGAGTCGCGCACGAACCCGGTGACAGGACCGGGCCGCTGGCGCACGTGAACTCGGTGGCCCCCGCGACGCCGTTCGAAGGCGCGCCGCGCGAGGTCGTCACGCTCTACGGCACCCCCGACGCGGAGGCGCTCGCCTACGCGCTCGCGGCGGCGGTCGAGGGGCAGCGCGCCGGTGGCGAACATGTCGGCACGATCCGCCACCTGGGCGTGTGGGCCGAGCGTGGGGCGGTGGGCGACGCGGCGTGGCGCGACCAGCGCACCGGACAGCTGCTGACCGAGGATCTGGAGATCCCGGCCGCGCGGCTCCGCGAGACCTCCACGCGCCTGCTCGGCGAGACCGGCGCGCTGATCCGCTCGATGATCGCCGGGCTGCTGATGCCCGACTGGCCCGAGGGCGTGCGGCGCGCGATCAACTTCTCCTTTACCCCGTCCGGCACCGCTCCCGCGTTCGCGGGCACGGCGTTCGCCGGCGCGGCGGCGGGCATGGGCGCGGACGCGCTCCTCGACTCGCTCCGCGAGGCCGACGGCAACCTGTTCGAAGGGGACTGAGACACGAATCCACTTTCGTCCGCAATCAGGGCGCAGTCTGCAGGACCCTGGAAGGCCGCGGTTCCGGTGCATGCCGGACCGCGGCCTTTTCGCGCGCGCCAGGGAAGGATCAATCGGAGGACGGAACGGCGGAGAACGGAACGGCGGAGGACGATGAAGCGTGAAACGGAGCGGCGGACCCTCTGAGCTTGAAGCATCGAGCTGACAGGTCCGCCTGATCGTTTGACGCCCTTCCGTCCTCCGCGTCTCCGTTCTCCGCGGTTCCGTCCTCCGCCGTTCGATTGCTGGCTGGCTGATGCATTCCCCGTCGCCGATGTCTGGCGGCGCCCACTTGCGGCGCCCCGCGCCCGTGCGGATGCTCCACTCAGGCTCCACGCAGGTGCGGCGCGGGCGCGGTTGGGGGCGACGGCGGCGGGTCCGGACGGGATCCGGCACGCCGTCGCCCCTCACCCGCCCGGCGCCGCTCAACGCCCCGGGAGGGCGCGCCGCGACGCACGGGACCACGCGTCCCCTCGCTCGCCCGCGCCGCGCCCGTCCGGCGGCTCACGTCACTCTCCGGGGAGAACGGGCGATGAGAGAGTACGGCAGCAGGGAGATCCGCAACGTGGCGGTAGTCGGCCACGGGGCCAGCGGCAAGACGAGCCTCGTGGACGCGATGGTGTTCGCCGCCGGTGCGAGCAAGCGGCACGGCGCGGTGAAGGACGGCACCGCGCTCACCGACTTCACCCCCGAGGAGGCGGAGCGCGGCTTCTCCATCACCCTCGGCTGCGCCTACGCCGAGTGGGAGGGGTGCAAGATCAACCTGCTCGACACGCCGGGCTACCTCGACTTCCAGGGCGACGCGATCGCGGGTCTTGCCGCGGCCGACGGCGCCCTCGTCGTCGTCGGGGCGACGACCGGCGTGGAGGTCGGCACCGAGAAGATGTTCCGCGAAGCCCTGCGCCGCGCCGACCCGGTGCTCTTCGTCGTCACCATGATGGACAAGGAGCACGCCGACTTCGACGCGATCTACCGCCAGATCAAGTCGCGCCTCACGAGCAAGGTCGTCCCCGTCGAGGTGCCGCTCGGCGAGGGCGCGGCCTTCAAGGGCGTGATGAACCTCTTCACCAAGAAGGCCTACGTCTACAAGGCGGGCACGAAGAGCGGCGAGTACGAGGAGACCGACATCCCCGCCGAGGCGCAGCCGCGCTTCGACCAGTACCGCGAGGAGCTGATCGAGGCCATCAGCGCCACCGACGACGCGCTGCTGGAGCGCTACCTCGAGGGCGCCGAGATCGGGCGCGACGAGGCGATCGCCGGGATGAAGGAGGCGATGAAGCGCGAGGACATCTTCCCGCTCTTCTGCGTCTCCAGCGACAGCATGATCGGCGTGCGCGCGCTGCTGACCGAGATCGCGCAGCTCATGCCCTCCGCGTGGGAGATGGAGGAGCTGCACGCGTTCACGGGCGCCGAGGGCAATCAGACCGTCGAGATCCACGCCGACGACGACAAGCCGTTCGCGGCGCTGGTGTTCAAGACGCACGCGGAGCCCCACGTCGGCGACGTGTCGTACTTCCGCATCCTGCAGGGGAGCGTCGTGAACGGGCAGGAGGTGTTCAACGCGACGCGCGACGTCGTCGAGAAGCTGAACCACCTCTCCATCCCGTGCGGCCGCGAGCGCGTCGAGGTGAACCGCCTGCACGCGGGCGACATCGGCTGCGTGGCCAAGCTGCGCAACACGCACACGAACGACACGCTCTCCACGCGCGAGCATCCGGTCCGCCTGCCGCAGATCCGCTTCCCCGAGCCGCTGGTGCACTTCGCGGTGCACGCGCAGAGCCGCGACGCCGAGGAGAAGATGCAGAGCGGGCTGCACCGGCTGCACGACGAGGACCCGACGTTCACCGTGCAGTACGTGCCGGAGACGCACGAGACGGTGGTCGCCGGGATGGGCGAGCGGCACCTCGAGATCGCGCTCGCGCGGCTGCGCCGGAAGTACGGCGTCGGCGGCGACCTCACGAAGCCCAAGATCGCCTACCGCGAGACGATCACCGCCAGCGAGAAGGGGCAGGGCCGCCACAAGAAGCAGACGGGCGGCAAGGGCCAGTTCGGCGACTGCTGGATCAAGATGTCGCCGCTCCCGCGCGGCGAGGGCTACCTGTTCGCCGACGAGATCGTGGGCGGCGCGATCCCGTCCAAGTTCATCCCCGCGGTCGACAAGGGGATCCAGGAAGCGGCGGTGCGCGGCGTGCTCGCGGGCTGCCCGCTCGTCGACTTCCGCGTCGAGCTGTACGACGGCTCGTACCACTCGGTCGACTCGAGCGAGCAGGCGTTCAAGATGGCCGGCATCCTCGGCTTCCGCGCGGTGGCGTCGAAGTGCCGCCCGGTGCTGCTGGAGCCGCTCGACCTGATCGAGGTCACGACGCCCGACGCCTACCTGGGCGACGTGATGGGCGACCTCTCCGGGCGCCGCGGGCAGATCCTCGGCACCGACTCGGCCGAGGACGGCCACGGGACGACGGTGCGCGCCGTGGTGCCGCAGGCCGAGCTGCACCTGTACGCGACGAACCTCTCGTCGCTGACGCACGGCCACGCGACGTACGCGCGGCGCTTCCACGGCTACGAGCAGGTGCCCGGCGAGGTGGCGACGAAGGTGATCGCCGAGCACGCGAAGGAGCGCGAGGAGGCGATGGCGGAGGTGTAGCCTCCGGCGCAGCTGTGAACGACCGGTTCGCTCCGCCGGCGGCGCCTTGCGCGGCCGTCCGGCGGAGCGCACATCGGAGCATGCGCCCGACCATCGCCGCTCTCGTCACCGCCCTCCTCGCCGCGCCGGTCGCGGCGCAGGAGGGCGGCGTCGTCTCCGGCCGCGTGACGGCCGCCCTCGACTCCACCGCCGTCGTGGGGGCGGAGGTGCTGGTGCCCGCGCTCGCGCGCAGCGTGCGCACCGACAGCGCGGGCGGCTTCCGGCTCGTCGGGCTCCCCGCGGGCACGCACCGGCTGGTGGTCCGGCGCCTCGGCTTCCTGCCGTCGGGGCTCGACGTCGCGCTGGCCGCGGGCGACTCCGCGCGGCGCGACGTGGCGCTCCGCGGGCTGCCGCAGCGGCTGCCCGGCGTCGCCGTCGTGGACCGCGTGACGCTGCGCCGCCTGGAGCGCTTCGAGGAGCGGCGCGCGATGGGGCAGGGCCACTTCCTCGGCCCCGAGGAGATGGAGCGCGAGCAGCATCTCCCGTTCAGCGCGCTGCTGCGGAAGCGCATCCCGGGCTTCCGGCTGATCCTCAGCCCGCGCACCGGCCGCGCGTACGCGGCGGCGTCGCGCGGCCCCGCCACCGGCGACCTCCCGCCCGCGGACCCGTTCGATCCGCGCAGCCCGCGCGCCTGCTGGGCGCAGATCTACGTGGACGGCGTGCGGGTGTACTCGCACGCGCCCAACACGCCGGCGATGCCGGCGCCGGAGCTCGACTCGTTCACCACACGCGACATCATCGCGATCGAGGCGTACACGGCCGCCAATGTCCCGCCGGAGTACGGCGGGCCGACGGCGCGCTGCGGGACGCTGGTGCTCTGGACGGGCGCGCGCTGAGCGACCGGGATGGCGCCGTGATGCGTGACCCGTTGGCCTCTTGGAGAGGATACGGATGCTCCGGATGATTCGGATCATTCGGATCGCTCCTCGCGGCGCATGGGACGTCGCACAGCGAGGAGCGATCCGGCGCATCCGCCCGATCCGAAGCATCCGCATCCCCCAGAGGGCACGGGTGTCCGGCGCGCCGGGCCCGAACGGGAACTGCAGCAAGGATGAAAGTCCGAGAAGATCGGATGACCGCCGATGCTCCGCGTGGCGGCGACCACCGTCGCCCAACGCGGAGCATCCGTCGTTGTCAGATCCTATCCGATCTTCATCCTTGCAAATGCCGTTGCCATGCTACGGCCCGCGCGCTGCTCGTCGGCCTGCGACGTCGGCGTGGCCGGGCATCGGCCGCGCCGAACGGAACGACGCTCTGACGGGTGACCCCTCGTCATTCGGGCGGCCATCCGTCAGCTTCCGCGCCGTCCGCCGCCGCACGTCCGCCCGCCCGCTCGCTCCCGCCAATGCCCGCCCGCCGCGCGATGACGCGCCACCTCCCCCTGGCGCTCGCCCTCGCGCTCCCCGCGCCCGCCGTCCACGCCCAGACGCCTGCCCGAGCGTCCGCGCAGGCGCCCGAGCGCGTGCTCGTCGCCGCGCCCACCGCCGCGGCCCCGCGGATCGACGGTCGCCTCGACGAGAGCGCGTGGTCGCGCGCGCAGATCGCCGATGGCTTCGTGCAGGCCGTGCCGACCGCCGGCGCGCCGGCCACCGAGCGCTCCGAGGTGCGCGTCCTCTACGACCGCACCGCGCTCTACGTCGGCTACCGGCTGTACGACAGCCGACCCGACTCCATCGCGCGCACGCTCGCGCGCCGCGACGCGGGCGGCATCTACACCGACTGGGCGCACGTCGCGATCGACAGCTACCACGACCGCCGCACCGCGTTCCGCTTCTCGCTCAGCCCACGCGGCGTGCAGGCGGACGGCTTCATCTTCGACGACACGCAGCGCGACGCGAACTGGGACGCCGTGTGGGAGGGCGCGTCGTCGATCGACTCGCTGGGCTGGGTCGCGGAGTTCCGGATCCCGCTCTCGCAGCTGCGCTACAGCGTGCGCGCCGACGGCCGCGCGCAGGTGTGGGGGATCAACTTCGCGCGCGAGATCGCGCGCAAGGGCGAGCGCTCCTACTGGTCGCCCACGCCGCCCGACCGGCCCGCGATCGTCTCGGTGATGGGGACGCTGACCGGCCTCGACTCGCTGGCCGAGCCGGGGAAGCTGGAGCTCGTGCCGTACGTGCGCGTGCAGTCCACGCAGAGCCCCGCGCAGCCCGCGAACCCGCTGCACGATCCCAGCGACGGCGAGGCCGCGGTGGGGCTCGACCTGCGCTACCGGCTGCCGCGCAACCTGACGCTGAGCGCGACGTTCAACCCGGACTTCGGGCAGGTCGAGGCCGATCCCGCGGTCGTGAACCTGAGCGCGTTCGAGGTCTTCTTCCCCGAGCGGCGCCCGTTCTTCCTCGAGGGGACGGACGTGTTCCGCTTCGGCGGCACGGTGACGTTCAACGACGACGACCGCCCGACCTTCTTCTACACACGGCGGCTCGGACGCGCGCCCGCGCTGCGGCTCGCGGGCAGCGACGTGCGGTGGGCCGAGGCGCCGACGCAGACGCCGATCCTCGCGGCGGCGAAGGTGAGCGGCAAGACGCCCGGCGGCTGGTCGGTGGGCGTGCTCGGCGCCGCGACGCGCGAGCAGGAGGCGCGCTACGTGAACGCGGCGGGCGACGTGCGCCGCGCACCCGTCGAGCCCACGAGCGGCTACGGCATCGCGCGGCTGCGCCGCGACCTGCGCGGCGGCAACACCGCCATCGGCGCGGTGGGGACGCTCGTCGCGCGCGACCTCGACGCGCCCGCGCTCGCGCCGCTGCTGCCGGAGCGCGCGGCGGTCGCGGGCCTCGACTTCCAGCACGCGTGGGACGACCGCACGTGGACGCTGAGTGGCGTGACGGCGGGCACGCGCGTGGAGGGAAGCACCGCGGCGATGACGCGCCTGCAGCGAGCGCCGTATCGCCTGTTCCAGCGCGCGGACGCCGATCACCTCGCGCTCGACACGACGCGCACGTCGCTCGCGGGCCGCTTCACGGCGCTCACGCTCGCGCGCACCGGCGGCCGCCACTGGCTCGGCTCCACGACGTTCGAGGAGACGACGCCGGGCTTCGAGACGAACGATCTGGGGTTCGGGCAGCGCGCCGACCGCCGCACGCTCTCCAACGTCGTCACGTACCGCGAGAACCGCATCGGCACGCAGGGGCTCGCGCGCCTCTTCCGCGACCATTCGGTCAGCGCGTACTACACGCACGCCTACAACTTCGCCGGCGATCGCGTCACCAGTCGCGCGGCGCTCGGCGCGGGAGGGACGCTGCGCAGCTTCTGGCGCGTCGACGCGTTCTTCTCGCAGTCGCTCGCGGTGGCCGACGACCGGCTGACGCGCGGCGGCCCGCTCGTGCACGTGCCCGCGCGCTGGAGCACCACGCTCGACGTCACCAGCGACTCGCGCCGTCCGGCGGTGCTCGGCCTCTCGCTCGCCGCCGACGGCGACTCGACGGGGCGTCGCGGACGCGGCGTCGGCCTCTCGCTCGACATGCGGCCGTCGGCGGCGGTGCGCCTGCGCGTCACGCCCGACTACGCACGGCGCACCGACACCGACCAGTACGTGACGGCGGTGGGCGATCCGCTCGCGACCACCACGCTCGGGCGCCGCTACGTCTTCGCCGACATCGCGCGCGAGGAGCTGGCGATGGAGCTGCGCGCCGACTGGACCTTCTCGCCCGCGCTGTCGCTGCAGCTGTTCGCGCGCCCGTTCGCGGCGCGTGGCCGCTACCGTGCGTTCAAGGAGCTGGAGCGCCCCGCGACGTTCGGCTTCGCGACCTACGGCGCCGACCGCGGCACGCTGGCGCGCACCGGCGGCACCGTGCGCGTGGACCCCGACGCCGCCGGCCCCGCGCCCGCGTTCTCCTTCGCGGAGCCCGAGTACGCGGTGCGCGCGCTGCGCGGCAATGCGGTCGCACGCTGGGAGTTCCGCCCGGGCTCCGCACTGTTCGTCGTCTGGCAGCGGCAGGGCGACGGTGCGCTCGACGACCCGCTCGCGGGTTCGCGCGCCGGCCTGGGGAGCGACGTGGCGCGCGCGTTCCGCGACCAGGGGCGCGACGTGCTGCTGGTGAAGGTCAGCCGCTGGCTGGGCCGCTGACCCTGCGCTGACCCTCCGCGCCGACCGTCAGCGCTGGCGCGCGGCGCGGAAGCTCCCCGATGCGACCGGTGCGCCGCCGGCCACCGGCTGCTCGATCCACGAGCCGGTGAGCGAGTCGCCGCGCACGCGGCCCACGTGGCGGCGCACGCCCGCGCCGATCGCGACGTCGAAGTCGAGCGTCGTGGAGTCCGCGGTGCGCCCCGCCATCGCGCCGCCGAGCCGGCGCTGCAGCCCGCGCGCGTCGGTCTCCACGACGTCCAGCGCGCCCGCGATGCGCGCGCCCGACTGCTCACCGACGGCGAGCGTCCCCTGGAGATCCGCGGGCGCGGGGCTCGTCTGCTGGGCGACGTAGCGCCAGCTGCCGACGACCGGCACGCCGGGTCGGCCGGGATCGGTCGCGGCGCGGCCGCACGCGGTCGCGAGGACCGGAACGCCCGCGAGGGTGGCGAGGAGGGACAGCCGGACGGCGCGAGACGATCGGGTCATGCCGGGCAGACGAGCGAGCGCACTTGCGGTGACGGCCCGGACCGTCGTTGTCATGACACGGCTGCAATCTTGTGGCGCGGGCGCATCGGCGCGCGGCGGCTGGGGTGTGGCGCCGCCACACGCATGTTGCGCCGGAGCAACGCCGGCGCGCGCCACGCAAGTCGCGCCGCTGCAAGCGGTTGAGGTTCGGTGTGGCGTGGGGCCCGGCGCCCTGAGCGGGCTCGGCCGATGCGGCGTGCACGTTGCCAGGCGTTCAGGCGTCCGGCGGGGCGTGGTGGCAGCCACGTCGGTCCGCCGGACGGCAGCATCTCGCCTCCCCCTTCCTCCCCCCGGAGAACCTCCTCATGAAGCTCCGCAAGCTGCTCCCGGCCGCCGTCGCGCTCACCGCCGTCTCCGCCGTCTCCGTGCAGGCGCAGAGCACCTGCGGCCCGGACGGCACGGGCAACCTCGCCGTCAACGCCACGGCGTGCAGCCAGAACCACGTCGTCTCGACGACGGTCAACGACATCCTCCAGCTGACGGTCAGCACGGGCACGACCGGCCTCGGCAACCCGACGATCGCCAACTACGGCGCGCTCGCGGGCAACGCGTACCTGTCGGCGACGCCGCTGGCGGCGTCGGCGGGCCCGAACGTGAAGGTCGTCGCCAACCGCGCGTACCAGGTCAGCATCGCCGCGACGACGGCGACGTTCGGCCCGGGCACCGTCAACAAGCCGGCGTCCGACGTCGAGTGGACGAAGACGAGCGGCACCTTCGCCGCCCTCGGCACCTCGGGCGCCGAGATCATCGCGGGCACCACGGGCACCGTGAACACCAACACGGACCTGAGCTTCCGCTCGCGCTGGGCGTTCGAGCGCGACCTGCCAGGCGAGTACTCGCTGACGCTGCAGCTCACGCTCGCCGCGAAGTAAGCCGACATCCGCCGGGGGGAGGCGGACGCGGCGCCCGCGAGCGCCACGGCCGTCGCCCCCCGCGGGCTCGGACCCGTTCCATCCGCACGACGCAGGTCCGCACCACGCAGGTCCCCGCCACTGGCCCGTCCCCGCACGACCTCCCTCCGCGACATGACCCCGCTCCCGTTCCCGAGCGCCCGGCGCCTCCTCGCGCTCGCGGGCCTCGCCCTCGGCGCCTCGCGCCCCGCCGCCGCGCAGCTCGGCGTGGATCGCTCGGAGATCCTGATGCGTCCCGCGATTGCCGCGGAGCGCGTCGGCGTGATCACCGTGCGCAACGTCTCCGACCGGCCCGTGCAGGCGGTCGTGAAGACCGAGGACTGGGACCGCGCCGACGATGGCGCGAACCGGTGGCTGCCGGTCGGATCGGTGAAGGGCAGCTGCGGGAGCGCGCTCACGGTGTTCCCGCTCTCGGTCAACCTGGACGCCGGCGCGTCGCAGAGCATCCGCCTGGTCGCGCACGACTCGCTCGCGACGCTGCCGCGCGAGTGCTGGAGCGCGGTGGTGCTGGAGACGGTGCAGCCCCCCGGAAAGAACGGCGTCAGCTACGTCATCCGCACCGCCGTGAAGGTGTACGTCGAGCCGGCGGGGCTGCGCGCCGCGGGCGAGGTGACCGCGATGCACGTCCGCGCGGGCGCCGCCGACGCGGACAGCCTCGAGGTCTGGTTCCGCAACTCGGGCGAGCGGCACTACGTCGCCAGGGGCACGGTCGAGTTCCGGCGCGCCGACAACAGCGTCGCCGCGACGGTGGAGCTGCCCGACTACTACGTGCTGCCCGGGGCGCGGCAGCGCGCGCTCGTGGCGATGCCCAAGCTGCCCGCCGGCGACTACCTCGTGCTGTCGATGGTGGACTACGGCGGCGACGAGATCGCGGCGATGCAGCTGGAGCACACGGTGCCGACGCCGTCGGCGCCGACGAAGGCCGCGGGCAAGTAACGCCTCCCCTCGCGCCCCGACCCGTGTCCATCGCCCCGCGACTCTCCTGGTGCCTCGGCGTGCTCGCCGCGCTCGTGGTGGGCGCGACGCGTCCCGTCGGCGCGCAGACCGGCCACCAGTTCACGCTGACGCCGAGTGGGACCGCCGCGGCGACCATCGGCGGCACGACGACGCCGTCGCCGCTGCGCACGCACTACGAGAGCGGTACCTCGGCCACGACACCCACCTGGGAGCTGGTGGCGAGCTGCCCGAACTCGGTCGGCAACGCCAGCAACTTCTGCGCGGTCGGCCTCGCGCTCGGTGGCGCGGGCGGCTCGCCGCTCGGTGCGGTGCGCGTCGACTACACGCTGAGCGGCAGCGGATGCCGCACCCCGACGCCCGCCGGCGCGAGCTACACGCGCACGCTGACGTCGACGACGCGCGTCGACCTCTTCCTCGTCACGCGCGGCAACGGATCGAGCGGCCAGTGCACCGCCTCGTCGCTCCGGTTCACCGTCGTCGACATGTCGTACACGGCCTATCGGTCGAGCGCCTCCGCGAGCACCTACTACTCGCGCGGCCTGGACTTCACCATCGAGGTCCGCTGAGCGTCATGCGTCGCCTTCCTCGCCACTCCGCGCTGCATCTCGCGCTGCTCGGCGCCGCGCTCGCGATCGGCGCGCCCAACGCGTTCGCGCAGCCGACGCTCGCCGACGCGCGCGGCACCACGCCCACCGCACCCGCCGCGCGCGACGACCGGCGTCCCGCGACCGGTCCCGCGCGTCCCGCCGACGCGCCGACCGCCATTCGCGCCGCGACGCTCGTCGTCCGCGCCGCGCCGCGCGGCTTCCACGTCGTCACGATCCCGCTCCCCGCGCAGTTCGGCGCCGACCGCCGCGCGGAGTACGTCGTGCTGCCGACGGGCGTCGCGCCGATCCTCGGGCGACACGCGGGCGCGCTCGCGCCGGGCGCCGGCGCGCGCACGGTGAGCCTCACGGTCGGCGTGCCGACCGACGTGCGCGCGGGCCTCGTGCCGGCGGGCAGCGTCGTCTTCTCCACGCCCGGCCTGCCCGACGTCGAGGTGCCGATCGCGCTCGACGTCGCGCCGCGGCGGCGCGTGGAGCTGGCGGTGACCGAGGCGCTGCGCGCCGTGCGCGCGGGTGACCGCTTCAGCATGCGCTACCAGCTCGTGAACCTCGGCAACGCCGCGGACACGCTCGCCGTGCGCGTGCAGCTCCCGCAGGGGTGGCGCGCGGAGGGCGGCGACGGCGTCACCGCGATCGCGCCGGGCGCCGCGGTCACGCGCACGCTGCACGTCGCGGTGCCGCGCGACGTCGGCCGCGGCAACGTCACGCTACGCCTGACCGCGCTCGCGCGCGGCGTCGCGGTGGCCAGCACCGACGCGGCGGTCGAGCTGCTCGGCGCCGACGGCAGCTCGTCGGGCGCGGCGGGGAGCACGATCCGCGTCGGCGCGACGAGCGTGCGCGGGCCGTGGACGGGCACGCCCGTCGGCCTCTCCTACGCGATGGACGGGCACCTCACGGACGCGATCCAGCTCTCGGCGCGCGCGGTCACGGCGCCGGATCCGGCCAGCGCGGCGGGCATGGCGCTCGCGCGCACTGGGCTCGTCGACGTGACGCCGTCGGTCGCGCTCTGGACGCCGGCGTGGCGCCTCGCCGCCGGCCCGGTCGGCGGGACGCTCACCGACCTCACCGGCACCGCGGTCGGCGGCCGCGGCGCGTCGCTGCTCGTCACGCGCCCGGGCTGGGGCATGTCGCTGCTCGCGACGCGGCCGGGCACCGGGGCCACGGCGTTCGGCACGGACGCGCTCTTCGGGCAGGCGTCGCGGCAGGTCGGCCGCCTGCGCGTCAGCACGTCGGTCAGCTCGCTCCGCGAGTCGCTCGGCCCGCTGGGCGATCCACGGCGCCTCGACGCGGTGAGCGCGGGCGTGCAGCTCGGATCCTTCCTCGACCGCATGCTCGTCTCGGAGCTCGGCTATCGCCGCTTCGACGGCGGGGCGGGGCTGGGCGCTAGCACGAACGTCGTGCTGCGCGGCGAGCGCGGGACGCTCGACGTGCGCGCGACGCACGCCGCGGGCGGCAGCCAGGCGTTCGCGCGCGGCACCGACGAGATCGCGGCGTCGGCGAGCCGCCGCGTCGCCTCGTGGCTCAGCGTCGACGGCTCGGCGTGGCGCCTGGACGACGGCGGCGCGTCGGCGCGCGCGCTCCGCACCGACGGGTGGACCGTGGGCGCGAGCACGCGCCTCGCGTCGCTCGCGTCGCTCCACGTCGGCGCGCGCAGCTCGGCCTACGAGAGCGAGGCGCCGGCGGGCCGCTTCGGCAGCGGCGACCGCTCGCTGTTCGGCAGCGTGCAGGCCGGCGGCGGCGCGCTCGGCGCGTCGGTGGACGGCGCGTTCGGCGTGCGGACGCGCACCATGGCCGGCGCCGACGCGACCGCGTTCGTCGACCGCGCGCTCACCTCGCGCGTGTCGGGGACCGTGCACCTGTCGGGCGTCGCCGGCACGCTCGCGGGCACGGGCGCCGTGACCGACAACGGCGCCGGTAGCGGCTTCCCGGCCCGCCAGATCGAGTACGGCCTGCGCGCCGACCAGGTGCCGCTGCTCGCAGTGTCGGGCGTGCGGCTCCTCACCGGCGGCGCGGCCACGCGCTCGACCTCGTTCGTCACGCCCGGCGCCTGGCTCACGACGCTCAGTGGCACGCTCGGCATCGAGCTCCCCCTCGGCGTCCAGCTCGACGTCGAGGCCGAGCGGAACCCCCTGTACTTCGCGAGCGCGCTCGGCGCGAGCGCGGCGCCCGGCTGGATCTGGTCGCTGCGCGTCGAGCGTGCGCTGCGTCTGCCGCGCTTCGGCCGCAGCGGCACCGTCGAGGGCCACGTGTTCGCCGACACCGACGGCGATGGGCGCCGCGGCCGGAGCGAGCGCGGCGTCGAAGGCATCGTCGTGCGCCGCGGCCGCGAGACCGTCGTGACGGGGCGCGATGGACGCTACCGCTTCGTCGGCCCGTCGAGCGACGTCGCCGCGATCGACGTCCGCTCGCTGCCGCTCGGGTGGGTCGCCGCGGGCGGCGCTGGCGGCGCGGAGGGACGCGGCGGCGACATGGCGGTCGTCGCGCTGGCGGCGATCGACGTGCTGCTGCGCGCCGACGACGCGGACTCGACGCGCGTGTCGCGCGAGGACCTGGAGCGCTCGATCGTCACCGCGCGCGACAGCGCGGGCCGCACGTGGGTCGCGCGTGCGGTGTCGCCCGGCCTCGCGCGCTTCGACGCGCTGCCGCCGGGCCGCTACGTGACCAGCGTGGACTTCTCGCAGGCGCGCGAGCCGCTGCGCGTCGCGTCCGCGATGCCGTCCTTCGTCGTCGGCACCGGCAACGTGCCGCCCCTCCAGCTGCTCGTGCGTCCACGCCCGCTCCGCCTGCAGGTCGCGCGGCGGCCCGCGAGCGACTCGGCCGCGGCCGCCGTGCGCGCCGCGGAGTCGCAGGACGCCGGTCGTCAGCAGCGGTAGCCGCCTCCCGTGCCCAGCCTCATGTCCATCCGCCATTCCCTGCCCGCCGCGCTGGCCGCGGCTGCGCTGACGCTCTGCGCATCGGAGGCCGGGGCGCAGTGTCCGTCGACGGCCATCGCCCTGACGGGCAATCCCAGCGCATCCGTGACGCTGTGCATGCGCGTGCAGGACGTGCTGCAGATGCGGACCACGTCGACGCTGACGGCGCCGGCGACGCTCACCGCGGCGCAGTTCACCGCCAGCGCGACGCCCGCGGGCTCGTCGACGTACGTGCCGTTCGGCGGCAAGGTGAACCTCGAGGTCGCGGCGAACCGGCCGTTCGCGGTCACGGTCACCGGCGCCTTCAGCGGCCCGGGCACCAAGAGCGCGTCGGACGCGCTCTGGAGCACGACGGCCGGCGTGTTCACCAACACCGCGCGCGACGTGAGCGCCGCGAACGCCGAGTCGAACCGCACCATCCCGTTCGCCGTCACGCCGGCCGCGCGGGCCGCGTGGTCGCAGGACGTCTATTTCGCGTCGCGCTGGGTGTACGAGACCGACCGCTCCGGCACCTACAACCTCACGCTGACCTTCACGCTGGCGGCGAAGTGATGGCCATGCCCGCTCCCTTCCGGTGCCGCGCCGCGTGGGCCGCGCTCGCGCTCGGCCTCGCGGCGTGGAGCCGCCCCGTGCACGCGCAGGGCCCCGGCCCGAAGACCGCGACCAACGTCGTGTCGACGGTGGTCGGCGGCGTGTTCGCGCACACGGCCTCGCCGCTGACGCAGAACGCGCAGGCCGGCAACCTCTGCTCGCCGGGCTTCTGCTACACCGGCAGCGTGACCGCGCGCGGCAACCGCGGGTGGCAGCTGCAGGTGCGGCTCGCGTCGGATCCGGGCACCTTCTACGTGAACTACGTGCAGACCAGCGTGCCGCCGAGCGCGCAGGCGGTCAACAGCGGCGTGCAGACGCGGCTCGGCACCGACAGCTGGCTGACCGTCGCCACCGGCACCGACGCGACCGCGGGCGCCCCCATCGGCGTCCAGCTGAACGCCAACAAGGTGAGCGGGAAGAACGGCATCGTGCCGACGCCCGCGCAGCTGGCCGGCGTGCTGGCGTGGCAGGTGGTCGCCTACCCGTGACCCGCGGCGGCTGTCCAGGCTCGCGCGACCACCAGCACGAAGGGGTGAGCGAGAGCTGAGCGTCGAGCGACGGCCCACCGGACGCACGCCGCGCGCGAATGCATGGCGGTGCGGGCGCGGTCGTGGGCGGAGGCGACCTGCGATCGCAGCAAGGAGACCTGATGCGCGCAGCGCGATCGTGGGCTCCGCAGCGCCCCCGATCGCTGTGGAGCCGCAGCCCACGACCGCGCCCGCACCGCGGCTCACGGATGCATGAAGGGCCGGCACCAGAGGCACCGGCCCTCGTCCACGCGGCAGTCAGCCGGTGATCACACCTTGCTGTGCACGAAGCGCGCGGCCTCGCGGCGGTCCGCCGCCACGTAGATCTCCACGTCGCCGAAGAACGCCGGCGACTCCGCCTGCAGCACGCGCAGCACCGCCACCGCCAGCCGGCGGATCTCCAGCTCCGCGGCCTCGCTGGAGCGCAGCTCCAGCAGCGTGCGCCACGCGCGGGCGTTGCCCGTGCACACGATCTTGGTCTCGGTGGAGTTGGGCAGCACGCCGCGCGCCGCCTCACGCGCCATCTTGCGGCGGTGGACCTTGTCGTCCACCCACTTGTAGCGCTCCATCAGCTGCTCCACGAGCGCCACGTACGCCTGTTGCGCGCCCTCCACCTGCGCGCGCCACGCAGCCTCCAGCTCCGCGTCGCCCACGATCGCCGGCGGCACCACGAAGTTCGCCTGGCTCTCGTCCACGTAGCGCTGCGACAGCTGCGAGTACGCCATGCCCGCGCGGTGCCGCACCAGCTCGTGCGTCAGCGAGCGGCTCACGCCCTCCAGCAGCAGCGAGTAGTTCGCGTGCTCCAGCACGGAGCCGTGGCGCTGCCGCTTGATGTTCTCGATGTACTCCGCCGTCGTGCGCCCCGCGGGGTTGTGCTGCGACATGTAGCACAGGCGGCCCGCGAACTCCGCCAGCCGCTCGCCGTCGCTGCTCTCGCCCTTCCAGGCGACCGGCAGGTGCGCGGGCTCGACGAACTGCGGGCGGGCGATCAGCGTGACGGTCGGCTCGGTGAAGTACATCGGGCGCTCGGCGGAGGGTCGGGCGCGGCGCTCGGACGACCCGACCGCGCGGCGCCCGCAACCTACTCGCGCGCCCGGTCCACCCCCAGGGGCCCCGCGAGCGACGCCGCCAGCGCCGCGGTCATCGCGACCATGTGCTCGTCGGTCCGGAAGAGCGGGAGCCGGTGCTCGCCCGTCGTTCCCGCCGTGGGCCCCGCGTCCACGGCGGGCATCGCGGACGGCGGCGTGACGGCGCGGTGCGAGTCGGTCGGCGTGCGGCGCTCGATCTCGCACGTCTCGAGCGTGCGCTCCACCGCGCGGCGCATGCGCTCCGTCAGGTCGGCGCGCTCCAGCGCCAGCGGGCAGCGCGCCACCCACGCGGCCAGCCGGCGCACCGCGTCCGGTCCCTGGCCGAGGGCCACCAGCTCGCGCGTCACCGCCTCCGCGGCGTTCTCGATCAGGCGCGAGTCGGGCGGCGCGTAGCCGGCGGTCGCGGTCATCGCGACCTCGAGCCGCCGCATCGCGTGCAGCACCTGCGATTCTGCATCCATCGGATGGCCTCGTGCACGCCGGCGTCGGCGCGCAGTCGCGGGAAGTACGGACGGCGCATGATGCAGCATGATGCAGCGGCGCGTAGCATAACCGCCCCGCGCGCGAGCGGAAGTGTCGCGCGCACACCGCGTTGCGACGCGCGCGTGTCGAGGCGTTCAGCTGCGCGCCCGCCATTGTCGCATCATGACGCAAAAGTCACGACGCACGGCGATGCGCGTCGATGCGCGTCGATGCGCGTCGGTGCGCGTCGATGCGCGTCGATGCGCGTCGGTGCGCGTCGGTGCGCGTCGGTGCGCGTCGGTGCGCGTCGGTGCGCGTCAGTGCGGCGCGCTCGCCGCGGGCGCCGGCGCCGGCTCCGCGTCCACCAGCGCGAGGCGGTCCGCCGCGTAGTCGCGCGTCGCCGCCACGTGGTCCAGCGCGCGGCGCGCGGCGTCGGGAAGCGGCGGCAGCGCGGGGTCGTACTTGATCGCCGCGAGCGCCTGCTGCCCGTCGGTCGGCACCTTCACGCCCGGGTTGAGGATCCCCGCCGGGTCGCACGCGCGCTTCGTCGCGGCGAACAGCGCCAGCACCTCGGGCGCCCACGTGCGCGCCAGCAGCGGCGTGCGCAGGCGGCCGTCGCCGTGCTCGCCCGCGAGCGTGCCGCCCAGGCTCGCCGCGAGCGCGGTCACGTCCTCCAGCACCCCGGCCACGCGCGTGCGCCACGCCGGGTCGCGCACGTCCACCAGCGGGTTCACGTGCACGTGGCCGTCGCCCGCGTGGCCGAAGATCACGCCGCGCAGCTCGTGCCGCGCCAGCGCCGCGCGCACGCCGCGCACGTACTCCGCCAGCCGCCGCGGCGGCACCGCGCCGTCCTCGATGAACTGCATCGACTTCAGCTCGGGGTCGAGCCGCGCCAGGATCGGGCTCGCCGCGTGCCGCAGCGCCCACAGCACGCGCTCCGCGGAGGGCTCCAGCGCCATCACCGCCTCGTGCGCGCCGCCCTGCTCGAACGCGCGCCGCAGGCGGCGCGCCGCGTCGCCCGCCTCCTGGCTCGACGCGCCCTCGACCTCGGCGAGCAGCACCGCCTCGGTGCCGCGCGGCGCGCGCCACCCGGTGCGGCGGCCCGCGCCCGGCAGGTCGCTGCCGCGCGCGGCGACGTCGAGGAAGGTGCGGTCGAGCAGCTCGCACGCGACGGCGCCAGCATCGCGCGCCTCCACCGCGGCGGCCACCGCGTCGTCCAGCGAGCCGAACGCGCCCAGCACGCTCGCCGTGGCGCCGGGGACCGGCGAGAGCGCGAGCTCCAGCCCCGCGAACACCGCCAGCGTCCCCTCGCTCCCCACCAGCAGGTCCACCAGCTCGCCCGACGCCAGCCAGTCGGCCAGCGCGTAGCCCGAGGAGTCCTTGCGCACCGCGCGCCGCAGCGGGACGCCGCGCGCGGCCGCCGCGCGCGCCGCGGGCGCGACGTCGCGCAGCAGCCGCCGCACCGCCGGCACGTCGGGCGCGGGCGCGCCGCGCCGCACCACCGCGCGCGAGCCGTCGGCGAACACGCAGTCGAGCGCCGTCACCCAGGGCCGCATCGCGCCGTGGCGCAGCGAGTGCGCGCCGGCGGCGTTGGCCGCCGCCATCCCGCCGACGGTGCAGAAGCGCCAGCTCGACGGGTCGACGGGGAAGCGGAGCCCCGACTCGCGCGCCCGCGCGTCGACGTCCGCGCCCACCACGCCCGGCTGCGCGAACAGGCGGCGCGCCGCGCGGTCGACGGCGCCGAGGGCGCGCAGGCGGCTCACGTCCAGGATCACGCCGTCGCCGATCGCGCCGCCCGCCATGCTGCTCCCCGAGCCGCGCGGGACCAGCGGCGTCCCCGTCTCCGCGGCCCACGCGACCAGCGCCTGCACGTCCGACGGATCGGCGGGTACGGCGACGGCCCGCGGCACCACCTGTCCGATCCCGGCGGCCTCCGCGTAGGCGGCGCGGGCGGCGTCGTCGCGGCGGAAGGCGCCGCGAAAGTGCGGCGGATGGGCGGGCGGAGCGGTCATGCCGCACGAAATCGCCCCTGCACCCGCCCGCGCAAGTGCAGGTGCAAGTGCAAGGAGGACGGAGCGTTGCGGGACCGGCTATCTTCCGTCCATGTCGTCCGTTCCCGTCGCCCTCCCGCCCGACGCGCAGGCCGCGGTCGCCGCCGCCGTCGCGCGCCGCGACGCGCGGCGGTTCTGCGAGGTCATCCTCCCGCACGTCTCGCGCACCTTCGCCATCGGCATCCGGGCGCTCCCCGGCCCCCTCGGCCGCGCGGTGCTGACGGCGTACCTCATCTGCCGCATCGCCGACACGGTGGAGGACGCGCCGGGCATGGCGCCCGAGGCGAAGGGCCCGCTGTTCGACGCGCTGATGGAGTGCTTCGATGGGCAGGCCGCGGCGGACGCGTATCCGGCGCGGTGCACCGCGGTGACCGGCGAGCCGGCGCACCTCGCGCTGGTGGAGCACGCGGACCTCGTCTTCGCCTACTTCCACACGCTGCCCGCGTCGACGCGCGCGATCGTACGCCAGTGGGTGGGCGAGATGGCGATGGGGATGAAGAAGTTCGTCTTCCTCTACCCGCACGGCATCCGCATCCAGACGGTCGAGGAGTTCCGCGAGTACTGCTACTACGTCGCGGGCACGGTGGGCTATCTGCTGACGGACCTCTGGCACGAGCACGTGCCGTCGATCGGCCGCGGCCACCACGCGCGGCTGCGCGAGCGGTGCCGCGCGTTCGGCGAGGCGCTGCAGACGGTGAACATCCTCAAGGACGTCGCGCACGACGCGGTCGTCGAGAACTCGATCTACGTGCCCGAGCAGCTGCTGCGCGAGCACGGCAGCTCGCAGGCCGCGCTGCTGCACGCCGACCGCGAGGCCGAGACGCGCGGCGCGATCGAGCGGCTGATCCAGCTCGCGTGGGCGGACCTCGAGGAGGCGCGCCGCTACCTGCTGCTCATCCCGCGCCGCGCGGTATCCATCCGCCTGTTCTGCATCCTGCCGCTGCTCTACGCCTACGCGACGCTGCGCGACCTGACGCACAGCTCGGCGATGCTGCGGCCGGGCGGCACGGTGAAGATCTCGCGGCGGGAGGTGAAGGCACTGCTGACAGCCGGCTCGCTGCTCGTGATGAGCAACCGCGCGGTGCGCTGGCTGGTCGAGCGCGTGCGGCGGCGCGAGTTCCGGCTGGCCTGGCAGTGAGGCGCGGCGGGCTGCGGATCTGAACCGCCCACGGCATTTGCAAGGATGAAAGTCCGATAAGATCGGATAAGAGCGGATGGCTCCGCGTCGGGCGACGTTCCTCGCACCCACGCGGAGCCATCCGTGGTTATCAGATCTGGTCAGATCTTCATCCTTGCGATGCCGTTCGCACTTCCGGTCGGGCGCGCCTCACGACTGGCGCGCGCGGTGTGACGCAGGCGTAACGCCGCAGCGCTGGCCACCCGCGCCAGGAGAGGATATGCTCGGGTGCCGCCGACGTCGGCGGGCCTGTACGCCCTCCTCTCCTGACCTCCCCTCCATGTTCTCTCAGACGACGCGACGCGTGCTATCGGGCGCGGCACGGGCCGTCCTGCTCCTCACGGCCGCCGCGATCCCCGCCCGCGCGCAACAGGCCACGACCACCGGCGCCGTCCGCGGCGTCGTCACCAACGACGCGGGCGCGCCGGTGCAGGCGGCCACGGTCGTCGCCACCGACGCCGAGTCGGGCGTGCGGCGCGGCACGCAGACCGACGCGCAGGGCCGCTACCAGATCCCGTTCCTGAACCCCGGCCGCTACGTCGTCCGCGCGCAGATGATCGGCTACCGCCCGGTCGAGCGCCCCGCGGTGCGCATCGGCCTCGGCCAGGTGGAGCGCATCGACTTCACGCTCGCCACCTCTGCGACGCAGCTCTCGGCCGTCAGCGTGGTGGCCGAGCAGACGCCGCTGGTGGAGACGCAGAAGACCGGCGCCAGCGCGCGCATCGACGAGCGGCAGATCGCGACGCTCCCCACCAACGGGCGCAACTTCAAGGACCTGGTGGTGCTCACGCCGGGCGTGAGCGACGTCTCCGGCGGCGGCGCCGGCGGCGGGCAGTCCATCGGCGGCGGGCGCACGGCCGCGTCCAACCTCCTCATGGACGGCGTCAACAACAACGAGCAGTTCTTCGGCGGCGACGCCCGCGGCGGCGACCGCGCGCCGTTCAGCTACTCGATCGAGGCGGTGAAGGAGATCCAGGTCATCACCGCCGGCTACGACGTCGAGCGCGGCAACTTCACCGGCGGCACGGTGAACGCCGTCACCAAGTCGGGCACCAACCGCTTCAGCGGCGCGATCTTCGACTACGCGCGGCAGGACAAGCTGGGCGGGCTGCCGATCACGGCGCGCGACTTCAACGGCAACAAGCCGCTCGACTTCAGCTCGCAGCAGTACGGGATCGCGCTCGGCGGCCCGATCGTGAAGGACCGCGCGCACTTCTTCGTCACGGCCGACCAGCAGCGCCGCCGCGAGCCGCGGCCCGTGTTCGACGCGTCGGCGGGGACGTTCAGCGTCGGCTCGCCCGCGTTCCGCTTCGCGCAGGACACGCTCGCCCGCATCCTTCAGGTCGCGCGCGACTCGCTCGGCTACGACCTGGCGTCGGAGGTCGGCGCGTTCCGCCAGGAGGTCAACGAGACGGCGCTCTTCGGCCGCGTGGACTGGCAGCTCGGCGAGCGCCACACGCTGTCGGTGCGCGACAACTTCGTCTCGTTCGAGCAGAAGAACGACCGCGTGAACACCGCGCCCAGCGGGGCCGGCGACTTCCTCTCCAACGGCGGTCCGTACAAGACGACCACGAACAGCATCGTCGGCTCGCTGACGTCGCTCTTCGCCGTGGGGCTCAGCAACGAGCTGCGCGCGCAGTACGCCTACGAGGACAAGCCCCGCCCGTCGAATCCGTCGGGCCAGTTCGGCGTCCCGCTGCCGCAGGTGACGATCAGCGGCATCGGCTCGGCCGGGCGCACGGGCACCACGTCCGTGATCTTCGGCGCCGACCCGGTGCTGCACAGCAACCTGCTGGAGACGAAGACGTTCGAGTTCATCGACAACCTCCGCTGGACGCGCGGCGCCCACACGTACAAGCTCGGCGTGAACGTGAACCGGGTGCACGTCTTCAACGACTTCTTCCTGAACTCGCTGGGGACGTTCACCTACAACTCGCTGACGGCCTTCGTCCAGAACCGGCCGACGAGCTTCACGCGCGCGCTCCCCTTCATCGAGAACGGCGTCAGCCTGGGGAACCCGATCGCCGAGTTCACGGCGTGGGACGGCGCGGTGTACGCGCAGGACGAGTGGCAGGTCACGCCGAAGCTGTTCGTGCAGTACGGCGTGCGCTACGACGGGTCGTACTATCCCGACGCCGCTCGCGCCAACCCGGACGTCGCGGCCGCGTTCCCGGGGCTGCGGACGGACAAGACGCCGACCGACGGCAACAACGTCGCGCCGCGCGTGGGCTTCACGTTCGACCCGGGCGCGAACGGCCGGCAGGTCATCCGCGGCGGCACGGGCCTCTTCTTCGGGCGCACGCCCTTCGTGTTCATGGGCAACGTCCTGTCCAACACGGGTCGTAGCCAGCTGAGCCTCAACTGCACGGCGACGGGCACGGTGCCGCGCCCGAACTTCTCGGCCTACGCGCAGAACCCGGCGAGCATCCCGACGACGTGCGTCGGCGGCGGCACCGCGGCGGCGGGCACGCCGACGGTCAACGTGTTCAGCGACGACTTCCAGCAGTCCTACGCGTGGAAGTCGAACCTCGGCTACGACCGCGAGATCGCGCGCGGCTGGCGTGCCGGCGTCGAGGCCGTGTACTCGATGACGCGCGACAACTACCTGGTGACCGACGCGAACCTGGTGGCGACGCCGCGCTTCGTCGCCGACGGGCACATCCCGGTGTTCGTGGACGCCGCGACCATCACCGCGAGCAACGGCGCCATCAACCGCCGCAACAGCCGCGTCAACCCGGCGTTCGACAACGTCTTCGTCCAGAACTCGCGCGGCCGGGCCGACTCGTTCCAGGGGATCGCCAGCCTGACGGGCCGCATCGCGCGCGCCTACGTCACCGCGGCGTACACCTACGACAACACGCGCGACAACGGCTCGGTGTCGTGCTGCATCGCGGGCGGCGACCTGTTCGCCAACACGCGTGTCGCCGGCAACCCCAACGACGTCGACGCGCAGCGCGGTCCGGCGGACTTCAGCCGCACGCACACGATCGTCGTGTCGCCGTCGGTGGAGCTGCCGTGGGGCTTCAACCTGAGCGCCATCTACCGCGGCTTCTCCGGCCGTCCGTACACGCCGCGCTACCAGTTCGACGTGAATGGCGACGGCCAGGCGAACGACCGCGTCTACGTGCCGACGGTGGCCGAGATCGCGTCGCTCAACCTGCCGGCGGACGCGGCGCTGCGCACCGGCACGCCGGCGCAGGTGCTGGAGCGGCTGATCGGCGAGAACGACTGCCTGCGCGAGGCCCGTGGCCGCTTCGTGGGCCGCAACGCCTGCCGCAATCCGTGGCAGAACGTCCTCGACGCGCGCGTGGCGAAGAAGTTCCGCACGGTGGGCACGCAGAACATCGAGCTGGTGGCGGACTTCTTCAACGTGCTGAACGGGATCGACCGCGACTGGGGCCGCCGCCTCGAGGTCGCGAGCGCCGACGCCGTCCTCCTCGCGCCGTCCGGCTTCAGCGCGACGACGCAGAAGTTCGCGTACCGCGTGAACGAGAACTTCGGCACCGCGACGCCGTCGCAGTTCACGCTGACGCAGCAGTTCCAGATGCAGCTGGGGCTGCGCTACAGCTTCTGACGGCAGCGTCGAGCGTGTAGCGTCGAGCGTCGAGGGGCTCCCCGGACATCGGGGAGCCCCTTCGTCGTCAGAGCCCGAGCGCGCTGGGCTTCGGGGGATCCTGCGTGTAGTCGTAGAACCCGCGGCCCGACTTCCTGCCGTGCATCCCCGCCAGCACCATGCGGCGCAGCAGCGGCGGCGGCGCGTACCGGCGCTCGCGGTACTCGGCGAACATGATCTCGCCGATCCGCTGGAGCGTGTCGAGGCCCACGAAGTCGCACAGCTCCAGGGGCCCCATCGGGTGGCCGGCGCCGAGCTTCATGCCGACGTCCAGATCGTGCACGCTCGCGATCCCGCGCTCGAGCTGCGTGATCGCGTCGAACAGGTAGGGGACCAGCAGCAGGTTCACGACGAACCCCGAGACGTCCTTCGCCGCGATCGGCTCCTTCCCGATCGCCCGCGCGAACGCGAACGCCTCCGCCACCGTCGCGTCGCTCGTCGTCACCGTGCGCACGACCTCCACCAGGCGCATCACCGGCACCGGGTTGAAGAAGTGCAGCCCCACCACGCGGTCGGCGCGCGCGGTCACCGCGGCCATCGCCGCGACCGTGAGACTCGACGTGTTGGTGGCGAAGATCGCGTCCGGCCGGCAGATCGCGTCCAGCTCGCGCCACGCGCGGTTCTTGACCTCGAGGTCCTCCACCACCGCCTCGATCACGAGGTCGCACTGCGCCAGCGCGTCGAGCTCCGTCGTGTAGCGCAGGCGCGCCAGCGCCGCGTCGCGCGCGTCGGCCGCGAGCTTGCCGCGCTCCACCGCGCGCGCCAGCGAGCGCTCCACCGCCTGCTGCGCGCGCTGGCCCATCGCGGCGGTGACCTCGCGCACCACGGTCTCGAAGCCGGCGGCCGCGCAGACGTGCGCGATCCCGCTGCCCATCATGCCGCCGCCCAGCACGGCGACGGATCGGATCTGCGTCATGGAGTGGGGAAGGGAGGGCGAGGCGGGCGCGCTCATCGCAGCGCTCATCGCAGCGAGCGCCGCACGCCGTCGATGACGTCGCGCAGCGTCGCCGGCCGCGCCGTCGTGGGCACGCCGTGCTCGAGCTGGTCGAGCACGTGCTCCAGCGCGCGCACGGCGTGGTCGACGGTCGCGCGGTGCCCGCGCGCGAGCGCCCACGCGGTGCCGCCGCCCGCGAGCGCGGGCAGCGCGGCCAGCGGGATCACGACGGGAAGCAGCGCACCCGCGACCACGCCGACGCCGAGGATGGTGCCGCCGGCCAGCACGCCGCTCGCGGCGGTCACGCCGCCGACGAGCATGCGCTGCCGCCGTCCGGCGGAGACGTCGGCCTCCAGGCGCACGAGCGTGTGCGTGTCGTCCACGGGCACGACGGCCGCGCCCAGCGCGGCGATCGTGCGCAGCGCCGGCGTCGGTCCGCCGCCGCGCAGGCCGCGCAGCAGGTTGCCCACGAAGTCGCGCCGCGGCTCCCACACGCCGCCGTCGCGCATGCGCCGCACGAGGCGCATGCACTCCTCGCGCTCCAGCCACTGCGTGAGCTGCGCGAGCACGGCGGGCGCGCTGCCCGCGATCAGCCGCGACGCCGACGCGCGGCCGGGCCCCGCCAGCCGCGCCGCGAGCCCGGTCTCGTCGTGCGGTCCGTCGCCCGCGGGCGCCATCGCGCCGCGCAGCCGCTCCTCGGCCAGCGCGCGCCGCACGTGCTCCACCGACAGCCCCGCCTCGCGCGCGACGTCCAGCAGCTCGGCCTCGCTCATCCCCTCGACGGAACCGGGCGCCGACACCTGCAGCGCGGCCGCGCGCGCGAGCACCCGCTCGATCGCGTGCGGATCGAGCGTCGTGCGCGCGGGGACCGGCGGCTGGCTGGGGACGTCGTCGGGCACGGCTGCAATCTAACGGTCGGGCTGCGGGCTGCGGATCGGCTACATGCCCCGGCAACCGCCGTCGCGCCCCGGCTCACCGGCTGTTGGGGAGGATGCGGATGCTTCGGATGCGACGGATCCTTCGGATCGCTCCGCTCGAGAGCACGGAGCGTCGCCGCCACGCGGCGCGATCCGGAGCATCCGCTCGGATCCGAAGCATCCGCATCCTCCCCAAGAGGCAAGAGGGCCCGGCGCGCCGGACCCTGAAGAGCGAACTGCTTCGACAGGATGACCAGGAGGCTCCGTGGAGTGCGATCGACGTCGCGCACACGGAGCCTCCTGGTCATCCTGTCTGAAGCAGTTCGTCGTTCGGATCCGCAGCCCGCAGTCCGCGGTCGCCGTTCAGATCCCGCCGAGCGTGATGTCGATCTGTCGCGTCAGCGCGTCCGCGATCGCCGACGGCAGCGGAAACGCCGCGACGAGCGCCGCCACCGGGTCGCCGGTGGCCGAACGGCCGGCCTCGCGCAGGTAGAAGCGCGCGTAGCCCGCGGCCAGCGACGGCGCGGTCTTCTGCAGCAGGATCAGGCCACCGCGCACCTGCGCCGCGCTCACGTACCGGTCGGCGAGCCCCGCGCGCTGCTCGTTCGGCGTCACGTTGTCGCCCACGACGCTGCCGGCGATCGTGCCCGCCACCTCGTGCGCCGCCGCGTACGACACCTCCGCCGCATCCGCGGCGCTCGCGGGGAAGCCGACCGTCACGAGGTTGCTCGTGCGTGTGCCGCCCGTCTGCGTGCGCCCCTCGCCGCCGAGGACGATGCTCAGCAGCAGCTCGCCGTCGCGCTGCTGCGTGTTGTTGAGGAAGCGCTGCAGCGCCGGCCGCGCGACGCGCTGCCACATCGTGTCGGCCGCCGCCAGCGCGGGCGAGCGGTCGCGCTGCGCGTCCATCCAGTAGCGGTGGAAGAAGCGAGTGCTCTCGTCGTCGAGCGCGTTCACGAACAGGCGCAGCCACTCGCGGTCCGCCGCCGTCGGGAACGTGCCCGCGAGGAACGCGATCATCGCGGCCGTGCGCTGGTCGCTCGCGCGCTGCGGATCGCCGCCCGCCTGCGCGAAGACGTTCGCCGCGCCCTTCAGCTCGTCCCACGACGCGAACGGCATCACGACGAACTGCGCGCCGAGCGCGAGGCGCGGGTTCGTCGCCAGCCGCTGGCGCAGCCGGTCGCGCTCCGCGTCCAGCTGCGTGGTCGTGTTGCCCTTCGCCGCCTGCGCCGCCGCGCGGTAGCCGCGCCGGAAGATCGGCACCTGCGCGGTGTCGTCGACGAGCATCGCGAAGCCGTGCAGCCACAGGTCCACGTGCTCGCGCGTGCGCAGCGGCCAGACCGCGGCGGGCTGCGGCGTCGCCGAGCCGCTGGCCGCACCGCCGGTGGAGGGCGTGGGCGCCGTCTCGGGCGCGGCGCCGCCGCCGCACGCGGCGAGCAGCGGCAGGGCCAGCGCGCCGGCCAGCGCCAGGCGGACGAGCGGAAGCAGTCGCCGCGCGGGCGCGGCGGTCGGGTGCTGCGGACGGAGGTCGATCATGCGTGCGGGCATGCGTGCCTGGGCGTGAGCGGGGACGGAGCGCCGCCGGAGGCGGCACGGGATCCACGACCTCGCCATCCTTTGCACGTTGTGCGCGCGCGCGTCGCGGCGTCGCGCGACGGAACCGCCGTCAGGGCGGCGGCAGCGGCAGGGCCGGCGCGCTGTCGGGCAGCACGGCGCCGGGGCGCGAGAGCGTCCACACGTAGGCCGTGAGCTGCGCCAGCTGCGTCGCGTCCAGCTGGCCGCCGTAGGCGGGCATCATCACCGTGAAGCCGCCGCGCGGGGCCGGCGCGCCGCGGGCGATGACCGCCTGGATCTCGCGGCGGGTGCCGCCGTGCAGCCAGGCCTCGTCGCGGAGGTCCGGGCCGAGGCCGTCCACGCCCTCGCCCGCGGCGCCATGGCAGCCCGCGCACCGTCCGACGCCGCGGAAGAGCGCGTCGCCGGCGGCGGAGTCGGCGGCTGGCACGGGCAGCGCGTCGTCGCCCGGGTCCGCGGACGCCAGCGTCGAGTCGGCCGTGAGGCTGTCGGCCAGCGCGACGGAGTCGGACACGAGCGGCGCGTCGGAGCCGGCCGTCGCCAGGCTGTCCTTCGGCGCCGCGATCTCCCGCAGCTGCACGCCCGGCACGAGCCCCAGCCACGCCGCCGCGAACGCTCCGCCAACCGCGAGCACGAGCAGCGTCGTGACGACGACCGGCCAGCGCGAGCCGCCGCCACGACCGCCGCGCCGGCCACCGCGCGCGGGCTTCCGGGCCGGGCTGCCGCGTCCGCTCCCCCCGCGGGCCATGCGTCAGCCCGCAGGGCCGGCGCCGGCCCCGTCCATCGCCCGCCCGCAGGTCACGCAGAAGCGCCAGCCGGCCTCCAGCTCCGTGCTGCAGGCGGGGCAGCGGACAACGGTCACGTTCTGGCCGCAGTACGGGCAGAAGGTGACCGCGCGACCCTCGGGCAGCGCCTGCCCGCAGTACGGGCAGCGGCCGCCGACGACGGGTGTGGCTGGGCGGGTGGGGAAGGGCATCGGAGGCGGCTGGTCGCTGACCGGCGCCGGCGCGTGGGCGACCGGACGGTCGGCGGGGAGGCTAGCGGCCGCGGGCGTGCCGGCCAAGTGGGACGACGCCGGCATGGCCGGCATCGACGGTGTGGGCGCGGGCGATGGCGCGTGCTGCGCTGCGGGCTGCGACGCCTGGTCCGGCGGCAGGTCGCCGAGGATCGCGCGGAGCGGCTCGGGCGCGAGGGCGGCCGGCGCGTCGGCGAAGCGGCGGAGCGCGTCCGCGTCGGGCTGCGGGCCGCTCAGCGCCTGGCGGGCGGCATCCCGCACGACGGCCTCGGACGCCAGGTAGCCACGCTCGCCGCTCACCAGCCGCAGCAGTGCGTGCTCGTACTGCTGGATCGAGTCGAAGCCCAGCGTGCGGCGGTGCAGCCGGTACGGCACGAGCTGCTGGGCCAGGTCGCCGACGGTGAAGCGCTGGCGGAGCAGGTGCGGCGCCTCAGCGCGCAGCGTGTCGACGAGGAGGCGGTACAGCCGGTCGAGGTCGTCCATGGGCGCTCCGGTTGGGGGCGCCGCGCTGTACACCACCAACCGTGCCGCGGTCGCGCCGCCTCCGTCCGGCGCGACCGGCTCCCTCCTCAGCGGTCGGTGGCCGCGTCGGAGTTCTTGTCGATGTCGCCGCCGTACTTCCCGCGCGCGGCGCCCCCGACGTTGTCGAGCATGCGCTCGTACACCGGGCGGTCGTGCGCCCGGGCGTCCTTGTACCCCATCGAGTAGCCGAGCAGGCAGCCGATGGCGAGGATGAGCAGCGTTTTCTTCATCGCGGGGGCGAGGGCGGATGCGACCGACGGCGGTCGTCTCTCCCCAGGGACGCCCGCCGTGGCGGACGGGCAACGCCGTCCGGGCCGTGGCGCCGTCACGCCACTGGCCAGCGCGCCGGTCGGCGCGGGCGGCTCAGCGCCCGGCCGGGACCCGCGGGAAGGGCGGTGCGGGGCGCACGGCCGCCGGGTCGGGGAAGGGCTCGAGCGCCGTCTTCACCGTCCCCTTGGCGCGCTGCGCCGCGATCCACGCGTCGAACTCCGACGGCACCAGCCCGCCCGACTGCGTCTGCTCGGCCGCCGCGCGCGTCGCCAGGTGGTTGGCGTACTCGTTCTGCGGATGGCCGTTGTGGCCGCGCACCCAGCGCCACTCGCGCTCGTGCGGGCCGAGCGACTCCACCGCCTCCTGCCAGAGCTGGAGGTTCTCGATCGGGCCCGTCTTGCGGGTCCAGCCGCGCGACATCCAGCCGGGCACCCACGACGTCATCCCGTCGACGATGTACTTCGAGTCGCTCGTGAAGACGACGCTGAACGTGTGCCCCTTCCGCGACAGCCCGCGGAACGCCTCGATGACCGAGCGCAGCGCCATGCGGTTGTTCGTCGTGTCGGGCTCGGCGAACCAGTAGTCCCAGCGCAGGATCTCGCCGCTCTTCGGATGGCGCCACTCGAGCAGCCCGCCGCCGCCACCGGGCGTGTCGCCGGCCTTGCCGTTGCCCAGGCAGGACTCGTCGGCGTACACCGCGACGACGGGGAACGCCGCGCTCACTTCACGACCTCGAAGCCGAGGATCTCGTCGATGTAGAGCGTGAGCCGGTCGCCGGTCGTCGGATGCGCCGCCTCGATCAGCTCGCGGCCGCCGACGAGCCGCAGCCGGCGCGGCAGGACGACGACCTCGCCCGCGCCGGGGCGCTGCACGGCGATGCGCCGGCCGTCCGTGATCGCGCGCTCGAGCGCGTCGTACTGAGAGGTGGAGAGGGAAGCCATGAATCCAACCTAACGACCGCCCGAAGTCGTCCAGTCGGCGCTCCGCGCTCGACGCTCGCCTCGTCTCGCGAGCGGGCCGAGCGCCGAGCGCCGAGCGCCGAGCGACGTCAGGAGCACCAGCTGGAGACGAGCCCCTGCATGACGTCGGTGGCCCGCCCGATCTCCCCGATCTCCACGTACTCCTCCGCCGCGTGCGCGAGCCCGATGTCGCCGGGGCCGAAGCAGATCGCGGGAATGCCGGCCTCGTTCAGCAGCGCGGCGTCGGTCCACGCGCTCATGCCGGCCACCGGCGCCGCCTCGCCCGCCGCGCGCAGCGCCGCGTCCAGCGCCCGCACCAGCGGCGCGTCCGTCGGCACGTCGCTCGGCGGCTGCGCGAAGTCGAGCGCGACGTCGGCGCGGAAGTCGGGACGGCGCGCACGCACGCGCGCCGCGGCCTCCTCGATCTCGCGCTGCGCGCCCTGCGCGCTCTCGCCAGGGATCGTGCGCCGCTCCAGTCGGAGCACGCAGCGGTCGGGATACGTCGTCAGCCCGATGCCGCCCTCGATCAGCGACGCGTGCAGCGAGCCGCGGCCCAGCAGCGCGTGCGGCGCGCGGCGCGGCAGCTCGTCGACGTCCAGCACGTCCAGCTCCGCCAGCAGCAGCCCCGCGTGCCGGATCGCGTCGATGCCGAGGTCGTAGCGGCTGCCGTGCGCCGCGCGGCCGTGCACCGTCGCCGTGTACCACGCGAAGCCGCGGTGCGCGGGCATGATCGCGAGCCGCGTCGGCTCCGTGACGATCGCGCCGTCCACGCGCGCGCCGCGCTCGCGCAGCGACGCCACCAGCGCGCGCGTGCCGACGCTCTCGTACTCCTCGTCCGCGACCGCGGCCACCAGCACCTCGCCGCGCAGCGCGCCTGCCGCGTGCGCACGCGCGGCCGCCGCGCACATCGCCGCGATGCCGGCCTTCATGTCCGTCGACCCGCGGCCGTACAGGCGGCCGTCGCGCTCCTCGGCGTCGAACGGCGCGTGCGTCATCCCCTCCGTGCCGACGACGTCGAGGTGGCCGTTCAGCATCAGCGTGCCCGCGCCGGCTTCCGCGCGCCCCAGCCGCGCCAGCACGTTGGGCCGTCCGGGCGCCGCCTCCTGCACCTCGACCGTGAACCCCCACCCGCGCAGCACGTCGGCCAGCAGCGCCGCGGCGTCGCGCTCGCCCGGCGCGCCCGGCACGAGGTCGGGGTTGCGCGAGTCGATGCGGACGAGGGCGCGGGTCAGCGACAGCGCGTCGGCGAAAGGGACAGTCATGGGATCGTGCGGCGGAGGACGATGGAGCGGAGGACGATGAGACGGAGAACGATACTGCGCGATACGAGGAGGCGGATCTTCGCTTGACGCTTCAGGCTCGGAGAGTCCGCCGTACCGTCTCACGCGGTTCCGTCCTCCGCTCCATCGTCCTCCGCTTCATCGTTCCACGCAGACTCCGACGCGGTCGATGCTGAACGGGAGCGCGATTCCAAGGCCTTCGATGGAAGCCTCCAGCTCGTCCTCGCGTCCGTCCGCCGCCAGCACGACCACGCATCCGCCACCCGATGCGCCCAGCGCCTTCGCGCCGAGCGCGCCGGCCCGCGCCGCGCACTCCATGATCGCGTCGATCCGCGGCGTCGTGATCGACGGATGCAGCGCGCGCTGGTGCGTCCAGTGCTCCGCCAGCTGCGCGCCGAGCGCGTCCAGGTCGCCCGACGCCAGCGCGTCGGACATCTCGCGCGCGAGCGCGCCCATGCGGCGCAGCGCGTCCACCACGCGCGGCGTGCGCGCGCGGTACGCGTCCAGCACCGCGGTGATCGTGTCGCCCGAGATGCGCGACTCGCCGGTGTAGATCACCAGCGCGCGGCGCTCCAGCGCGTCGACGGTCGCGTCGGACAGCGCGAGCGGGTGCGCGGCCGCGGGACGGTCGCCCGCCGCGGCGCCGAACGTCAGGTGCAGCGCGCCGCCGTGCGCCGCCGCGTAGTGGTCCTGCCGACCGCCCGCGATCCCGGCGTCCTCCACCTCGACGGCGCGGCTCCACTCCGCGAGCGCGTCGCGCGTCGCGTGGTCCGGCGCCGCACCCGGCGCCAGCGTGCCGCGCCACGCCGCGATCGCCGCCGCCAGCGCCACGCCCGCCGCCGACGAGCCGCCCAGCCCCGCGCCCACCGGGAAGTCGCTCGTCACCTCCGCGCGCACGCGCGCGTGCAGCCCCGCGCGGCGCAGCGACGCGGCGGCCAGGCGCGCGTCGGGCGCGCGCCCGCCCGATGCGTCCTCGTCGCCGTCGCCGAGCGGGCGGAGCCGCACGGTCGCGTGGCGGGCGATGGCGACGTTGCAGACCTGGCCGCCTTCCTCGTCGCAGTAGGGGGGCACGTCGGTCCAGCCCCCGCCGAAGTCCAGGCGCGTGGGCGCGCGAGCCACGATCTCGGTCACGGTCTCGGACATGCGCGCAACATGCACGCGCGCCCGCCGGCCGTCACCTGCGGACCCGACGGTTCCCCTCCGCGACGCGCGCAGGGCACGCGCGTTGCCCCTTCCGCGCGGACGATGCCGCAAGATCTCGAACGCTACCTCGCCGGGCGCACCCTCATCCTGCTCTCCAACCGCGAGCCGTACGAGCACGTCCGCTCGGAGGACGCGTCGGCCGAGGACGGGATCGCGCTGCGCCGTCCGCCCGGGGGCCTCGTCTCGGCCCTCGATCCCACCATGCAGCGCACGCGCGGCACCTGGGTCGCGTGGGGCTCGGGCAGCGCCGACCGTGAGACCGCGGGCGAGGACGGCCGCCTCATGGTGCCGCCCGAGTGCCCGAGCTACACGCTGCGGCGCGTCTGGCTGGACGATGCCGACGTCGAGGGCTACTACCTCGGCTTCGCCAACAGCGCGCTCTGGCCGCTGTGCCACCTGCTGCTGCAGCACTACGAGACGCGCGCCGAGCACTGGGCGCGCTACCACGCGGTGAACGCGCGCTTCGCCGACGCGGTGGCCGAGGAGGTCGCGCGCGCGCCGGGCGACGCGGTCGTGTGGATCCAGGACTACCACTTCGCGGCCGCGCCCGCGATGGTGCGCGAGCGCCTCGCCGCGACCGGGCAGAAGGCGTTCATCCACCAGTTCTGGCACATCCCGTTTCCGCCGCCGGACATCCTGCGGCTGCTGCCCACCGAGGCGCAGCAGGGCGTGCTGCGCGGCATGCTCGGGAACGACCTGCTCGAGTTCCACACCGAGCGGTACGCGATGAACTTCATGGACTGCGTGGCCGCGCTCGTCCCCGACGTCCAGATGCGTCGCGAGCACCGGCGCATCCACTTCGAGGGACGCGAGGTGCACGTCGGCGCGTTTCCCATCAGCATCGACGTCGCGCGCTACGAGGGCCTCGCGCGCCGCGCCGAGGCGGCGCGCCGCGCCGAGCAGCTGCGCGTGCGCTACGGCGCGAACGGCGCCACGCTCGGCGTCAGCGTCGACCGCATCGACTACACGAAGGGAATCCCCGAGCGGCTGCGCGCGCTCGACCAGCTGTTCGAGGAGGCGCCGGAGATGCGCGAGTGCCTGACGTTCCTCGTGGTCGCGACGCCGTCGCGCAGCGAGCTCGCGTCGTACAAGGCGCTGGAGGACGAGGTGCTCGCGTCCGTCGCGGCCATCAACGCGCGGTGGAGCACGCCGGAGTGGACGCCGATCGTCCTCTTTCACGAGAACATCGGCGCCGAGGAGCTGGCGGCGATCTACCGCGCGGGCGACCTCTGCCTCGTGTCGTCGCTGCAGGACGGCATGAACCTGGTCGCCAAGGAGTTCGTCGCCTGCAACGTCGACGAGCAGGGCGTGCTGGTGCTCAGCCGCCTCACCGGCGCGGCCGAGGAGATCGAGGGCGCGGTGCTCATCAACCCGTTCAACGTCGACGGCGTGGTCGCGGGCCTGCGCGAGGCGATCGCGATGCCGCAGGCGCAGCGCCGCGCCCGCATGCGCGCGATGCGCGCGCGGCTGCGGCGCGCCACCATCTTCGACTGGCTGGCGTCGATCCTCGCGCGCGTGGACGAGCTGGCGCCGCCCGCGGCCGAGCCGCTGCCTCGCCCGCGCGTTCGGCCGCGGGCGCAGGGCGCCGCGCCGCTCGCCGACGCCCCGCGGTGAGCGCGCCGACCGCGGCCCTCGCCGCGGCGTTCGGTGAGCACGCGCTGCAGCGCGTCGCGGCCGCGTCGCCGCTGCTGGCGCTGTTCGACATCGACGGCACGCTGGCGCCGCTCGCGCCACGCCCGCAGGACGCGCGCGTGCCCGAGGACGCCCGGCGCGCGCTCGCTCGCCTCGCTGCCGCACCGGGCGTCTACGTCGGACTCGTCACGGGGCGCGGCGCGGACGACGGCGCGCGGCTGGTCGGCCTCCCGGGCCTCTGGGTCGTCGGCAACCACGGCGTCGAGACCGTCGATCCGGACGGCACCCGCCACATCGCGCCCGAGGTGCTCCCGTTCGCCGAGCGGGTCGCGCGCGCGGCGGACGCGCTCGCGGGGCCGGTGGCTGCCGTTCCCGGCGCGCTGCTCGAGGACAAGACGTGGAGCCTGTCGGTCCACTGGCGCCTCGCCGATCCCGCGTCCGTTCCCGCGCTCGCCGCGGCGGTCCACGCCGCCGCCGCGCAGGAGGGGCTGCGGGTGCACGAGGGGAAGATGATCCACGAGGTGAAGATCGACGCCGAGGTCGACAAGGGCACCGCGTCGCTCGCGCTGGCGCGACGGCTCGGCGCGCTCGGACCCGAGGGGCTCGTGCTCTTCATCGGCGACGACCGCACCGACGAGGACGCGTTCCGGCGCCTGCGCGGCGCGTCGGCCCACGCGCTCACCATCCGGGTCGGGACGGCGGAGCAGGAGACGCACGCCGCGTGGCGGGTGGACGCTCCCACCGACGTGCACGCGCTCCTCGACCGGCTGCTGGCGCTGCGCGGAGCGTGAGGGGCGGAAACGACGTGGGGCGGTCGCCAGTCGGCGACCGCCCCACTCCAGGCGCGGGCTGTGAGCAGTGCGAGGAGGTCAGCGCTTCTTCGCCGGCGCCGCCTTCTTCGCGGGCGCGGCCTTGGCCGGCGCCTTGGCCGGAGCCTTGGCGGCCGGCTTGGCCGCGGCCTTCGCCGGGGCCTTCGCCGGCGGCGCCTTCACGCTGCCGGCCTTCGCGGCGGGCTTGGCCGGCGCCTTCGCGGCGGGCTTCGCCGCTTCCTTCGCGGCCGGCTTGGCGGGCGTCTTGGCCGGCGCGGTCTTGGCGGCGGGCTTCGCCGGCTCCTTGGCGGCCGGCTTGGCCGGCTCCTTCGCGGCGACCTTCGCGGCCGGGGCAGGCGCGGCGGCCGCCGGCGCCTTGGCCGCCGGCTTCGCCGCCTCCTTCACCGGCTCCTTCGGAGCTTCCTTCGCCGGCGACTCGGCTTTCGCGGGCTTGGCCGGCGCCGCCGCCTTCGCGGGCTTGGCGGCGACCTCGGGCTCGGCGGCCGTCGGAGCCGGCGCCTGGACCGCGGCAGCCGTCGGGGCCGCGGGCGCGGCAGGCGCCGCGGCGGGCTCGGGGCGGGGCGGGATGCCGGCGCCCGGCACGTACCCGGCCGCCACGCGGTGCCCGTACGCCTCCTCGGCCTCCCGGATCAGCTTCTCGGCCTCGTCCTGCGCCATCTGGCCGCGCCGCACCATGAACTGCACGACGTCGCGCGCCGTCTCGACCACGAAGCCGGAGATGCCGGCCGCCGCGTGGATGAGGTCGCGCATCGCGCCCGACATCTTGCTCCCGGCTTCCAGGCTGATCTGGTGGGCACGGGCCGCCAGCTCGGCCGCCGTATCCCGCGGGTCCGCTCCGCGGTGCCCGAGCCCGCGCTTCGGAGGCGCCGGCGTGGGGGCGTCGGCCTTCGGCGTCTCTTCCGTGCTCTGCACCTGTTCCGCCATGATTCGCTGCTCCGGGAAGGGGCCGCGCACCCCCCTTTCAGACAGGGGAAACGTCGGGCCGGAAGGGCGCGCCGCGCTCCGGCTGCGCGAGAGGACGCGGTAAGTTTATGATTTTGCGAGGCCTACGCAAGTTCGGTCGGGCCCGGCAGGGCCGCCGACGACCGATCGTGAACGCCCGCGCCACGCCCCTCGGGGCTGCCGCCCGACCATCCGCGCGACGAGCTTCCGGCCGTGGAGCGGCCGCCAGCCGGGTCGCGGGCGGCAATCTAGCCAACAGTTCAACGGCATAATAGAGGCAGCATGCTCCTGTCCGGCATCCGCGTCCTCGACCTGAGCCGCGTGCTCGCGGGCCCGCTCTGCACGATGCTGCTGGGCGACCTGGGCGCCGACGTCCTCAAGGTCGAGCGGCCGGGCGAGGGCGACGAGACGCGCGCCTGGGGCCCGCCGTTCGACGAGCGCGGCGAGAGCGCGTACTACCTCAGCATCAACCGCAACAAGCTCGGCCTCGCCGCCGACCTGGACCGCCCCGAGGATCAGGCCCTCATTCGCGGCCTGATCGCCGACGCCGACGTCGTCGTCGACAACTTCAGGCGCGGTGCGCTCGCCCGCCGCGGGCTCGACCCGGCGACGCTGCTGGCGGCGCACCCCAGGCTGGTCTGGTGCACCATCTCCGGCTTCGGCCCCGACAGCGACCGACCCGGCTACGACTTCGTGCTGCAGGCCGAGCGCGGGTGGATGTCGCTCAACGGCGACCCGGACGGGCCGCCGTTCCGGGCGCCGATCGCCGTCACCGACGTCCTCACCGGCAAGGATGCCGCGATCGCCGTTCTCGGGGCGCTCGTCGGGCGCGGCGGACCGCGGGCGCCGCTGCCGCCCGGCGAGCGGCACGTGCAGGTCTCGCTGGCGGCGAGCGGGACCGCCGGGCTGGTGAACGTCGCCCAGAACGCGCTCGTGAGCGGGCGCGAGCCGCAGCGCTGGGGGAACGCCCACGCCAACCTGGCGCCCTACCAGCTGTTCGACGCCGCCGACCGCGCGATCGTCGTCGCGGTCGGCAACGACGGGCAGTGGCGCGCCTGCGCGGCCGCGCTCGACGTCCCGGAGCTGGGGCGCGACCCGCGCTTCGCCACCAACCCGGCCCGGCTGGCCAACCGCGAGGCGCTGATCGCCGCGATGGATGCGCGGCTCCAGACGCGCCCGGCGGCCGAGTGGCTGGCCCGGCTCGACGCGGTCGGGGTGCCGGCCGGCGTCGTCCAGACCGTGCTCGAGGCGCTGCGCGAGGTCGACGCCTCTCCCCTCACCGGCGTGGCGCCGAGCGTCCCGGGGAGCGTCCGGCTCCCCCCGCCGCGGCTGGACGAGCATGGCGCTCTCGTGCGTGCCCGCGGCTGGGCGGCCTTCGCCGGGGGCGGCGCGGCGGCCTGACCGGGCGCCCAGTCCGGGGCGATCCTCCGCCGGATCGCGGAGTACCGATCGGGAGGTCCGGGGGCCAGACGGACGCCCGTCCGCGACCCCCGAACAGCGTTCGAAAATGACCGTTACGCCCCCGGAACCCCGTCGTCCTTAGGGCGTGACCGTCGCAGCGATCCCCCTATTGCCGGGGCTATCCGGTGCGCCGCGCGGAAGTTATGCTCACACCGTGCAGACCACGGTACAGGGCACGACGACCGATCCCGCGGACGCGGATCAGCAGATCATTGCGAGCGTGCTCGCGGGCGACCGCGACGCGTTCTCCGTCCTCATCCAGCGATACAGCGATCCGCTGTACCGTCACGCGTTGGGGATGACCGGCAGTCCGGACGTCGCGGAGGACATTCTCCAACAGTCGTTCATCAAGGCGTACCACCATCTCGCCGAGGTGCGCGGGCGTTTCGACGCCTGGCTGTTCCGAATCGTGGCGAATGGGTGCAAGGATTGGCTCAAGAACATCCGGCGCACCCACGTCAGCTACGAGGAAGACGACCAGCCGTCCAACTACGCGACCCCCGACGAGGACCTCGACCGCTCCGAGCTGCGACGCGACCTGGACCAGGCCCTGGCCCATCTCGCTCCCAGTCTCCGTGAGGCGTTCGTCATGAAGCACGTCGAGGGACGGTCGTACGAGGAGATGGCGGACCTGCTGGGGACCACCGTGGGAGCCCTGAAGATGCGCGTTCACCGAGCACGCGAGGCGCTCCAGGCACTGCTCGAGGAGAAATACGCCTGATGGTCGACAATCTGAATCCCGACGGCGGTCGTGGCCGGGCGCGCTCTCCCGAGCCGTCGTCGAATAACCATGGCGAGTCGCTGGCCGACCGCGAGGTGGCGCTGACCGGCGACGGTCATCCCGCGCTCGTGGTCCAGCAGTGGCTCGACGGGGAGACCAGCGAGGCCACCGCGCGCCGCACCAGCGGCCGCGAGGTCGAGCTGTGGAGCCGCATCACGGAGGAGACCGAGCGTCGCCGCCGCATGATGACCCCGGCTCCGGTCATGGAGCGTCTCATGGCCGCCATCCCGGCCAGCGCGCCGGCCGCTCCGCTTCCCTGGTATCAGCGTCCCGCGCCGTTCAGCACCGCCCTCGCGGTGGCTGGTGGCGCGGCGCTGCTGGCTGCCGGGACCGCGCTCGGCATGCTGCTGCGCTGACCGGCGACACTGCCAGGTATCGACGCGAAGGGCCGGGACCTTGAGAGGTCCCGGCCCTTCGTGCGTTGCGCCGGACCCGAACGGCAACGGCAGCAAGGATGAAAGGCTGAGAAGGTCTGATGAAAGCGGATGGCTCCGGTGGAGTGCGAGATCCCTCGCCGCCACGCGGAGCCATCCGTCGTTCTCAGATCTGTTCAGATCTTCATCCTTGCAACTGCTTTTCGCCGTGATGCGCGAGGTCAGATGTGGATGGCGCGCCCCATCACCGCCAGCGCCGCCTCCTTCACCGTCTCCGACAGCGTCGGGTGCGAGTGCACCGTGATGCCGATGTCCTCGGACGACGCGCGGTACTCGAAGCCGAGCACGACCTCCTGGATCAGGTCGGAGACGTTGGCGCCCAGCATGTGGCAGCCCAGCAGCTCGTCCGTCTCGGCGTCGGCGATGAACTTCACCAGGCCCGTCGTCTCGCCCATCGTGCGGGCGCGGCCGTTGGCGCTGAACGGGAACTTGCCGACCTTGTACTTGCGCCCCTCGGCCTTCACCTCGTGCTCCGCGAGGCCGACCGTGGCGACCTCGGGCCACGTGTAGACCACCGACGGCATCGAGCGGTAGTGCATCTCGACCGGCTTGCCGGCGATCACCTCGGCCGCCACGACGCCCTCCTCCTCCGCCTTGTGGGCGAGGAGCTTGCCGCCCACCACGTCGCCGATTGCGAACACCGTGGGGATCGAGGTGCGCATCTGGTGGTCGACCGCGACCTCACCACGCTGGCCGAGCTCGAGGCCGAGCGCCTGCGCGTCGACGCCGTGCAGCGCCGGCCGGCGGCCGACCGAGACGAGCACGTAGTCCGCCTCGAGCGTCTCCGACTGGCCGTCCCTGTCGACCGTGATGCGGACGACGTCGCCCTCGCGCCCGCCGCCCGTGACGCGCACGCCGGTCTTCAGCACGAGGCCCTGCTTCGTGAAGACCCTGGTGGCCTCCTTCACGATGTCCTCGTCGTTGCCGGGGAGGATCGTCGGCGCGAGCTCGACGACCGTCACCTCGGCGCCCAGCCGGCGCCACACGGAGCCGAGCTCCAGCCCGATGACGCCGCCGCCGATGACGATCAGGCGCTTCGGCACCTCCGGGATCTTGAGCGCGCCGACGTTCGAGAGCACGCGCTCCTCGTCGAACTTGAGGAACGGCAGCTCGATCGGCACCGAGCCCGTGGCGAGGATGACGTGCTTCGGCGCGAAGCGCGTGACCGCGCCGTCCTCGCCCCGCACCTCGACGACGTTGCCGCCGGCGCCCGCCTGCACGACGGTGCCGCGCCCCTTCGCCCAGGTGACCTTGTTCTTCTTGAACAGGAACTCGACGCCCTTCGTGTTCGCCCCCACGACGTCGTCCTTGCGCTTCATCATCGTCGCGAGGTCGAAGCCGACGCCCTCGTAGCGCACGCCGTGCTCCTGGGCGTGCAGGCGCGCGAACTCGTAGTGCTCCGACGACTGCAGCAGCGCCTTGGACGGGATGCAGCCGACGTTGACGCACGTGCCGCCGAGCGTCCGGTCCATCTCGACGCAGACGACCTGCAGCCCGAGCTGCGCGGCGCGGATGGCGGCGACGTAGCCGCCGGGGCCACCGCCGAGGACGAGGACGTCGGGGGCGGACGTATTGGTATCGGCCATGAAAGCCTCGAATGGAGACGATGAGCGTCGAGCGTGGAGCGGCGAGCGGCGAGAGGAGATCCTCGCCGCTCGCCGCTCCACGCTCGACGCTTCGAATTACGCGATCAGCATCGCGGCCGGATCTTCCATCAGCTCCTTGATCCGGACGAGGAAGAGCACGGCCTGCTGGCCGTCGATGAGGCGGTGGTCGTACGACAGCGCGATGTACATCATCGGGCGGATCTCGACCCGGCCGTCGATCGCGACGGGGCGGTCCTGCACCTTGTGCAGCCCGAGGATGCCGACCTGCGGGTAGTTGATGATCGGCGTCGAGACGAGCGAGCCGAAGACGCCGCCGTTGGTGATCGTGAACGTGCCGCCGGTGAGGTCGTCCATCGTCAGCTTGCCGTCGCGCGCGCGCTTGGCGACGGCGACGATGTCGCGGCTGATCTCGAGGACGCCCTTGCGGTCGGCGTCCTTGATGTTCGGCACCACGAGGCCCGCGTCGCTGGCGACGGCGATGCCCATGTTCACGTAGTGGTGCAGCACGATCGAGTCGCCCTCGATCTTGCCGTTCACCGTCGGGTACTGCTGCAGCGCCATCACCGCGGCCTTCACGAAGAACGGCATGAAGGAGAGGCGCACGCCGTGCTCCTTCTCGACGCGCTCGCGCACGCGCTCGCGGAGCTGCGTGACGGCGGTCATGTCGATCTCGTTGAACGTCGTCAGGTGCGCGGTCTGCTGCTGCGACGCGAGCAGGTTCTCGGCGATGCGCTTGCGGCGCGTCGTCATCTTCTCGCGCGTCTCGCGCGGGCCGCTGCCGTTGCCGCCGGCCGCCGCCGGACGCGCCGGAGCCGGCGCCGCGGCAGGTGCGGGAGCCGCCGCCGGCTTTGCGCCCTGCGCCGCCGCCTGCACGACGTCCGGCTTGCTCACGACGCCACCGCGGCCGGTCCCGGCCACGCTCGCGAGGTCGACGCCCGACTCGGTGGCCAGACGGCGCGCGGCCGGCGACGACTTCACCTCGGTGCCCGATGCGGCGCCCGCGGCCGCGGCGGTGGCCTCACCCGCGGGCTGCGTCGCGGTGGGCGCCGGAGCCGAAGCCGACGGCGCGGCGGCGGCACTCGCCGCGGGAGCACCCGCCGCGACGGCCGTCTCGTCGATCTCGGCCAGCTGCTCGTCGACCGCCACCACGTCGCCCTCGTTCTTCAGGCGCTTCGTGAGCACGCCCGCGGCGAGCGCCGGCACCTCGACGGTGATCTTGTCCGTCTCGAGCTCGACGAGCGTCTCACCCGCCGTCACCGCGTCGCCCTCGCGCTTCAACCAGCGCGAGATCGTCGCCTCGACGATGGACTCGCCGAGGGGCGGCACCTTGATCGCGATCATGACCGATCCGAAGAGAGCAGAGGAGTGGAGTCGGCGCGCTGGCTCGCGGCCGCGCGGGCCGGTTAGTGTTCCGCCCAATATAACGGTCCGGTACAGCGGAGGACGGAACCGCGGAGGACGATGGAGCGGAGGACGGAAGGGCGTGAGACGAAACGGCGGATCTCCGCTTGAAGCGTCGAGCTCGAAGGGCCGCTTCTCCGTCTCACGCCCCATCGTCCTCCTCCGTTCCGTTCTCCGCCGTTCCGTCCTCCGCTTCCCGGATCCGATGCGTGCTCTCACCCTCGCCGGTCACGGCTCCCTCGACCATCTCGCGTACCGCGACGACCTCCCCGAGCCCGCGCCGCCGGGGCCGCGCGAGGTGCTCGTCCGGATCGAGGCGGCGGCGCTCAACCACCTCGACCTCTACATGGTGGGCGGGCTGCCGGGGATCACGATCGTCCCGCCGTTCGTGGTCGGGTCGGACGGGGCGGGGATCGTCGAGGCGGTGGGCAGCGAGGTCGCGCACGTCCGGCCCGGCGACCGCGTCGCGATCAACCCCGGTGCGAGCTGCGGCGTGTGCGAGTACTGCCTCGACGGCGAGGAGCCGCTCTGTCCGCGCTACCGGATCTTCGGCGAGCACGTCCCCGGCTTCATGGCCGAGCGGGTGGTGGTGCCGGGGCGCAGCGTGCACGCGGTCCCCGACGGCGTGAGCGCCGAGCAGGCCGCGGCCTTCTCGCTGGCGACGCTCACCGCGTGGCGCATGGTCGTCACGCGCGCGCAGGTGCGCCCCGGCGACCAGCTGCTGATCTGGGGGATCGGCGGCGGGGTGGCGCAGGCGGCGCTGCAGATCGCCAAGCGCATCGGCGCGACGGTGTGGGTCACGAGCGGCAGCGACGACAAGCTCGAGCGCGCGCGCGCGCTGGGCGCCGACCACGTGCTGAACCACCGCACGCAGGACGTGCCGCGCGTGATCCGCGAGGCGACCGGCAAGCGCGGCGTGGACGTCGTGATCGACAGCGTGGGCGAGGCGACCTGGAGCCGCTCGCTGCTGGCGCTCGGCCGGCGCGGGCGGCTCGTGACGTGCGGCGGGACGTCGGGCGCGATGGTGCAGACCGACGTCCGCCGGATGTTCTGGAACCAGTGGTCGCTCCTCGGCTCCACGATGGGGACGGACGCCGAGTACGCGACCATCATCGGGGAGCTGCGCGCAGGGCGGCTGCTGCCCGTGATCGACTCCGTGACGCCGCTGGCCGAGGGGCGCCGCGCCTACGAGCGCCTGGCCAGCGGCGACCAGTTCGGGAAGGTCGTCGTCCGCGTCGCCTGAGCTTCGATGTCCGAGCCCTCCGAGCCGACCCCGCCCGCCGAGGCGGCGCAGTACACGCCCGAGGAGCAGCAGGCCCTCCGCGCCGCGGTGGCGGAGGGACGGCCGGCCCTGTGTCCGCGCGACGGCGCGACGCTCACCCGGCGCCCCATCGGCGGCGGCTCGTTCGGGCTGGGCTACGCGCGGCGCCGCGAGTGGCTGATCTGCCCGACCTGCCGGCGGAGCGCCCTGTTCGACGTGCGGCGCGGCACCCGCAACTGAGCCGCGACTGCGCCGGAACTGACGCGACGGGCCGGGCCCGGTAGATTGACCGGCGCGTGACCGCCGTCACCCTCGGCCATCCTCCCTCCCGCCACGACACGCCGCCCATCCCGGCGCTCGCATGGACTTCTTCGCCCGCCTGCAGGAAAGCTTCGCCCAGCTCGGCCTGTTCGTCCCGTCGCTCCTCGGCTCGCTCGTCATCCTGTTCGCCGGCTACCTGCTGGCGAAGCTGGTGGAGAAGGGCACGAGCCGCCTGCTCCGCCGCGTGCGGCTGAACGAGATGCTGGAGCGCGGCGGCGTGCTGCACGCCGTGGAGCGCTCGGGGACGCAGCTGAACCCCGCGCGCGTCATCGCGAACCTGCTGTTCTGGTTCGTGATGTTCGCGGTGATGCTGATCGCCGCCAACGCGCTCGGCTTCCAGTCGCTGGCGAACGTCTTCTCGGAGCTGGTGAGCTACATCCCGAGCGTGATCGCGGCGATCGTGATCATCATCGTCGGGATCGTGCTCGGCGGGTTCGTGGGTGGGCTGATCATGGCGTCGGCGGGCGGGCTGCACGGCGGGCCGACGCTGGCGCGCGTGGGCCGCTGGGGGGTGATCATCCTCGCGGTGTTCATGGCGCTGCAGGAGCTGGGGATCGCGACCGACATCGTGACGACGGCGTTCGCGATCCTGTTCGGCGCGATCGCGCTGGCGATGGCGCTCTCGTTCGGCCTCGGGAACCGCGAGCTGGCGGGCGAGGTGACGCGCGAGTGGTACGAGCGCTACAAGGCGGAGCGCGACGCGATCGCCCGCGAGGCGGCGGAGGAGGAGGCCCTCGAGGAGGCCGAGGCGCGCGCCGACGAGACGCGGCGCGAGGGCTGACCGCAGGGCGCCGGGAGCGCCGTCGGGGGCCGAATCACGGCCGTGTCACGGGGCCGGGAGCCAGTCGCTCCCGGCCCCGTGCGCGTCCCGGCAACGGGCTCCGGACGCCCTTCCGCTCGCCTGGCTGTAAGTGCGTGCGGTGGCGTCACTTACGGCGGGAGTTTCGGGTTGCGTTCAGGCGTCCCGATGGGTAGATTGGGAGGTTGCCGCGCGGGGCCCTGAAGGCCCCGCGTGCGTCGTCCCCACCGGCCGGACCGCCAGGTAGCTCATGACCGCTCCGAACAATCGCGAACGCATCCTTCCGCGTCTGATCGACGAGGAGATCAAGGAGTCGTTCATCAACTACTCGATGAGCGTCATCGTGTCGCGCGCACTGCCGGACGTGCGCGACGGGCTGAAGCCCGTGCAGCGACGCGTGCTGTACGCGATGAACGAGATCGGCCTCACGCCCGGGCGCCCGTACAAGAAGTCGGCGACGGTGGTGGGCGACGTGCTGGGCAAGTACCACCCGCACGGCGACCAGTCGGTGTACGACGCGCTCGTGCGCATGGTGCAGGACTTCTCGCTGCGCTATCCGCTGGTGGACGGCCAGGGGAACTTCGGCTCCGTGGACGGCGACCCGGCGGCCGCGTACCGCTACACCGAGTCGCGCCTGACGCGCGCGGCGACGGAGATGTTGAACGACATCGACAAGAACACCGTCGATTTCGCGCCCAACTTCGACGACCGGCTGCAGGAGCCGACGGTCCTCCCGGCCGGCATCCCGAACCTGATGGTGAACGGGAGCTCGGGCATCGCGGTCGGCATGGCGACCAACATCCCGCCGCACAACCTGCGCGAGGTCGCCGCGGCGCTCGTCGCGCTGATCGACAATCCGGACCTGGAGCCGTCGGCGATCCGGAAGCACATCAAGGGACCGGACTTCCCGACCGGCGCGTACATCTACGGCCGCCAGGGGATCCAGGACTACATCGAGACGGGCCGCGGCCGCGTCGTGATGCGTGCGCGCGCCGTGATCGAGGAGAAGGAGTCCTCCAGCAAGTCGCAGATCGTCGTCACGGAGCTGCCGTACCAGGTGAACAAGGCGCGCCTGGTGGAGCAGATCGCGGAGCTGCACCGCGAGCAGAAGGTCGAGGGGATCAGCGCGCTGCGCGACGAGTCGGATCGCGAGGGCATGCGCATCGTGATCGAGCTGAAGCGCGACGCCATCCCGCGCGTCGTGCTGAACCAGCTGTACAAGCACTCGACGATGCAGTCGACGTTCGGCGTCATCATGCTCGCCCTCGTGCCCGACGCGGCGACGGGGCGGCTGGTGCCGAAGGTCATGCCGGTGCGCGACGTCCTGCTGCACTACATCAACCACCGGCACGACGTCATCGTCCGGCGGACGCAGTTCGACCTCGACAAGGCGCTCGAGCGCGAGCACATCCTGGAAGGTCTGAAGATCGCCGTCGACAACATCGACGAGGTGATCAAGATCATCCGCGCCGCGCCCGACACGCCGACGGCGAGCGGGCAGCTGCAGCGCCGCTTCAAGCTCTCCGAGCGGCAGGCCGAGGCGATCCTGAACATGCGCCTCGCCAAGCTCACGGGCCTGGAGATCGACAAGCTGGAGGAGGAGCTCCGCGAGGTGCGCGCGATGATCGCGGACCTGAAGGAGATCCTCAACAGCCGGCCGCGCCGGATGCAGATCATGAAGGACGAGCTGGCGGAGGTGGTCGCGAAGTACGGCGACGACCGCCGCAGCGAGATCACGTCCGACGAGGGCGAGTTCACGATCGAGGACCTGATCGCCGAGGAGGACATGGTCGTGACCATGTCCCACTCGGGCTACATCAAGCGCACGCCGGTGACGACGTACCGCAAGCAGCGGCGCGGCGGGCGCGGGCTGTCGGGCCAGGACCTCAAGGACACCGACTTCATCGAGCGGCTCTTCATCGCGAGCACGCACGACTACATCATGATCTTCACGGACGACGGCCGGGTGTTCTGGCTGAAGGTCCACGAGATCCCGGCGGCCGGCCGCGCGACCCGCGGCAAGCCGATCGTGAACCTGATCAACGTGTCGCCCGACACGGGGATCCGGTCGATGGTGGCGGTGCGCGAGTTCCGCGAGGACCAGTACCTGTTCTTCTGCACGCGCAACGGCACGGTCAAGAAGACGCAGCTCAGCGAGTACGGGAACGTGCGCGCGACGGGCATCAAGGCGATCAAGATCGAGAAGGACGACGCCCTGATCGACGTGCAGATCACCAGCGGGACGAACGACGTGGTGCTGGCCACCAAGCACGGCCTGTCGATCCGCTTCCCGGAGTCGCAGGTGCGCGACATGGGCCGCGACACGACCGGCGTGAAGGGCGTGGACCTGCGCCCCGACGACAAGGTCGTGAGCATGGTCGTCGTGCGCCGCATCGACGCGACGCTGCTGCTCGTCACCGAGAAGGGGATGGGCAAGGTGACCGACCTGACCGAGTACCGCGTGCAGGGCCGCGGCGGCAAGGGCATCATCACCGGCAAGCTGTCCGACAAGACGGGCGGGCTGGTCGCGCTGATGGAGGTCGTGCAGGACGACGAGATCATGCTGATCACCAAGAACGGCGTGATCATCCGCTCGGCCGTCAACGAGGTGCGCAACACCGGCCGCAACGCGCAGGGCGTGAAGCTGGTGAACCTCGACGCCAAGGACTTCGTCTGCGCCGTGGCCCGGGTGGTCTCGGAGAAGGACGAGAACGCCGAGGGGCTGGAGGCCGACGACTCGGTCGCCGGCGACAACGGGGACAACGGCGACGGCGCCGAGGGGTCGGACGCGGCGGAGTGAGCCCGTTCGGCCGAGGCACCATGCGGTGACGACGGCCCTCCGGCAGCTGCCGGAGGGCCGTCGTGCGTTCGGCCGTCGCCCCTCCACCCCGCTGTGGCGCTTTCCTGCGGTACGAGTGGTGCGAGGGGCGGCGGCGCGATTTGGTCGCGTTCCCGCGAGTCACTAGATTCGGCGGAACGGGGTCAAAGCGGCCTGAGCCATATCGTGTCGGCCGCCGCCCTCGCGCCTCCACCCGCCGCCCGTCGATGACCACCACCGCGACTCCGCTCGTCACGCTGGACGCCCTCCGCGCGGCCGCCGCCGCGCTGCGCGGCGTGGCCGTGCGCACGCCGCTGCTGCCGGCCGACGACGTGGTGCCGCCCACCGCGGGCGGGCGCGTGTGGGTGAAGCCCGAGATGCTGCAGCGCGGCGGCGCGTTCAAGCTGCGCGGCGCCTACACCTTCCTGGCCGAGCTGCCGCCGGCGGCGCGGGCGCGCGGCGTGGTCGCGCCGTCGTCGGGGAACCACGCGCAGGCGGTGGCGCTGGCCGCGCGGCTGTTCGGCGTCCCGGCGACGGTCGTCATGCCGACCACCGTCACGCCGGCCAAGCGCGCGGGCGCCGAGCGGCTGGGCGCGCGCATCGAGCTGGCGGGGACGACGACGGCCGACCGCATGGGCCGCGCGATGGAGCTGGTGCGCGAGTCGGGCGCGGTGCTCGTGCCGCCCTACGACCACCCGACGATCATCGCGGGGCAGGGGACCGCGGGGCTGGAGCTCGTCGAGGACCTGCCGACGGTGAAGCTGGTGCTGGTGCCGGTGGGCGGCGGTGGGCTCAGCGCGGGCGTGGCGACGGCGGTGAAGCTGCTGTCGCCGGGGACGCGCGTGGTGGGCGTGGAGCCCGCGGGGGCGCCCAAGCTGACGCGCGCGCGCGCCGAGGGGCGCCCGGTGCACCTCGGGCAGACGAAGGGGCTGGCCGACGGGCTGCTCGCGGTGGAGGTGGGCACCGCGCCCTTCGCGCACCACCAGGCCTACGTCGACGACGTGGTGGTGGTGGACGACGCCGCGCTGCCGCCGGCGATGCGCGCGCTGCTGGACCGCATGAAGCTCGTCGCGGAGCCGAGCGGCGCGATCACGCTGGCGGCGCTGCGCGAGGGGCTGGTGGCGCCCGCCGCCGACGGCGACACGGTGTGCGTGCTGAGCGGGGGCAACATCGAGTGGCCGGGTCTGTGCAGCGTGCTGGGAGCGCCGGACGGCTCCGGCGCGCCCGCGGCCTCCGGCCGCTGACCGACGCCCGCGCCCGGACCGAACGCCCCATGCCCGGAGCGGCCACGATGAGCGCGCGCATCCTGATCGCGGACGACGATCCGGCGGTCGTCGAGAGCGTGTCGTGGGTGCTGGAGGAGCACGGCTACGAGGTCACCGCCGTGCCCGGCGCGACCGCGCTGCTCGAGCTGCTGGGCAGTGGCGAGGAGCGGCCGCCCGACCTGCTCCTGCTGGACATCTTCATGCCCGACGGCGACGGCGTGCAGCTGCTGGAGCGGATCAAGCGCGAGCCGCGGTGGCGCGACGTGCCGGTGCTGATGCTCTCCTCCGCGCCCGTGGAGGAGGCGACGGTGCGCTCGCTCGGACTGGGCGCCGCGGACTACGTGCGCAAGCCGTTCCGCGTGAAGGAGCTGGTCGCGCGCATCCAGGCGCAGCTGCGCGTGGGCGCGGTGCTCCGCACGCAGCGCGACACGCTGCGACGCACGCAGGAGGAGCTGGAGCGCGCCCGCGCCGACGCCGAGAACCGCCGCAAGCTGGTGGACATCCTGCACGAGGTCACGGGCGACCTGGCGGCGGACGAGGTCTACCACCTGCTGGCCCGCCGCGTGGCGCGCGCGCTCAGCGTGTCGCACTGCGCGGTGATCCTCACGGGCCCGCACCACGAGGTGGGCGTGGTCGCGACGGCGTTCGAGAACCCGAAGCTGCAGAAGGGGCAGATCGCGATCGCCGACTATCCCGAGGTGCGGCAGGCGTTCGACACGCGCGAGCCGGTGCTGCTGGAGGACGTCGCGTCGTCGCCGCTGTACGGCGGGCGCGCCGTGGTGGGGCTGGACGGCACGGAGGTGCCGGTGCGCAGCGCGATGGCGCTGCCGTTCGCGATCGACCCGGCGCAGCGCGGCGTGTTCCTGCTGCGCCGCACGCGCGAGCAGCCGCCGCTGACGCCCGAGGACGTGGCGTTCGCGGAGGCGGTGATCGGCGCCGCGGTGGCGGTGGTGCAGCGCGCGCAGGTGATCGAGACGACGCGCGCCGACAACGCGCGCCTGGAGCACCTGGCGACGACGGACTCGCTGACGCGGCTGCTGAACCGCCGCGCGCTCACGGAGCGGCTGACGACGGAGATGGAGCGCGCGCTGCGCTACGACACGTCCGTGGCGCTGCTGCTGCTGGACCTCGACCACTTCAAGCGCGTCAACGACACGCACGGCCACCTGGTGGGCGACGCGGTGCTGCGGTCGGTGTCGGAGCTGCTGATGGCCGCCGCGCGCAGCAGCGACATGGTGGGGCGCTACGGCGGCGAGGAGTTCCTGATCGTGCTGCCGGAGACCGACGACGACGGCGCGGTGGTGTTCGCGGAGCGCATCCGCGAGCGCGTGGAGGGGTTCGCGTTCCGCCCATGGGACGACGAGCGCGAGCTGCGCATGACGGCGAGCATCGGCGTGGCGACGTTCCCCGCGGCGCGCATCGAGAGCGTGGAGGACCTGTTCGCGCGCGCGGACGCGGCGCTGTACCGGGCGAAGGCGGACGGACGGAATCGCGTGCGGCTCTGACTCTGCCGTCTGCTGCGTGAACTACGAGACAGGATGACCAGGAGGCTCCGCGTGGCGCGTCGTTCCATACGCCGCACAGAGCCTCCTGGTCATCCTGTCATCCTGTCTGCGCTTGTAGGTCGGGTCCGGTGTGCCGTACCCGTTTGCCGATGGGGGATGCGGATGCTCCGGATGAGAACGGATCCTTCGGGTCGTCCCGCGCGGCGGCGATGTCCCGTGCGCCGGGACGGAGCGATCCGTCTGATCCGCGTCATCCGGAGCATCCGTCACCTCTCCAATGGAGGGGGCCGGCGCGGCGATGCAGGGCGCACGATCCGCAGCCCGCGGCCCGCCGCGCTATATCCCCATTCCGCGCAGCTCGACCATCAGACACCGGTCCTGCACGACCGCGATCCCCGCGCGCGCCAGCTGCTCCGCCACCTCGTCGTGATAGATGCCCGACTGCAGCCAGACGGCGTGCGGGCCGGCGGCGAGGATGTCGTCGACGTGGGCCGGGAGGTCCTTCGGGCGGCGGAAGACGTTCACCAGGTCGATGGGGCCCGGCACGTCCGCGAGCCGGCGGTAGACGCGCTCGCCCAGGATCTCGGTGACCTCCGGGTAGTAGACCGGGACCGGGACGATCTCGTAGCCCGCCCGCTGCGCGTACTTGGGGACGTAGAAGGCCGGCTGCATCGACTCCGGCGTCTTGATGCCCAGCACGGCGATGCGCTTCACGCGGCCGAGGAGCGCGGCGATGGCGGCGGGCGTCTCGAGCAGGCGGGAGCGCCAGTCGGGATCCTGGGGGCTGGGGCGGATGGCGGCGGCTGTCATGGCCACCCCCTCCTGCGAGGAGCGTGCGCGAGGGGCGCAGGCGAGCGCGGGCGCCGGCCGTTAGCTTGCGGGCGCTCAACCCAACTCGACCAGGAGACTCATCGATGCGGATGCTCGTGCTCGGTGCGGGGCTGCAAGGCTCCGCCTGCGCCTACGACCTGCTGCAGAACCCGGCGGTCACCGAGGTGCGCCTCGCCGACCTGCACGTCGGCACGATCGCGCCCTTCCTCGCCCCCTTCTCGGGGCCGCGGCTCATCCCGACGCCGCTGGACGTGCGCGACCGCGAGGCGGTGCTGGCGCTGATGCGCGAGTGCGACGCCGTCATGTGCGCGCTCCCGTACTACTTCAACCTCGAGATGACCCGCCTCGCGATCGAGGCCGGCGCGCACTACTGCGACCTCGGGGGCAACACCGACATCGTCTTCCAGCAGCGCGCGCTGGAGCCGGAGGCGGCCGCGCGCGGCGTGAGCATCATCCCCGACTGCGGGCTGGCACCGGGGATGGTGAACATCCTCGCGCAGCACGGCATCGACCAGCTGGACGAGGTGTCCGCGGTGCGCATGTTCGTCGGCGGGCTGCCGCAGAACCCCGAGCCGCCGCTGAACTACCAGATCGTCTACTCGCTGGAGGGGGCGCTCGACTACTACACGACGATGTCGTGGGTGCTGCGCGATGGCCAGCGCGCGCAGGTGACGCCGCTCTCCGAGATCGAGCCGGTGGACTTCCCGGCGCCCCTCGGCACGCTGGAGGCGTTCCACACGGCGGGCGGGCTGTCGACGATGCCGTTCCGCTACGAGGGCCGCATCCCGACGATGGAGTACAAGACGCTCCGCTACCCGGGCCACGCGCACATCATGGCGGCGATCCGGGAACTGGGGCTGCTCGACCTGCAGCCGATCGACGTGAAGGGGCACCGCGTGGTGCCGCGCGACGCGTTCGTGACGGCGGTGACGCCGAAGCTGAAGAAGCCGGGCGGGCACGACGTCGTCGCGCTGCGCGTGGTCGTCGAGGGCACGAAGGACGGCCGGCCGGCGCGACTGGGCTGGGAGGTGATCGACCGCTACGACGCCGAGCACGGGATCAGCGCGATGATGCGCACGACGGGCTACTCGCTCTCGATCACGGCGCAGATGCAGGTCGCCGGCGAGACGGGGCGTGGCAAGGTGTGCACGCCCGACGAGTGCATCCCGCCCGCGCGCTACATCGAGGAGCTGGGGCGGCGGGGGATCGAAGTGCGGGCGATCTGATCGCGCGTGCGTGACACACGAAGGGCCGGCTTCCGCGTGGAGGCCGGCCCTTTCGCGTGCTGCGTGCTGCGTGCTGCGTGAGCTACCTCGAGAAGCCGGCCATCGTCGCCCCCATGGCGTCGATCGTCGCGCGCGCGTTCCAGCGATCGCGCCCGTTGAAGATGAAGCTGAACGCGAGCACCTCGCCGTTCTCCGCGGTGACGTAGCCACCGAGCGCGATCACGTCGTTCGTCGTGCCGGTCTTCGCGTGCAGGTTGCCCTGCGCGGGCGTGCCGCGCATGCGGCCGCGCATCAACTCGCTCTCGCCGGCCACCGGCAGCGACGCGTGGAAGACCGAGCCCCAGGGCGCGCGGTGCGCGAGCCCCAGCAGGTGGATCATCGAGCGCGCCGTCACGCGGTCGAGCGTCGAGAGGCCGCTGCCGTCGCTCACCTGCACGGCCGACGTGGGCACGTGCGCCTTCTCGGTGAGGAAGCGCTGCAGCATCGCGTTGCCCGCGACGGCCGAGCCCTCGCCCTCGCGCGCGGGGCCGCGCACCGCGTTGCGGAAGATCATCTCCGCGAAGTGGTTGATGCTCTCGCGGTTCATCACCGCCACGAGGTCCGCCAGCGGCGGCGACTCGACCGCCGCGACCCGCTCGGCGCCCGCGGCGGCGCGGCCGGTGCGCAGCTGGCCATCGACGGTGATGCCGCGCTCCGCGAGCGCCGCGCGCAGCGCGCCCGCCGCGAACGTCGGCGGGTCGGCGACGACGAGCTGCAGGCGGCGCACCGGCGCCTTGCGGCCGATCCAGCCGCGCGCGACGACGTGGCCGTCGGCCGCGCGGATGACGCGCACGCCGTTGCCGCCGCCCGCGCGCGTCGTCACCGAGCTCTCGACGCGGATGCCCGTGGTCGCGGGCTCCAGCAGCACGCGGCCGTCCGGGTGGATCGCGACGACGACGATGTTCTCATTGATCGAGAGCGCGGAGAAGGGGGCCGCGTAGCCCGCGCCCGCGTACCGCGTCAGCCAGCCCTCGGGGATCGTGCGCGCCTCGAACGCGCTCGCGTCGGCCACGAGGTCGCCCGTCACGCGCTTCACGCCCGCCGCCGCGACGCGCTCGGCCAGCAGCTTCACGGGCGCCGCGTAGTCGTTGCCCGGCTGGAAGCGGCGCGAGAACGCGGGGTCGCCGTCGCCGCGCATCACGAGGTTGCCACGCAGCGTGCCGTCGCCGTCCAGCGCGCCCTCGCGCAGCACCTCGGTGCGGAAGCGCCAGTCCGGTCCCAGGCGGTCGAGCGCGAGCGCCGACGTGTACATCTTCATCGTGGACGCGGGGACCATGGGCGCGTCGGCGTCGCGCGCGAACAGCGTGTCGCCGCGCGTGACCGAGACGACCATCGCGCCCCACTGCCCGTCCTCGCGGCGCGAGAGGATCGCCCCGAGGTCGCTCGCGAGCGCGGCCGCGCTGCGCGGCGTGGTCCAGCGTGGGGCGGGCGGCGCGGCGGCCGGACGAGCGGCGGCGCGGCGCGCGCTGCCGCGGCGCGAGGCGGCGCTGCTGCGCGTGGTGCGGCGCTTCGGCGCGGCCTTCTTCTTCCGGGCCGTCTGCGCCTCGACCGTCGCGGCCGAGTCGAGGAAGGGGAGCGGCGCGGCGTGCACCGCGGGCGCGAGCGGCACCGCGAGCGCGGCCAGCGCGGTCGTGAGCACGAGGCGCGCGGCGGCCGCCAGGGGGCGGCGCGCCGCGCGCGCGGGAGGGGCGACAGACGTCATGACGGTGCGGCGGGGCAACAGGCGTTCCAGGCGGCGGGGGCGATCGCGTGGCGCACGACCGCGCCCTCCCGACGATCACCCCGCCCGCGGCGCCACGTTCCGGATCGTCGCGCGGCGCCGCGCGTCCCGCAGACTAGGCCGTCAGACCTTGAAGATGAAGTTGCGGCGCCACGCGACCCACAGGATCGCGAGCCAGAGGCCGACGAAGGCGAGCGCGAAGGCGAGCGACGCGTTCTTCGGCGCCAGCCACGACGCGAACGCCGCGTCGTAGATCGCCTTCTGCAGCGCGACGGGGCGGCCGTTCACGTCGACCTTGAGGATCGAGTAGATCATGCGCGCCATCAGCCCCGAGCCGAGGAAGGCCAGCATCGGGTTCACGCCGTAGATCACGAACGGCTTGGTCCAGCCGCTGTACCGGTGCACGTCCACCAGCCACATGATCGTGGCGAGCGCGACCGCGGCCATCCCGCCCGTGAACAGCACGTACGAGCTGGTCCAGAGCGACTTGTTGATCGGGAAGACCCAGTGCCACATGAGCCCGAACATCATCGCCAGCGCGCCGGCCGCGAACAGCCCGTTGAGCCGCTCGGCGAGGCCGTGCTCGCGCCGGCCGATCCACCGCCCCGCGAAGTTGCCGAGCATCACCGTGCCCGCGGCGGGGAGCGTGGAGAGCAGGCCCTCGGGGTCGCGCAGGCCGCCGCCGCCCGCCCACAGGTGCGCGGGCGTGAGGATCACGCGATCGAGCCAGGCGTCGAGCGTGTGCCCCGGCTCCCCCAGCAGGAAGATGCCGAGCGTGTCCGTGCCGGGGACGGGCAGCACCGTCATCGCGATCCAGTAGCCGTAGAGGATCACGGCCAGGATGACGACCTGCTGCTTGAGCGTCGTCCTGAAGGTGAGCAGCCCCGCGACGATGTACGCGAGCCCGATGCGCTGCAGCACGCCCATGATGCGCAGGTGCTCGGCGCGGTACACGACGCGGTCGAGGAAGGACGCGTCGGGGATCCCCTTGATCTCGCCCCACTGGAAGAAGGGGAACGCGCTGAGCGCGAGGCCGAGCAGGAAGATCATCGCGCCGCGCTTGAGCAGCGCACGGAGCACCTGGCCGTCGGTGGCGCCCTGCGCGCGGCGCGCGCCGAGCGAGAGCTGCGTCGTGATGCCGACGATGAAGAGGAAGAACGGGAAGATGAGGTCCGTCGGCGTCCACCCGTGCCACTCGGCGTGCTCCAGCGGCGGGTAGATCGCGCCCCACGTGCCGGGGTTGTTCACGAGCAGCATCCCGGCGACGGTCATCCCGCGGAAGACGTCGAGGGAGAGCAGGCGCTCGCGCGCGCGCGGCGCCGGCGCGGCGGCGCGGACCGTCTCGGTGCCGGTGGGCGCGGGCGCGGTGGGCCGCGGGGGCGCCTCGACCGGCGGGGCCAGCGTGGCCCCCATGGTGATCGTCGTGTCGCTCATGCGCCGCGCTCCGGAGCGGCGCCGGCCAGCCTCCACTTGCCGGCCGCGCAGCTCACCTGGTAGACGCGCGGGCCGGCGGGCTTGCCGTCGTCCTCGCCGCCCACGTAATGCCCGTCGAGTCGAACGGTGGCCGTGCTGTCGCGGCGCGTGGCGTCGCGCAGCACGAGCAGCAGCGTCGTGTAGTCGCCCTTGTCGTGGAGCAGCGTGCGCATCTGCTGCTGCAGCGCCGGCTGCGCGGGGAAGAGGTACATCGGGCCCTTGTCCTGGAGGGCGCGCTGCCCGGCCTCGGGGAGGGCGGAGTCGGTCCCGACCGAGACGAGGAAGCGCTGCGGCTTGGGCGTCGCCTGCTTGATGTACTCGCGGACGGCGAGCGTCAGCGCCTCGTCGGTGCCGGGGCCGCAGACCACGGGGCCCTCGTCGCGGGCGGCGGCGGCGCGGGTGCGGGCGACGAGGTTGTCGCCGGCGGCCGAGTCGCCGGAGGTAGCGTCACCGCTGGCGGGCTTGGCGCCACCGCCGCAGGCGGCGAGGGCGACGAGCGCGAGGGCGGGGAGGAGCGGGCGGCGGGCCGCGGCGCGGCGCGCGGCGGAGGGGGAGGGGCGGTGCATGCCGAAAGCTGGTGTCCGGTCCGGAAGGTGTCGAGGGCGGGCGGCGGGCCCGGCCGGAGGCGGCGCCCCGGGCACCCTTGCCGAGTCCCGGATCGCGCCTCCTATTGCACACGGGACGTCCGATTCCCGGCGCACGGCGCGGCGGGGCGGGTCGCCTCGCACCTTCTCCCCGAAGCAGGAGGGACGCACATGCTCGAGCAACACCGGACGTTGCGTGAGGGCGTCGTCGCCGGTGCGCTGGCCGCCACGGCGGTCGCCATCTGGTTCCTGATCCTCGACTCCGTCGCGGGACGACCGCTGGCCACACCGACGATGCTGGGTGCGTCGCTCAGCTCATTGTTCGGGATGCCCGGTGCACCCGCGACCGCGGGAGCGGTGCTCGGCTACACGGCGTTCCACTACGCGGCGTTCGTGGTCGCGGGGTTGATCGGTGCGACGGTGATGAACAACGCGGAGGAGGAGCCGTCGGTGCTGATCGGCTTCTTCATCCTCTTCATCTTCTTCGAGATCGGCTTCTACGGCCTGACCGCGATCCTCGCGCGCTCGGAGTACTTCGGGCAGCTGGCGTGGTACCAGGTGCTGGCCGCGAACCTGATCGCCGCGGCGACGATCGGCACGTATCTCTTCCGTCGTCACCCCGGCCTCGCCAGCCGGTTCGCGCACTCGCTCGCGGGCGACGAGGCCTGAGCACGACGCGGTCGCACCGGACCCGAACAGCGAACTGCATTCGCAAGGATAAGATCGGATGAGGTCCGATAACGACGGATGGCTCCGGTGGAGCGCGAGATCCCTCGCCGCCACGCGGAGCCATCCGTCGTTATCCGATCTGGTCCGATCCTATCCTTGCTGCTGTTGTCGTTCGGGTCGGGCGCGCCGATCCGCGCCGCGTCTTCATTCCACCTACCGCGTCAGACCTCGGTCCAGCGGCGCAGCGTGCGGACCGCCGGCGCCATCGGCGCGCGCGGGGCCACGGGCGCGAGCGGCGCCGCCCGCGGCGTGCGGAGGATGCGCACGCCGCCCGGCAGGGGCGCCATCGGCGCCATCGGGGCCATGGGCGCCATCGGAGCCATGGGCGCCATCGCGGGCATCGGCATGCGCGGCAGCGTGAACAGCCCATCCTCGCCGAAGCCGAAGCCCGCGCCGCCCTCGTACTTGAACACGTCCGCGGCGCGCCCGACCTTCACGGTGACGTTGCGGTACGCGCCGTCGCGCCACACGCGCAGCGTCACGTCGTCGCCCGGCTTCGCCTTGCGCAGCTCGCGCGTGAAGCGCGACGCCCGCGCGCTGCCCGACATGCGGTCCTCGACGTCCTCACGCGGCACGCGCACGTCGACGTTGTTGATGGCGGCGATGCGCTCGCCCTCCACCAGCCCCGCCTTCTCGGCCGGGCCGCCGCTGGTGATGCTGCTGACGAAGAGGCCGAGCGTGTCGCGCACGGAGCCCGACGGCTGCACCGCGATGCCGAGCGCGGGGCGGCGCTCCGCCTGCACGCGCATGCTGTCGCGCCACGCGCGGACGCTCGCCTCGGCGCGCGCGCGGCCGGCCGAGTCGCGGCCGAACACGTAGCCGCTGGCGCCGCCGGGGAGCGTGAAGACACGCGCGCCGTTCGTCTGCGCGAGGCTCTCGCCGCTGACGGTCTTCACCTTCACCGTGCGGCGCTCGCTGCCGCGCGCGACCACCAGCGTGACCTCGTCGCCCGGCTTGAGCGCGGCCAGCGCGCGCGTCAGGCGGCGCGCGCCGAGGCCCTGCAGCTCGGGATCGTCGGCGTCCTCGCGGGCGACGGTGAGCGAGGTGCCGTTGATCGAGACGATGCGGTCGCCCTCCTCGATCCCGGCCTTGGCGGCGGGGCCGCCGTCACTGACGTCGGCGATGCGCACGCCGCGGTCGTCGCCCGAGCCGAGCATGATGCCGAGGACGGCGCGGTTGTCGTCGTTGGTCCACGAGCGGATGCGCGTGAAGCCGTCGCCGCGCTCGACGTAGACGTCGCCGCCGCGCGCGGTGGAGGGGGCGGGCGTGCGGGTGCGCACCTGCGCGCCCAGGGTGGCGGGGTCGGCGGCGCCGGCGGCGGCGGAAAGCGCCAGCGCGGCGAGGGAGACGTGGAGGGGTCGCATCGGAAGGTCGCTCCGGAGTGGCGAGGGGTTCGCCGATGTGACACCGGGCGCGCGCGGCAGGGTTGCCGCCCGCCGCCCGCCCCTCAGCCCCGGCTCGTCCCGCCGTTCCGCGCCTCGGCCACCGTCTCGTGCGCCTCCGCGAGGTCCGACGCCTTCGCTTCGGGCGCCTGCTGCTCGGCCGCCGCCTCGGGCTCCAGGTCCAGGACCAGGTGCACCGGGAAGTGGTCGGACCCGACGTAGCCGAGGCGCGCGATGCGCACGAGCCGGAGGCGGTCGGAGAAGAAGACGTGGTCCAGCGGCCAGCGCAGCCCCGGATAGCGCGCGTGGAAGGTGCTGTAGAAGCCGCGCCCCTTCCGCGGGTCGAGCAGGCGGCTCGTCTTCTGGAAGAGGCGCGTGGTGCGCGACCACGCGACGTCGTTCAGGTCGCCGAGCACGATGACCGGGAGCCGCGCGTCGCGCACGCGCTTGCCCACCAGCAGCAGCTCGGCGTCGCGCTCCAGCGACTCGTCGCTCTCGCCGGGCGCGGGCGGACGCGGGTGCACGCAGTTGAGCCAGAGCGGCTCGCCGCCGCGCAGCCGCACCGTCGCCTGCATCGACGGGATGTCCGGCTTCAGCAGGAACTCGATGCGCGCGTCCTCCAGCGGCAGCCGCGAGTAGAGCAGCATCCCGTACGTGTTCTCGAGCGCGCAGCGCAGCGCGTGTGGATGCGACCCGGCGAACGCCGCGTCGAGGCGCTCCTGCCACCAGTGGTCGGTCTCGACGAACAGCATGACATCGGGATCGACCGCGCGCACGACGCCGATCAGCCGGTCGGACTCGCGGTTGGTCTGCAGGACGTTGGACTCGACGAGCGAGAGCGCGCGCGCCGGCTCGGGATGCCGCGCGTGCTGCACCTCGCGCGGCGCGAGGCGCGTGTAGCGCCAGATGGCCGCGCCCTGCACCACGAGCACGGCGCCGAGCGCCCCCTGCACGCCCTGGTCGGGGAGGAACTCGACGCCGCCGGTCATCGCCCACAGCCCCAGCGACGCGAGCGCCGCCACGAACAGCTGCACGCGCGGGAAGTCCCACACGCGCACCCACCAGTACTTGGCCCGCACGAGCGAGAGGGCGGTGGCGCCGACCGCCACCGCCCCCAGCACCAGCGCGACGCCCACGAGCACGCCGTCGAGGCTCATCGCGTGCGCCCGCTCAGACGACCAGGTTGAGCAGGCGTCCGGGCACGAAGATGATCTTCCGCGGCTCGCCGGTGACGAACTTGGCGATCGATGGCTCGGCCATCGCCGCGGCGAGCGCGTCCTGCTGCGTCGCCTGCGGCGCGAGCTGCACCGTGCCGCGCGTCTTGCCGTTCACCTGCACGGCGAGCGTGATCGACTCCTCGGCCGCGAGCGCCGCGTCGAACGCCGGCCAGCCGGCGTCGAGCACGCTGCCCGTGTTGCCGCCGCGCTCCCACAGCTCCTCGGCCAGGTGCGGCGCGAAGCTGGCGACCAGCTGCACGAGCGGCATGACCTCGTCGCGGTGCGGCGTGCGCTCGCCCTTCCGCAGCACGTTGACGTACTCCATCATCGCCGCGATCGCCGTGTTGTACGACAGGCGCGGCACGTCGTCGCCGACCTTGCGGATGGTCTGGTGCAGCTTGCGCAGCACGGCGGCGTCGGGCGCGCCGTCGGTCGTCATGTCGCGCGCGCTGGCGTACAGCCGGTCGAGGAAGCGCCGCACGCCGCTGATGCCGGCGTCGCGGAAGTCGCCGCCCTCCTCGTAGGGGCCCAGGAACATCAGGTAGGTGCGGAAGCTGTCCGCGCCCCACTGGTCGATGTACTCGTCCGGGTTGATGACGTTGCCCTTGGACTTGGACATCTTCGCGCCCTCGCGGATGATCAGGCCGTGGGCGCGGAACTTCGTGAACGGCTCCTCGAAGTCGATGTGCCCCATGTCCTTCAGGACCATCGTGATGAAGCGCGAGTACAGCAGGTGCAGCACCGCGTGCTCGTTGCCGCCGATGTAGCTGTTCACCGGCAGCCACTTCTTCGTCAGCGCGGGATCGAACGGCACGTCGTCGCGGTCCGCGCTGGGATAGCGCAGGAAGTACCACGCGCTGTCCAGGAAGGTGTCGCTGACGTCGGTCTCGCGGCGCGACTGCGCGCCGCAGCGCGGGCACGGCGTGTGGTACCAGCTCGCGTCGCGCGCCAGCGGGCTGATGCCCGAGTCGTCGGGCTTGAAGTCCTCCAGGAACGGCAGCTCGACCGGCAGCTTGTCGACGGGCACCGGCACGGTGCCGCACGCGTCGCAGTACACGACCGGGATCGGCGGGCCCCAGTAGCGCTGGCGCGAGATGCACCAGTCGTGCAGCCGGTAGTTGGTGACCGCGCGCGCCTGCTCGCCCTCGGCCAGCCAGGCGACGATCGCCTCCTTGGCCTGCGGGACGCTCATGCCGTCGAACTGCGCACTGTTGACGATGCGGCCGCCCGCGTCGTGCGTGTGCGCGCCGCCCTCCACGGGCGTGTCGGCGTCCTCGCCCTCGGCCGCCACCACGCGCACGATGGGCAGCGCGAACTTGGTCGCGAACTCGAAGTCGCGCTCGTCGTGCGCGGGCACGGCCATGATCGCGCCGGTGCCGTACTCCATCAGCACGTAGTCGGCGATCCAGACGGGGATCAGCTCGCCCGTGGCGGGATTGCGCGCGTACGAGCCGGTGAAGACGCCGGTCTTCTCCTTGTCGACCTTGCGCGTGACGACGTCCTGCCGCGCGGTCGCGGCGCGGTACGCGTCGACGTCGCGCTGCTGCGCGGGGGTCGTCAGCGCGTCCACCAGCGGATGCTCGGGCGCCAGCACCAGGTACGTCGCGCCGAAGATCGTGTCCACGCGCGTGGTGAACACGGTGATCGGCGTGCCGGCCATGACGATCGGATCGCCGGCGACGGCGGCGTCGTCCTCGGGCGACAGGTCGCCAGAGCTGGGCACCAGGAAGTCGATCTGCGCGCCCTGCGAGCGGCCGATCCAGTTCCGCTGCGCGGTCTTGGTGGTGTCCGACCAGTCGAGCCAGTCCAGGTTCTGCAGCAGACGCTCGGCGTACTCGCTGATGCGGAAGAACCACTGCTCCAGGAAGCGCTGCTCGACGGGCGTGCCGCAGCGCTCGCACAGCCCGTTCTCGACCTGCTCGTTGGCGAGCACGGTCTTGTCGGTCGGGCACCAGTTGACGGCCGCCTTCTTCTTGTACGCCAGGCCGCGCTCCAGCAGCTGCAGGAAGACCCACTGCGTCCACCGGTAGTAGTCGGGCTGACTGGTGTCGACCGCGTAGCGCCAGTCGACCATCAGCGCGGCGCGGTCCAGCTGGCGGCGGAAGTTGCCGACGTTGCGCGGCGTCATCGTCATCGGGTGCACGCCCATCTTCAGGGCGTAGTTCTCCGAGTGGATGCCGAACGCGTCGAAGCCCAGCGGCTGGAACACGGTGTGCCCCATCTGCCGGTGGAAGCGGCCCTGGATGTCGGTGCCGGTGAACGCGAACAGGTTCCCCACGTGCAGCCCCTCGGCCGACGGGTAGGGGAACATCATGAGCTGGTAGAACGGGCGCGCGCCGCCGGCCAGGTCGACGGCGTGCGTGCCGCGCTCCTGCCAGCGCTGCTGCCACTTCTGCTCGACCGACGTCGGGTCGTAGGCGTCCTTGGGCTCCTGACCCGCGGACGTGGGCGAGGGATTGCTCATGCGGGGCGATTCGGGCGAGGGGTTGAACCTCGCAATCTAGCGGCGCCCGGGGCGCTGGGTGGGCTGCACGCCGGGCTCCGCTCGTGGGCGCGAGGGCGGTGGGGGCTCGGCCGGCTCGGAGATTTCGCGGGCGGAGCCGCGGCGCGTCTCCGCACCACGAAATCTCAGGTCGCTCGGCCGATCCCCCACCGCCCCCGCACCCCCATCCCTTCTCGGCCCGCGTCGCTTTCACGGCATCGATCTTCGGGCGCCGGCTGAGCTGAGGCGCAGCTCGCGCCGGGCCCCGCCTGGCCGCCGCTCGCGAGGGGAGACGCGCGCCTGGTGGCGTGCCCGGCGCCGACGCTCGGGGGGAGGGGCGGTGTGGGCGCCGGCCGAGCGACCTGAGATTTCGCGGTGCAGAGACGCGCCGCGGCTCCGCCCGCGAAATCTCCGAGCCGGCCGGCGCCCACGCCGCCCCGAGCCACGTGCGGAGCTCAGCCCCGGCTCACCTCACCTAACGGCAGGCTGCGTCCACACGTCGATGCCGCCGGCCTGCGGGCCCACGTCCACCCGCGCCACGGCCTGGCGCGCGCGCAGGTCGATGATCTCCACCGTGCCGGGTTGGGCGCCGATCCCCTCCACCGTCACGAACGCGTACCGGTCGTCCGGCGACAGCGCCACGCCGCTCGGCACGCGACGCGCGGTCGGGATGCGCGCCAGCTCGCGGCCGCTCGCGACGTCGATGAGCGACACGCTCTGCCCGCGCTTGTTGGTGCCCACCAGCAGCGTCCCGTCGCGCGTCACGGCGAGGTTGTACGTCCCCTCGCCGGTCGGGATGCGGCGCGTCATGGTCCACGACGCGACGTCGATCTCGACCAGATCGTTCGACTTGTTGCACGCCACCCAGACGCGCTTGCCGTCGGGTGAGGGCTGCGCCCAGGTGGGGGAGCAGGCGACCGGCGCGGGCGCGCCCGCGTGGTCGGTGTGGCTCGTCATGTCGTGGCCGCTCGCGACGCCGCCCGCGGCCGTGCGCCGCGGCGGCGCGCCCGTCATCCCGCGCTCCGCGCCCTTCGCCAGCGAGAACCAGCGCGCGACCTTCAGGTTGCGGGCGTCGATCTCGACCAGCGCGTCGTCCATCATGCACGCCGAGTAGTGGCGCGTGCCGTCGGGCGACAGCCGCGAGCCGTGGGGCATCGTGCACGTCGGGATGCGCGCCACCTCCGCCATGTCGGGCGCGTAGACCACCGACACCGACGACGGCACCATGTCGCCGTGCAGGTTGAAGTTCACGACGTAGACCCAGTTGCCGTCCGGGCTCACCTGCAGCGTGGCCGGGAAGGCGCCGAGGGTCACGCGGCCGGCGAGCGAGTCGCCGGCCGTCGTGTACTTGAGCAGCGCGCCATTGGGCGTGCCGTGCGCGGTCGAGACGAAGTAGTGCCGCCCGTCGGGCGCGACGCCCACGCCGTGCGGGCCGAGGAGCTCGGTCGGGTTGGTGCCGACGCGGAACTGCCGCTCGACCGTCGCGCCCGCGGGGCCGAACCGCACCAGCTGGATGCGGTCGTCCCCTTCGGAGCCGACGAACACGCGGTAGTCGCGCGTGGGCGGCGCGGCCTGCGCCGGCTGCTGCGCGCGCAGCGGGGTGGCCGCGAGGAGCAGCGCGGCCGCCGTCGCGAGGCGCGTCATGGCACCACCGGGGGCTTCGGCACGACGCGCATCACCCAGAGCCCGTTGTTGAAGTCGTTCACGTACGCCAGCCCGTCCTTCGGGTTCACCACCACGCCCCACGTGAAGGCCGCGTTCTTCACGTTGCCCTCCATGTCGGCGGTGTTGAACGACGCGATCTCGCGCCCCTGCGCGCGCAGGTCGCCGCGCAGCTCGCCGCCGATGTCGAACACGTGGAAGCCGGCGTCGTAGGCGCCGATGTAGAGCGTGTCGCCCGTCGCCCAGACGTTGTGCACGCCGCCCTGCTCGGGCGTGTACCACGCGACCGACTTCGGATGCTCGATGTCGCTGACGTCGATCACCTGCAGCGTGCCGTACATGCGCGACGCCGACGCGTCCTTCGCGCCCTTGACGTTGCCGTTGCGATAGACCTCGTCGCCGATGAACACGTACTTGCCGCCGCGCTGCCGCCACGCGGTGTGCGTGCCGCGCGTGAAGCCCGGCGCCGACGCCTGCTCCACCTCGCGATACAGGGAGTCGAGGTCGTACTTGAACTGCGTCACGAGCACCGGCTTGGCCGGCGTGCCGCCCTTGATCCCGTTGCCGATGTCGAGGATCACCAGCCCGTCGTTCCAGTAGCTGGCGTACAGCAGCCCGTCGTGGATGTCGATGTCGTGCACGTAGCGCGCGGCGTCGGGGCGCGCGGTGCGGAACTCCGTCACGCGGCGCGGCTTGGCCGGGTCGTCGATGTTCACGACGTCCACCGCGCCGGTGCCGTCGTTCGTCAGGAAGACGTGCTTCCCGTGCGTCGGGTGCTCGTACAGGTAGACCGAGTGCACGCCGCCCGTGACGCCGTCGGTGAAGTCGGCGATCTGCTTGGGGTGCAGCGGGTCGCGCGTGTCGGCGATGACGATGCCGTTCTTGCGGTCGGCCGCGCCCTCGCGCGTGAACACCATCACGTTGCCGTCGGCCGTCGTGACCATGTCGTTCACGAGGCGCGTGTTGGCCATGATCGAGTCGACCACCACCGGCCCGGCGGGGTTCGAGATGTCGATCGCGTACACGCGGTCGCCGCCGCCGTGCGTGCCCAGGTAGGCGACCTTCCCGTTCGGGTGGATCCACACCTCCGACGTCGGGAACGCGGTCCGCGGCAGGCGCCCCACCACCTCGACCGGGCGGCGGACGTTGCGCTCCTCGACCTTCACCAGCGTCGTCGCGCTCGCGCCGGGGCCGTAGCTGGCGGTCACCAGGTACTCGCCCGGGCGGTAGCCGACGAACGCGCCCGTCGCGTCGATCTGCCCGTCGCCGGGGGAGAACGACCACGTCGGCGTCACGCCCGACAGCGCGCGCCCGTCGCGGCCGCGCACCTCGGCGCTCAGGCGCACCACGTCGCCCTGCCGCACCGACGTCGGCACCGGGGCGATGACGGCGCGCGCGCCCGCGGCGGCCAGCACGCGCACCGGCACCGTCGCGCGCGCGGCGCCGGCGGTCGCGGTGAGCGTCGCGCTCCCCGGCGCGACCGCGGTCAGCAGCCCGTTCGCATCGACGCGCGCCACGGCGGGCGCGCTGCTCGTCCACCGCACCGGCTCCAGCGCGCGGTCGTTGGCCTTCGAGAAGGGGATCGCGTCCATCCGCAGCACCTGCCCCGCGAGCAGCGCCGACACCGGCGTGCGCACGTCCACGCGCGCGGCGGCGGCGGGGACGATCTGCAGGTCGACGTTGCGGATGAACGGGCGCGTCCCCGGCACGAGCGCGACGACGCTCAGCGGCATCTTGCCGACCGAGCTCGCGACGACCATCCCGGTGGTGTCGATCGCGCCCTCGCCCTGGCCGCCGCGCATCGTGTAGCGGATGATGGCCCCGGGGATCGGCCGGCCGGCCGCGTCGAGCGCGCGCACCACGAGGCGCGCCGAGTCGCCGGCGGTGAAGCGCCCGCCGGCGGGCGAGACGTCGAGGCGCGCGATGGGCGACGCCGGCAGCAGCGAGGAGGGCGCCGGCTCGGCCGGCGTCTGGGCGCCGACCGCCGTGGCGACGAGCGTGGCCGCGGCGAGGAGCGCGGCATGACCGCGCAGGGAGAGGGCGGTGGGCATCAGGCTCACTTGGGGGTGCGGGTGCCGAGCAGCGTGAAGGTGCCGTCCGGATACTCGGCGGCGCCGCGCACGGTGTTGTCGGGGCGGAGGCGGAGCAGGACGGTCGCGAAGGCGTTCGTCTCCGCCCACTGGATGACCAGCGACGCGTCGCCGTCGCGCGGCACCACCGAGATCAGCGGGCGCACGCGGCCGGAGGAGCCGATGAAGGTGCCGCCCCAGCGTCCGCCGCTGTCGGCGACGACGATGGTGAACGGGACGGTGTCGCGGCCGACCACGAGCTTCATGGCGTAGCGGCCGGACGGGTCGAACGCGGCGGGGCGGGCGGGGCCCTGGGCGGCGAGCGGCGCCGCGCCCAGCAGCAGCGCGGCGGTGAGCAGGGAGACGGGGCGCATGACGACGGGGGCTGGGGGAGTACGGCGCGCCCAAGTTGGGAGCCCCGGTCAGAGCTGTCCAGCCGGCTCAGCCGGCCATACCGGCCTAGTCCGCGCGCGCCGCCGGCCGCTCCAGCCACCCGCGCCGTCCGTCCACCTCCACCAGCACGTAGCGGCCGAAGCGGCCGTAGACCGGCGCCTCGACCGGCGCCGCGACCAGCCCGACGTCGGGCGCCGCCGGATCGGGCCGCGCGCGCACCGGCGCCGCGGCGGCCACCTGCTCGCGCGCGACCGGCCGGTCGGCGGGCTCCAGGGCGCCGGCCGCGAGGTAGCCGGTCGTGCGATCGGGGAGCCGCACGCGCAGCCACCCCGCCGACGCGCCCTCGACGGCCACCACCGTCTGCCGCGGGACCGCGCGCACGCGCGCCGCGCGCTCGCCGGGGCCCGCGCGCAGCGCCGCGTCCTCGCGCGTCGTGCGCGCCAGCCGGCCCACGAGCGTGGTGTCGCGCCCCGGCCGCGCGGCCGCGGTCACGCGCGTGTCGACGAACGGGTACGGATCGATCGCGCCCTCGCCGCGGCGGTAGACGCCGAAGTGCAGGTGCGGCGCGGTCGTGCGCGCGTTCCCCGTGTTGCCGACGAAGCCCAGCGTGTCGCCGGTGCGCACGCGCGCGCCCGTCGCGACCGCGTGCCGGTCGAGGTGCGCGTAGTAGAGCGACTGCCCGCGGCGCGTGTCGCGCAGGAACACCACCGTGCCGCCCAGGCGGTTCTCGCCGGCCCACGCGACGCCGTCGCTGCCGGCCAGCACCGGCGTGCCGCGCGGCGCGAAGATGTCGATCCCCTCGTGCGAGCGCGCGCCGCCGTCGCGCGTCGCGCCCCAGACGCTGCGCACCGCGCGGCTGTCGCGGCCGTCCACGGGAAACGCGAGCGAGGGCCCCGTCTCGAACGTCACGCTCCAGCGCACCGCCCGCAGGAGCTCCGGCTGCAGGCGCAGCACGTACGTCGTCCCGTCCTCGTCGGCCTCCAGCGTGTAGCTCGTCGCGAGGCTGTCCGCGCTCTCCAGCAGCCGCGGCGCGCGCGCGGTGTCGGCGGGCACCGCGTACAGCTCGCTGAACAGCCGCGTCCCCGAGTCGGCCGCCGCCTCGACGCGCACGGTGAGCCGCTGCCCGCGCCTCGGCGCCACCCGCCACGCCACCGCGCCCGGCTGCTCGGCCGCGAACGCGCCCTGCTCGCGCAACGGGAGCGCGGCGACGGCGGGCGCGGCGAGCGCGCGGTCGCCGGCGGCGAGCCAGTCGCGGCCGACGGCGGTGCGGTGCAGGTCGGCCGCCTGCAGCTGGCGCACGTACGCCTCGCGCGGCGGGCGGGGCTCCAGCTGCTCACGGAGCGCGCCGGGACCGCAGGCGGCCAGCGCGAGAAGCGAGACGAGCGCGAGGGGACGGATCACGGACATGGTGCGCCTGATACCCGCGAGCCGCGCGCGAGTGCGCCGGGAATCAGGTCAGGAACTCGTGCAGGAGCGAGTGGAAGTGGTGCACCCCGGTCTCGCGCGCGGCCGAGTAGCGCCCGCGGTCGTAGATGCGCGAGCGGAGGTTGCGCTGCACCGCCTCGCAGATCTCGATGTCCTCGTCCTGGATCTCGTCGCTGAACGCCATCAGCTTCGTCCACTCGGCGTCCGTCGTGTGGTCGGCGGGCGGCTCGGCCGCGTACCAGTCGAACACCACGCGGCAGCGGTCGTGCGACAGCGGCAGCACGACGTTCGTCTGCATCTGCCCCAGATAGACGTTCAGCATCGTGTTGGGGAAGAGCCAGACGTAGACGGCCTCCGGCACGTCGGTCCTCGCCGGATCGTAGCGGCGCTCCGCGGCGTTCCCGCCGTGCACCGCGCGCAGCGGCGCGTGCTGCACCGAGTAGTAGCGGTGCGGCTCGACGCGGTAGTTGTCGTAGTCCAGCTCCTTGTGCAGCCCGGGATGCACCACCGGCAGGTGGTAGCCCTCGAGGTAGTTGTCGACGTAGACCTTCCAGTTGCACGCGAGGTCCCACGACTTGCGCGTCACCCAGCGCATCGTCTCGCAGCGGAAGGGCGCGACGCGCGCGGGCACGTCCTCCAGCACCTCCAGCAGCGGCGGCGCCTTGCCGTCGAGGTTCGCGAACACCAGCGGCCCCCACTGCGCGACCTGCACGGGCACCAGCCGCATCTCGTCGGCGCGGAAGTTCGCGGTGCCCTCCATCTCGGGGGCGCGCAGCAGGCGGCCGTCCAGCCCGTACGTCCAGCCGTGGTAGCGGCACTGGAGCGTCTGCCGCTTGCCGCACCCCTGCGCGACGGGCCCCGCGCGGTGCAGGCAGACGTTGTGGTAGCCGCGCAGCGTCGCGCCGTCGCGCACCACGACGATGCTGTCGTTCCCCACCTCGGCCGTCAGGTACTGGCCCGTCGTCGCGACGTCGCTCGCGCGCCCCACCAGCTGCCACGTGTGCGCGAACACGCGCTCGCGCTCCAGCTCCAGGTAGACCGGGTCGTTGTAGAGCCGCGCCGGGATCGTGGAGGCGCGCGCGATGTCGGGGTCGAACGGGAAGACGATCGGCATGCGAGGGACGCGGGTCAGTGCGGCGGATGGGCGACGGCGGGCGCGAGCGGCGCGGCGCGCGTGCGACGCCGCAGCGCATAGTACGGGGTCGCCAGCGCCAGCACCGCGGCCATGCCGAGCGCCTCGGTGCGCGTGGACTGCGCGAGCAGCCAGCAGACGGTGGCCACGGCCAGCAGCGGCACCGTCGGGCCGCCGGGCAGCCGGAACGTGCCCGGCGCGGGCGGCCGCGTGCGCCGCAGGCGCAGCGCCGCGAGGCACACGCCCAGGTACACGAGCAGCAGCGAGATGCTGGAGAGCACGGCGAGCCCGCGGAAGCTGCCCGTGGCGGCCGCCGCGAAGATGAACGCCGCGAACGCGACGATCGCGACCCACGGCGTGCGGCGTCGCGGATGCACGCGCGCCAGCGGTGCGGGGAGCAGCCCGCGCTCGGCCATCGCCAGGAAGCCGCGCGGCGCGCCCACCATGTCGGCGGCCAGCGCGCCGAACCCGGCGATCGCCGTGCACGCGAGCACGATGCGCCGGCCCGCGTCGCCCGCGAGTCGTGCGGCCGTCGCCGCGAGCGGCGCGTCGGTCTGCCGCGCCAGCCCGTCGCCCAGGACGCCCTGCGCGGTGGCCTGCAGCGCGGTGTAGAGCAGCACGAGCGCGAGCGCCGCGCCCAGCATGCCGCGCGGCACCGTGCGCGCCGGGTCGCGGATCTCGCCGCTGGGCGTGAGCGCGCTCTCCGCGCCCATGAAGGCGAAGAAGAGCACGAGCGACGTGGCGCCCAGCGCGCGCGCCGACGGCCAGCCGCTCCACGCGAGCGCCCGCCACTGCATCGCGGCGACGCCGAGCGCGATCAGCAGGAGGAGCGGCAGCAGCTTGGCGACCGTGACCGCGACGGAGAGGCGCGTGCCCTCGCGCACGCCGCGCACGTTCACGGCGGCCAGCACGCCGACCAGCAGCGCCATCCCCGCCAGCCGCGCCACACCGCTGCCCAGTGCGGGGACGAAGCCCGCGAGCGCGTCCATCAGCACGTGCACGATGGCGGCGTCCGACGCGACCGAGAACGGCAGCGCGAACACGACCCACGTCAGGAAGCCGGCGAGCGGCCCGAACGCCTCCTCGACGTAGATCACGGCGCCGCCCGATCCGGTGACGCGGCCGCCGACCTCCGCGAAGCAGCCCAGCACCAGCAGGATGAGCACGCCGCAGACGGCGTAGGCCACGAGCGCCGCGGGCCCCAGCATCCCCGCCACGACGGCCGGCAGCGCGAAGATCCCCGCGCCGACGGTGAGGTTCACCGCGTTGGCGCCCAGGGCCCAGGGGCCGATGACGCGCTCGAGGTGCGCGGGTGGGGCCTGGCTGCCGGTCGGGCGCACGCGGGAGGGGAGGGAGGCGGGGCGGGACGGAACGGGCGCACGATGCCGCCGGTACACGCGGGGCGCCAGCCGGACGCGGTACCTCCGTCGGTGGCCGCGGGGTACTTTCCAGCCCCGTGGCCCACGCGTGACCCGTCCTGCCGGTCACGCGTGTTGCAAGACAGCACCGGCGTCCGCGTTTAGTTCACTCCCTGTACGATATGACCCCGACTTCCTCCGTCCTCGCCGACCGCCTGCGCGGCACCGCGTTCCTGCACGGGCTGCCCGACAGCTACTTCTGGCGGCTCGCGCGCGCCGTCACGCCCGAGTCCTACGCCCCGGGCGAGGCACTCTTCAACGAGGGGGACGAGCGTCGCCTGTTCGCGATCCTGCTCGACGGCGCGGTCGCGATCGAGCGGAAGGCGGAGGGGCGCGAGGTGCGCCTCAGCACCCTGGGCGCCGGCGAGGGGGTGGGCGAGGGGCTGCTGCTGGGCGAGGCGGGCCGCCACGGCTCGACCGCGCGCGCGCTGTCGCCGGTGGACGCGGCGGTGATGACGCGGCCGCAGCTGGACGAGCTGATGAAGGAGAACCCGCCGATCTACGCGGCGCTGGTGGCGCGCGCGGCGCGGGCGATCTCGCAGCGGCTGCGCAGCGCGGACGCGACGCTGGTGGGCCGCGGGCGCACGATGGGCTTCGCGGGCGGCGCGACGCGCCGCGAGCACGACCTGCTGGGCGAGCGCGACGTCCCGGCGGACGCGCTGTACGGCGTGCAGACGATGCGCGCGCTGGAGAACTTCCCGATCACCGGCGTGCCGCTGCGCGAGTTCCCGCAGCTCGTCGAGGCGCTGGCGGCGGTGAAGACGGCGGCCGCGATGGCGAACCAGGAGCTCGGCCTGCTGTCGCCCGCGGTGTCGCAGGCGATCGTGCAGGCCGCGAGCGAGGTGCGCGGCGGGCGGCACCACGAGCACTTCCTGGTCGACATGATCCAGGGCGGCGCCGGCACGTCGACCAACATGAACGCGAACGAGGTGATCGCGAACCGCGCCCTCGAGCTGATGGGCCGCGAGCGCGGGCAGTACGAGACGGTCCACCCGAACAACCACGTCAACCTCTCGCAATCCACCAACGACGTCTATCCGACGGCGGTGAAGCTGGCGCTGCACCGGAGCATCGACGGGCTGCGCGAGGCGGAGCGCGACCTCGCCAACGCGTTCCTGGCCAAGGGCGAGGAGTTCGCGCCGTTCGTGAAGATGGGCCGCACGCAGCTGCAGGACGCGGTGCCGATGACGCTCGGCCAGGAGTTCGCGGCGTTCGGCCACACGATCCTGGAGGACGTCGACCGCCTGGCGGAGGTGCAGGGGCTGATCCGCGAGATCAACATGGGCGCGACGGCGATCGGCACGAAGATCAACGCGCCGGCCGGCTATCCCGAGGCGGTGCGGAAGCACCTGTCGGCGGTGACGGGGCTGGAGCTGATCACCGCGCCCGACCTCGTCGAGGCGACGGCCGACACGGGCGTGTTCGTGCAGCTCTCGGGGGTGCTCAAGCGCTGCGCGGTGAAGCTGTCGAAGATCTGCAACGACCTGCGCCTGCTCTCCAGCGGCCCGCGCGCGGGCCTGGGCGAGATCAACCTGCCGGCGATGCAGCCCGGGTCGTCGATCATGCCGGGCAAGGTGAACCCGGTGATCCCCGAGGTGGTGAACCAGGTCTGCTTCGACGTCATCGGCGGCGACGTGACGGTGACGCTGGCGGCCGAGGCGGGGCAGCTGCAGCTGAACGTGTTCGAGCCGGTGATCGCGTACCGTCTGCTGGGCAACATCGCGACGCTGCGCAACGCGTGCGTGGTGCTGCGCGAGCGGTGCGTGCAGGGGATCACGGCGAACCCGGACCGCATGCGCTGGTTCGTCGAGAACTCGATCGGGATCGTGACGGCGCTCGTGCCGGTGCTCGGCTACGAGGCGTCGACGGAGATCGCGAAGGAGGCGCTGGAGACGGGGCGCGGCGTGTACGACCTCGTGATGGAGCGCGGGCTGATGACGCGCGAGCAGCTGGACGAGGCGCTCAATCCGGAAGCGATGGTCGGGTGACGACCATGCGGTGTGCTGCGTGGCCGGCATCTTCGTACCGGACCCGAACGGCAATGCAAGGATAAGATCGGATCAAGTCTGATAACGACGGATGGCTCCGTGTGGCGCGACGTTCCTCGCACCTGCACGGAGCCATCCCTCGTTATCCGATCTTCTCCGACTTCCATCCTTGCGGCCGTTCGCCGTTCAAGGATCCGCAGTCCGCAGCCCGCAGCAGTCCGTTCGAGGGACCGTCACGTCCTGAACTCGCCCAGGAGCCCCCGCAGCGCGCTCGCGCCGCCCGACAGCTCCTCGGCGGTCGCGGAGACCTGCTCCACCGCGGCGGCCGTCTCCTCGGTGGACGCGGCCACCTCCTCCGCGGCGGCGGCGTGCGACGCGGCGGCGTCCCGGGCGCTCACGAGCGCGCGCTCCGCGGCCTCGATGGCGGCGCGGTTCTCGAACGTCAGCGCGGTCACGCGCTCCGACGCCTCCTCGACGCGCTTCACCGAGTCCTCGATGCGGGCCAGCGCGCGCGACGCGCCGCCGGCCACCAGCTCCGCGTCGCGCAGCCGCGCCGCGCCGGCCTCGCTGGCGGTCACCGCGCTCGTCACGCGCTCGCGGATGCGGCGCACGTTGTCCGTCACCTCGTCGGCCGCCGCCGCGCTCTGCTCGGCCAGCGCGCGCACCTCCTGCGCGACCACCGCGAAGCCGCGCCCCGCGCTGCCCGCGCGCGCCGCCTCGATGCTCGCGTTGAGCGCCAGCAGGTGCGTCTGCGACGCGATCTCCGAGATCACCGCCACGAAGTCGTCCACCACCGCCGTCGCCTCGCGCAGCGCCGCCATCTCGCGCGCCGAGTCGTCCGCGCCCTCGCGCGCACCCAGCAGCGCGTCCACCGCCCGCGCGATCTCGGCGCGCGTGCCGGTCGCCGTGCCGCGGATCTCGCGCCCCGCCCGCTCCGACGCCTCCGCGGCCTCGGCGATCGCCGCGCCCTGCTCGGCCAGCTGCTCCATCGCCGCGCTGGCGGAGTGCAGCGCGTCCAGCTGCACCGACGCGCCGTTCGAGATCTCCAGCACCGCGCCCGTCACGTGCTGCGTGGAGACGGCGGTCGCGCCGGCGTTCTGTGCCAGCTCGCGCGCCGCGCCCGTGACGCGGTCGGTCTCCTCCTGCACGCGGCCCAGCAGGATCCGCAGGCGCTCGCGCGCGCGGTCCACCGCGAAGCCCAGCCGCGCGTACTCGACCGCCGGCTGGTCCTCGGCCACCCAGGTGCGCAGGTCGCGGCCCGTGCGGCGTCCCGTGCGCTCGCGCGCGCGCTGCGTCGCCTCGCGCAGGTCGCCCGCGCCCATCGCGCCCAGCTCCTCGCCCAGCGCGGCCAGCGGCCGCGTGACCGCCGCCGACGTCGCGACCGCGAAGAAGGCGCCGACCGCCAGCGCCGCCGCCAGCAGCGCGGCCAGCTTGACCTCCTCGGTGCGCAGCGCGTCGGCCATCAGCGACTCGCGCTCGATCCCGCGCACCGCGGCCGCGGTGCGCAGCTGCGCCAGATCCTGCCCGATGCGCGACACCTCCTCCATCGCCTCGGCGAGCACGCGCTCGGCGGGCTGCGGGCGGTTCAGCGCGTGGTACGCGCGCACCATCGCGAGCCGCGCCTCGGTGGCCGACTGCTTGGCGCCGATCGCCTCCAGCTGCGCGCGCTCCGCGGTGCTCAGGCCGTGGACCGCCATCGCGCGGCGGCGGAGCTGGTCCGCCTCGTCCATCGCCTGCTGGTAGCGGCGCAGGTAGGCCGGGTCCCCCGTCTCGGCGTAGCGCGAGCCCACCAGGATCTCGCGCAGCACCGCCGCGCCCACCTGCTGCACCGTGTCGTTGTGGACGCGCAGGTCCACGAGCGCCGCGGTGGCGCGCTCGTTGGCGGCGGTGAGGCCGGCCACGCCCACCGCCCCCGCCATCGCCAGCAGGATCAGGTTCGCGCCGAAGCCGGCGCGCAGCCAGGCGCGGATCGTCCGCGGACGCGGCCCGCGCCGCAGCATCGCCACCAGCGCCGACCCGGCGGGGCGCGGCGCCGGGGTGGAAGGCGGGGGCGGAGCGGCCGTGGCCGGCGCCTCGGCGGGCAGCGGGTGCTCCATCGTCCAGCCGGGGATCGCCAGCTCGTCGGTGGGCTGGCGGAGCGCCGCGTGGTCGGACACCGGGGTGGGGCGCGAGGTCGTGCTCACGGCCGGGCCTCCGAGGCGGCGTCCGCGGCGGCGAGGGTCGGAGCGGCGGCGGCCCGCACGCGGGCGACGACCACGCCGCGCCCCACCACGTCGTGCCGGGCGTCGAAGGCGATGGGGCCGGCGACGCCGCGGAACGCCGGCGCCGTCTTCCCGAGGGCGCTCAGCCAGTCGCGCACGGCGGCGCGCCGGCGCGGGGCGTCGGGGCCGACGGCCGTCGCGGCGCGGCCCAGCAGCATCGCCGCCTCGTAGGCCATCGCGGCGCGGACCCCCGGCGGCGCGCCGAACTGCTTCCCGTACGCGCGCACGAAGGCGCGCCCCTCGGGCGTCGCCGCGCGCTCGGCCACGAAGGCCACGGCGTAGTGCACGCCCGCGAACTCCGCCGAGTCGGCCAGCGGGGCCAGCGCGTCGCCGCCGAGGACCGGCGCCTTGAGTCCCGCCTTCCGGAGGGCGCGCAGGAAGGGGCCCGCGTGCTCGGCGCTGCCAGGGAAGAGGATGAGGTCCGGCTGCAGCGTCGCCAGGTAGGCCGCGTACGGCTCCCACTCCGTGACGCCGTGGACGTACGGGTCGCGGGCGACGATCCACCCGTCGCTTCCCTTGTAGGCCTTGGCGAAGGTGGCGGCCCAGTCGCGGCCGTACGAGTCGTTCCGGTAGACGATGGCCGCCTGCTGCGCGGCCAGCGAGTCGGCCGCGAAGGCGGCCACGCCGCGCGACGCCGTCTCGTCGTTGGGGGAGACGCGGAAGAGCCAGGGGCTCCGGCCGGCCAGCGCCGCGCTGGTGGCGGTGGGGGAGACGGCCACCACGGCGCGCTCGCCGTCGCCGTCCACGTCCTCGTAGACGGGCAGGGCGTCGAGGGTGCGGCCGCTCTCGGCGTCGCCGACGATCCCGGCCACCTTCGGATGGTCGCGCAGCAGCTCGGCCGCCCGGACGGCGCTCGTGAGCCCGCGCGGCGTGCGGACGGCCGTGAACACGAGGCCGCGCGCCCGGACGGCGCTGTCGGCGTTCAGGGTGGCGACGGCGAGGTCGACGCCGTTGTGGATCGCCTCCATGCCGGGGCGCTCGGGGTTGAGCGCGATGCCGATGGCGATCGTGTCGGCGGGGACGCCGGCCGCGCGGGGACCGGGCGCGGCGCCGCGGCAGCCGGCGACGCCCAGGAGCAGCGCGGTCGCCACCAGGGCCGCGCCCGCGGCGGTGCGGGCGGCGGCGCGCAGGCGGGGATGGGCGCGCGGCGCGCGGGGGCGCGGGGCGGGGAAGGCGGCGATACGGAGCAGGGCCGGCATGCCGGGGGCGGTCGGGACGTGCGGAGGCGCCCCGGGGACGGCGGGCGCCCATGGCGGGCGCGAGAGTGACGACCGATCGCGGGGCCGCGAAACGGGATGCGCGGCGCGCGGCCCCCGGGCATGGGTGAAATCCCTGACACGGACCGGGGGAATCGCCCGACGCGCGCGGACGTGGGGCATCGGGCGACATTGCGCGCGAGCGGGCGCACGCTCGGGCGCGTGCGCGTGGCGCCATCGCGTCGCGCGAGCGTCCGTGCCGGTGCTCGGTCGCTGGCGCGACTCTTCCGGACGCGCCCGCCCATTCACGACGGTCCGTCACGCGACGGATCGTCGCGAAGTTCCGGCTCGCTTGAAGGTTTCGAAGCGGGGGCGTTAGGTTCCCCACGCTGTACGCCAACCTCGACCGCGATTCGCTGCGCGTCGACTCCTGCCGTCTCTCCTAGGATCAGGCATGACACGGACCCACCACCCGCGACGGCTGGCAGCGACGCTGCTAGCGGGTGCGGCACTGCTCGTACTGGCCGCGTGCGACTCCGGCCAGTACCCGAACTCGATCTTCACCAAGAACTCCGAGTTCAACGCCGACGTCGGCTCGCTGTTCAACCGGCTCTTCTTCTGGGGCACGATCGTCTTCGTGCTCGTCGAGGCGCTGCTGCTGTACGTGATCATCAAGTTCCGCCGGAAGCCGGGCCAGGCGGAGCCGAAGCACGTGCACGGGAACACGACGCTCGAGGTCCTGTGGACCGCGATCCCCGCGGTCATCCTGGTCTTCATCGCCGTGCCCACGGTGCGGACGATCTTCCGCACGCAGGCCAAGGCGCGTCCCGACGCGCTGCAGGTCGAGGTGATCGGCCACCAGTGGTGGTGGGAGTTCCGCTATCCCGAGTACAACGTCTCGACCGCGAACGAGCTCTATCTGCCCGCCGGGCGGACGGTGAACTTCTCGCTCAAGACCGCGGACGTCCTGCACTCGTTCTGGATCCCGGCGCTCGCGGGCAAGCGCGACCTGATCGCGAACCACACGAACTTCCTCTGGTTCACGCCGGACAGCGCGCTCGGCGCGGCCGCGTGGAACGGGCACTGCGCCGAGTACTGCGGCGCGTCGCACGCGAACATGAAGTTCCGCACCTACACGGTGACGGCGGCGGAGTTCGACAGCTGGGTGAAGGGGCAGCAGGCGGTCGCCGTGTTCGGCGCCACGCCGGCGCCCGGCCAGAGCGCGTCCCCGGCGACGCCGGGCGACTCGGCCGCCGCCGCGGCGACGCGCGCGCAGGCGGGCGCGCAGTCGGCCGGCCCCAAGGCGGACGCCGGCGTGGCCGCGCTGCCGCCGTCGTCGGCCGCGCGCAGCCAGTCGACGCCGACGCAGTCCGCGCAGCAGCCGCTGGCCGCGGGCGCCGCGCGTGACACCACGGCCGCGGGGCTGGCCGCGGTGCAGGGGCCGAGCGCCGCGACGCCGGCCTACACCTACCCGATGGACAAGCTGCCGCGCCACATCCGTCCGAGCACGCCGATCCCGGCGGACATCGGGCGCATCAGCGACGCGGTGCTGGCCTCGGGCGACGCGGCGCGCGGGCAGAAGATCTACTCGTCGCAGTCGTGCATCGGGTGCCACTACATCAACGGCAACCCGATGTCGGCCGGCAAGATCGGGCCGAACCTCACGCACGTCGGCTCGCGCAACACGATCGGCGCGGGGCTGTTCCCGAACGACGCGCGCAACCTCGCCTACTGGATCAAGAACACTCGGAAGATGAAGCCCGGCGTCGTGATGCCGACGCTCGGCCTCAACGAGTACGATCCGGTGACGAAGATGCAGGTGAAAGCGGGCGGGCTAACCGACCAGCAGATCGCCGACATCGTCGCCTACCTCCTGGCCCTGAAGTAAGGGAGCCCCGACACCGCATGGCAACCACCGTCGCAGCGCCGGCGTACGCGCCCGCGCACTCCCAGGAAGAGACCGGTCTCTGGAGCTGGCTGACCACGGTCGATCACAAGCGGATCGGCACGCTGTACCTGTTCACCAGCCTGTTCTTCTTCGTCTGGGGCGGCATCGAGGCGGCGCTCATCCGCGCGCAGCTGGCCGGCCCCAACCTCAACGTCCTCTCGGCGGACACCTACAACCAGGTGTTCACGATGCACGGCACCACGATGGTGTTCCTCGCCATCATGCCGCTGTCCGCCGCCTTCTTCAACCTGCTCATCCCGCTCCAGATCGGCGCGCGCGACGTCGCGTTCCCGCGGCTCAACGCGTTCTCGTACTGGATCTACCTGCTCGGCGGCATCTTCATCTCGCTGCCGATCCTGTTCCAGGCCGCGCCCGATGGCGGCTGGTTCGGCTACACCCCGCTGACCACGAAGGCCCACAGCCCGGGCATCAACATCGACTTCTGGGTCATCGGCCTGCAGATCCTCGGCATCAGCACGCTCGCGGCGTCGTTCAACTTCATCACGACGATCGTGAACATGCGGGCCCCCGGGATGAACATGATGCGCATGCCCATGTTCACCTGGAACTCGTTCGTCGTGCAGTTCCTGGTGCTGCTGGCGTTCCCGGTCATCACGATCGCGCTGCAGTTCCTGATCTTCGACCGCTTCTTCGGGACGAACTTCTACACGACGGCCGCGGGCGCCGACCCGCTGCTCTGGCAGCACCTGTTCTGGATCTTCGGGCACCCCGAGGTCTACATCCTGATCCTGCCCGCCTTCGGCCTCGTGTCGGAGGTGATCCCGGCGTTCAGCCGCAAGCCGATCTTCGGCTACCCGGTGATGGTGTACGCCACGGTCCTGATCGGCTTCCTCGGCTTCGGCGTGTGGGCGCACCACATGTTCTCGGTCGGCATGGGCCCGGTCGCGGACTCGGTGTTCAGCCTCACGACGATGCTGATCGCCATCCCGACCGGCGTGAAGATCTTCAACTGGATCTCCACGATGTGGGGCGGCGCGCTGCGCTTCACGACGGCCATGAAGTTCGCCGTGGCGCTCGTCGGCCTGTTCACGGTCGGCGGCATCTCCGGCGTCATGCACTCGTCGCCGCCGGCCGACCTGCAGCAGACCGACACGTACTTCATCGTCGCGCACTTCCACTACGTGCTGTTCGGCGGCTCGATGTTCGGCCTGTTCGCCGGGACGTACTTCTACTTCCCGAAGTTCAGCGGCCGCATCATGAGCGAGAAGCTCGGCAGCTGGAGCTTCTGGTGGATGTTCGTCGGCATGAACCTGACGTTCTTCCCGATGCACTACTCGGGGCTGATGGGCATGCCGCGCCGCATCTACACGTACGACGCGGACCAGGGCTACACGCTGTTCAACCAGCTGTCGACGGCCGGCACCGGCGTCCTCATGATCGGCATCGCGATCACGCTCTGGAACCTGTGGCGCAGCTGGAGCCACGGGGAGCGCGTGGGCAACGATCCGTGGGGCGCGGGCACGCTGGAGTGGTCGATCCCGTCGCCACCGCCCGACTACAACTTCGCCGAGCTGCCGAAGGTGACGTCGCGCTACCCGGTGTGGGACGCGAAGTCGCCCGAGCTGACGCGCGAGGTGCCGCACACCGAGACCGGCGACCGCCGCCTCGGCATCGCGGGCCCGGAGGGGATCACCAACGGCCACGAGTTCGCCGAGGTGCAGGTGAACCCGACCGGCGGCGCCGCCTACGCGCAGGGCGAGCAGGGCGTGCGCGTCTCGGCCAACGCGCCGCAGCGCCTGCCCACCGCCAAGGAGCTCGGCATCCCGATGCCGAATCCGTCGATCATGCCGCTCGTCTGCGCCCTGGGCGTGGTCGTGATGTTCTGCGGCCTGCTCTTCCTGGGGAAGAGCACGATGACCGGTGTCAGCATCATGGCGTTCGGCGCGCTGTGGTGGGTGACGTCGCTCTACAACTGGCTCACCACCCCGCTCGAGGACGCGCACTGAGATGGCGACCGCTGAGACGCTGACGTCCGCCACCCCGGCGGATCTCCCGCACACGGGCGGGCACTACACGACCACCGGCCTCGACAACCGGAAGATCGCCATCTGGGCGTTCATCGGGTCCGAGTGCATGCTCTTCACGTCGCTCATCTCGACGTACCTGATCTACAAGGGGCGGTCGCTCGTCGGGCCGTACCCGCACGAGACGTGGACCGACCCGGCGACGGGGAAGGTCTTCCCGGCGATCCTCAACATCCCGGTGACCTCGGCCTCCACGTTCGTGCTGCTGATGTCGTCGCTGGCGATGGTGCTGGCGCACGACGCGGTGGTGAACTCGGAGAACCCGAACCGGAAGGCCTACCAGAACTCCAAGCTCTGGCTGGCCATGACGGCCATCCTCGGGGCGGTCTTCCTCGGCTTCCAGGCCTACGAGTTCACGTCGTTCGTGCACGAGGGGCTGACGATCCGCACGAACCTCTTCGGCTCGTCGTTCTTCACGCTCACCGGCTTCCACGGCGCGCACGTGACGGCCGGCGTGATCTGGCTGCTCTCGCTGCTGATGATCGACTTCAAGCGCGGGCTCAAGCCGCACGACGAGCTGGCCGTCGACATGGCCGCGCTGTACTGGCACTTCGTCGACGTCGTGTGGATCGTGATCTTCACGCTCGTGTACCTCATCCAGTAGACCGGACCCGACGATGGCTCACGACTCCCACGACGCACACGGGGCGGGCGACCACGGCCACGGCGCCGGCCACGGGGCGCACCACGCGCACCATCCGACGGCCGGCACGTACGTGAAGGTCGGCATCTTCCTCACGGTCATCACGATCGTCGAGGTCTACGCCTACTACATCCCCAGCTTCGTCGCCTCGGCGTACTTCGTCCCGGCGCTGCTGATCATGTCGGCGGTCAAGTTCTTCACCGTCGTCTCGGTCTACATGCACCTGAAGTACGACCACCGGCTGTTCCGCGCGCTCTTCACCGGCCCGTTCATCGTGGCCGGGCTGACGCTGATCGGCCTGATGTTCCTGTTCGGGCACCTCTCGATCCGGCTCGGCCTCCTCACCTGAGGAGCCGGTCGGCACGGCCACGCGGCCGCGCGCTGGAGGCGCCCCGGTCGACCGGGCGCCCGGCGCGCGGCCGCGTCGCCGTTGTAGGTCCGTAGGACTCCGCTGGAGGAAGCATGCTCGTCGCGTCACCCGTCGTCCCCGCCCTCGCGCTGCTGCACCCGGTGGCGCAGCTGGGCAGCACCTTCTCCGTGCACCCGAGCACCGCCATCGGCATCGCGGCGCTCGCGGCGCTCTATCTCTGGCGCGCCCGCGTCGGTCCGACCGCCGCCGCGTCGGGCGCGACGCCGGCCGCCGGCGCGCGCACGCCCACCGCGGCGCAGCGCCTCGCGTTCTTCACCGGGCTCGCGCTGCTGTTCGTCTCGCTCAACGGCCCGATCCACGACCTGAGCGACGTCTACCTGTTCAGCGCCCACATGGTGCAGCACCTGCTGCTGCAGCTCGTGGTGGTGCCGCTGCTCCTCCTCGGCACGCCGGGGTGGATGCTCCGCCCGCTGCTCGGCGTCCCGGCGCTGCGCGCCGTCGGCACGCGCATCACGCGCCCGGCGTGGTGCTTCGTGCTGTTCAACCTCGTCATGGCCGGCTGGCACCTGCCGCCGCTCTACAACACGGCGCTGGCGTACCACGGGGTGCACATCACGCAGCACCTGATGTTCCTGGTCGCCTCGACGCTGATGTGGTGGCCGATCCTCGGGACGCTGCCCGAGCTGCCGCGCCTCTCGTACCCCGCGCAGCTGCTCTACTGCTTCCTGCTGACGATCCCGATGTCGATCGTCTCGGTCTACATCACCTACGCCGACCGCGTGCTCTACCCCGCGTACTCGTGGGCGCCGCGCGTGCTGGGGATGTCGCCGCTCGAGGACCAGCGCCTCGGGGGGCTGATCATGTGGGTGCCGGGCGGCATCTACTTCATGCTGGTGATGTCGGTCGTGTTCTTCCGCTGGACGACCCGCGGCGCGCAGGACGACGTGCACGCCGCGCAGGTCCCGGCCTGACGCGGCGCACCCCCCCCAACGCTCGACATGCCCACCTACCTCGTCACCGGCGGGGCCGGCTTCATCGGCTCGGCGCTCGTCCGCCGTCTGCTCGCGCGTCCCGACGTCACGGTCGTGACGGTCGACAAGCTCACCTACGCCGGCAACCTCGACTCGCTCGGCGCCGCGCTGGAGCACCCGCGCCACCGCTTCGAGCAGGTGGACATCGGGGACGCGACGCAGATGCAGCGCGTGTTCGAGGAGCACCGGCCCGACGGCGTCTTCCACCTCGCCGCCGAGTCGCACGTCGACCGCTCCATCGACGGGCCGGGCGCGTTCATCGAGACGAACGTCGTCGGCACGTTTCACCTGCTGCAGGAGGCGCGGCGCTACTGGGCGTCGCTCGAGGGCGGCGCGCGCGACGCGTTCCGCTTCCTCCACGTCTCCACCGACGAGGTGTTCGGCTCGCTCGGCGAGGACGGCGCGTTCCGCGAGGACACGCCCTACGATCCGAGCTCGCCCTACTCGGCCAGCAAGGCGGCGTCCGACCACCTCGCGCGCGCCTGGCACCGCACGTACGGGCTGCCGGTGATCGTCACCAACTGCTCGAACAACTACGGGCCGTACCAGTTCCCCGAGAAGCTGATCCCGCTCACGATCCTCAACGCGTTCGCGGGGCTGCCGCTGCCGGTGTACGGCAAGGGCGAGAACGTGCGCGACTGGCTCTACGTCGACGACCACGCCGAGGCGCTCATCACCGCGATGGAGCGCGGCCGCGTGGGCGGCACGTACCTCGTGAGCGGGCGCGAGGAGCGCCGCAACATCGACGTCGTGCGGCTCGTGTGCGGCATCGTCGACGAGCTGGCGCCGGCGGCCGACGGGACGCGGCGAGCGTCGCTGATCACCTTCGTCACCGACCGCCCGGGCCACGACCAGCGCTACGCGGTGGACTCCTCCAAGATCCAGCGCGAGCTGGGCTGGCGGCCGAGCGAGACGTTCGAGTCGGGGCTGCGGAAGACGGTCGCGTGGTACCTCGAGAACCGGACGTGGTGGGAGCGCGTGCGCTCGGGCGGCTACCGCGGCGAGCGGCTGGGCCTCGCGGAGGTCTGACGCGCGCTTCGGCGCGCCGGACCCCAACGACAACGACAGACAGGATGACAGGATGACGAGGAGGCTCCTCTCGGCGGATGGGACGTCGCGCCGGTGCGGAGCCTCCTCGTCATCCTGTCATCCTGTCCGAAGCTCCTCGTCGTTCAGATCCGCAGCCCGCAGCGCGCGGCCCGCCGCGCCGTTCTAGAAGCTCGGTCCCAGCAGCAGCGCGTTCAGCACCATGCGGTCCCACGCCCGCCACCAGCCGCGGAACGTCGGGTCGTTGCCGAACAGCACCACGTGGCCGCCGCCGAGCGGCTCCTCGAGCACGAGCGCGGCGTTGCGCATCAGCCGCTCGGTGTTGCCCGGCCACTGGAAGCCGGCGCGGTGCATCGGCCCGCGCGCGGGGAACACCGCGACGTTCGACCCGTCGCGCGACAGGCGGAAGAAGCTGTCGCCGGTGACCAGCGCGGTGAGGCGCGGCTGCTCGTAGCCGTACGTGAGCCAGTGCGTGCGGTCGAGCACCACGTCGAAGTGGCTCCCCGGCAGCCACTCGGCCGCGTCGGGCGTCGCGCCGGGGCTCGTGGCCGCGAGCAGCTCGCGCGCCTCGGCCGACGTGTCGGCGCGCGCACGCGCGGCGCGCGCGGAGTCGGCCTTTCCGGCGGTGTCCGGCTTCGCGTCCTCGCCGACGCGGCGCGCCGTGGTGAGCCCCACGTCCTCGCGCGCCGCCCACGCCGCGGCGTTGCCCATCGCGACCAGCGTCCCGCCGGCGCGCACCCACGCCTTCAGGCGATCGACGGCGTCCTTGCCGACGAAGTCGCCCACGCCGTACGCGTCGGGGAGGACCACGACGTCGAAGCGCGACAGCGCGCCCGGCATCGACCGCCAGTTGAGGTGCGTGAAGTCGACGCCGTAGCGGCGGTCGAGCGTCCACCAGAGCGCGCCGAACGCCGTCTGCGACACGCCCTCGTCGCCGACGACCGCCACGCGCGGCCGCTTCAGCGCCACGACCTGCTCCGCGCCGATGCCGAGCTTCGCGCGCTCGGTGAAGGCGCTCGCCACCGGCGTCACCTCGACGCCCGCCTCGCGCGCCAGCCGATCGACCAGCGCGTGCACGGTGGTGTCGTTGCGCGACGTGCGCACGACGAAGGTCCCGCGCGGCCACAGCCGCCCGCCGGCCTCCGTGCTGTCGGTGACCACGGTGACGCGCACGCCGTGCGCGAGCAGCTGCCACGCGAGGCGCGACGCGTTGGTGCGCTCGGGGCCGAACACGTACGCGCTCTGCGCGCGCGTGCCGCCCGTCACGCCGCCGCCCAGCGGCGCCGCCAGCAGCTCGCTGCCGGGCGACGCCTCGCTGAAGGTCGACGCGGCGGGACCGGTGAGCGCGATCGGCGCCGCGGCGCCGGCCGTCGCCGACGCGAGCGCCGGACCGGGGCGCCCCGCATCCGGGAGCGCGAGCAGCGCGCCCGTCACCGGCGCGGCGTCCTCGGTCCACCACGCCTCGACGCCGAACGCCACCGGCAGCGACCACGCGGTGATGTCGTAGAACTCGTACTGCTCCTTGAAGCCCGCGCTCCCGCGCCGCTGGTTGCGTGCGAAGCGCTGCTCCTGCAGCCGCTGGAACTCGGGATCGAGCACCGGCGCCGGCTCGAGGATCGCGCGCGCGAGGCGCCCCTGCGGCTGCGCGAGATCCACGACGTACGTACCGGCACCGAAGCGGCGCGCCGCCGCCGCGTCGCCCGCCGCCGTGCCCTGGCCGTAGGCGTGCGCGCGCGCGCTCTGGAACGGCGCGTCGGCGCGCCGCACCTCGATCCCCGCGCGCAGCAGCGCGGCCGCCAGCTCGGCGGCGCGCAGCGGATCGCGCTCCGACGAGAAGGCGTAGCGCCGCACGCGCCCCGCGCGCCCGTCCTCGACGGCGCGGCGGCGGAAGGCGAGGTAGTCGGCGACGCGCTCGCGCGCGCCCGCCGCCGTCGCCTCGACGGTCGACATCGCCGACACCCAGTGCTTCGCGATCCCGTCGCGGAACGAGAGCTTGGAGCCGTCCTCGCGCTCCCACAGCAGCCCCTTCCACCCGCCGCCGTCGGTCTCGTACGTCATCCCGGTCGCGCCGGTGAGCGACGGCCAGGTGTCCCAGTAGCCCGGGTAGTACAGGTCGAAGTAGGAGCGCACGTAGTACTGCCAGCCGTAGCGGTCGAACGCGGCGGCGTTCGCGCGGCCGATGCGCGTCAGCCACTTCTCCGACTCGGCCCCGATGTGCTCGTTCACGGGGCGCGCGGCGGGCGGGAAGAAGTACGTGCTCACCTGGCCGTGCTGGTCCACCGCCACCTGCGGATGCCAGCGCAGCATGCCGCGCATGATCGCCTGCACCTCGGGCTGCGTGCTGGCGATGACGTCGCGGTTCAGGTCGAACCGGTAGTGGTTGAAGCGCCCCTGGATCGACCAGGGCTCGTCGTGCTCGAAGCTCTGGTTGGCCGGGTCGCGGCGCGCCACCGAGTTGTACCAGACGCTGAAGCGCTCGTGGCCGTCGGGGTTCGAGCTCGGGTTCAGCACGACGATCGCGTTGCGCAGCGCGGCGACCGTCGCCGGCTCGTCGCTCGCGGCCAGCTGGTAGAGCAGCTGCATCCCGCTCTCGAAGCCGGGCGACTCGTTGCCGTGCACGCTCTCGCTGATCCACACCACGGCCGGCGTGCGCGCGGCCAGCGCGTCGATCTCCGCGGCGCTTCCCGCGCGCGGGTCGGCGATGCGATCGAGGTCGCGCCGGATCTCGTCGAGGCGCGCGATGTTCTCGGGGCTCGACGCGACGAAGAGCCGCATCCGCCGCCCCTCGTGCGTGGCGCCGATCTCCTCCACGCGCACCCGCTCGGGCGCCGCGGCCGCGATGGCGAGCAGCACGCGCTCCTGCTCGGCGTACTGCGTGTTGCGGTCGCCCAGGCGGTAGCCGAGGAGCGCCTCGGGGCGGGGGACGGCGGGGCGATAGGGGCCGCGCGCCTCGAACGAGAAGGCGCGGTCGTCGCGCAGCGAGTCGCGCACGGCGGCGCCGATGGGCGGCTGCGCGGCGAGCACCGCGGGGCGGGATGCGAGCGCGGCGGACAGCGCCAGCAGGGCGGCCACCGCGGGGCGGCCGGGACGTCGCAGGGGCATCGAGAGGACCGGGGTCGGGAAGGGTGGTCGCGCGGGCTGAAGGTGCGGGCCCGGCCGCACCGAGACAAGCGCACGTCGGGCCGCGTCACCTGCCACTCGCACGCGAACGCTCCGGCGCCGCGCGATGAACCGGCGTGCTTGTTGAGCGACGGCGTGACATGCGCGGCGCCGCACGGCGCCGCTCCGACCCCAGCCTTCCGGAGTACCCCATGCCCGAGAGCTCCACTTCCAGTCGCCGGCGCACGTGGGCCGACGTGGTCGCGATCGTCGCCGGCGTCGCGGCCATCGGCCTCGCGATGTGGCCCAACCTCGCCGCCGACGAGGGGCCCACGGGCGTCGCGCTCGGCAGCGGCACCCTGGCGTCGTTCGCCGCCGGTGGGCTCGCGATCGCCGCGGTCTTCATGGCCCAGCGCTCGCCCGGCACCGCGCGCATCCCGCTCGCGCTCGGCGGCGTGCTCCTGCTGCTCTCGCCGTTCGTCTTCGCCCGCTCGGCGGGCGTCGTCCCGACGCTGCAGATGGTCCTCGGCGCGCTGATGCTCGTGGCCGCGCCGTTCATCGGCCGGCTGCCCGACGAGCCGTCCGAGCTCGCGCGCGACGACCCGCGCCCGCGTCTCTGATGGCTCAGACGTCCTAAGGCTCCCCGGCGCGCCCGGAGGCGGGACCCGGGCGCGCCCTCCTCCCCCTTTCGTGACCAGCAAGGCGCGGCTAAGTTAGTCGCTCCTAACTAAGTGACGCGGTCGCCCGAACTCGTCTCTTCGGCGCCGCGCGGTCCGGTCACCTCGCCACCCATGCCCGCCGCCAGTCTGCGCGCCTCCAGCGGTCGCATCTCCGCGGCCGCGCCCGTGGTCCTCGCGCTGCTCGCCGTGTCCACGGTCTCGCGCACGGGGACCGCACAGCCGGCCGTCGCGCGGGTCGTCGGCGGTGTGGCGGGCCGCGTCGTGGACACGGCCGGCGTCCCGCTCGCCGACGTGCGCGTCCGCCTCGTGGAGCTGGGCCGCACGCGCGTCACCGGCGCGGACGGCCAGTGGCGCTTCTCGGCCGTCGCGCCGGGCTCGTACACGCTGAGCGTCTCACGTCTGGGGCACGTGCCGGAGACGCGGCGCGTCGCGGTGCCGGGCGACGGGCGTGACCTGGACGTCGTGCTGCGCGCCGCGCGCGTGCAGCTGGCCGCGGTGCAGGTCACCGCGACGACCGGCGCGACGCGCGCCCAGGATTCGCCGCAGCCGACCGCCGTCATGGAGGGCGCCGAGCTGCGCACGAGCCAGGGCGCCGCGCTCGGCGAGACGCTGGAGCAGGTGCCCGGCGTCCGCAGCCTCTCGATGACGACCGGCATCGGCAAGCCGGTCATCCGCGGCATGACGCACTACCGCGTCGTGACGCTCGACAACGGGCAGCGCAGCGAGACGCAGGCGTGGGGACACGACCACTCGCCCAACGTCGAGACCGCGACGGCCGAGCGGGTGGAGGTGATCAAGGGGCCGTCGAGCGTGCTGTACGGATCGGACGCGCTGGGTGGCGTGGTGAACGTGATCGCGCCGCCGGTGCCCGACGCGCTGGACGGCGCCGCCTTCGTGCGTGGGCGCGCGAGCACGCTCTACAACCACAACGTGCGCGGCACCGACGGCACCCTGAGCGTCGAGGGCGCGCGCGGCGGGCTGGGGGCACGCATGGCGCTCACCGCGCGCAGCAGCGGCGCGATGCGCACGCCGGCGGGCGTGCTCGCCAACACCGACAACCGCGCCGTCGCCACCGAGGGCGCGCTCGGCTGGCGCGGCGTGCGCGGCACGGTGACCGCGCGCTACGCGGGCCGCGACGAGCGCATCGAGATCTTCGACGATCCCGCGACGAGCCCCGGCTACACGGGCTTCCAGCGCATCGGCACGTACCGCGCGACGGTCGAGGCGACGCTGCCGCTGGGCGGCGCGCGCCTGCAGGCCAACGCCGGCTACGAGCAGAACCTGCGGCGCGAGTTCGCGGGTGCGGCCGCGGTCTCGCCCGACCTCGGGCTGTTCGTGCGCAACTGGACGGCGTTCGCGCACCTGCACCACGCGCCGGTCGGTCCGTTCTCCGGCACGCTCGGCGTGTCGGGGATGACGAGCCGCTTCCAGAACCGCGGCAGCAGGACGCTGATCCCTGGGAGCGACTCGCGCACGGCCGCCGTGTACGCGTTCGAGCAGGCGGAGCTCGGGCGCTGGCGCACGACGTTCGGCGCGCGCCTCGACCACCGCACGCTGGCGACGGACGGCGACGCGACCATCGGCGTGCCCGGGCAGCGGCGCGCGTTCCCCGCGCTGACGGGAAGCGCGGGCGTGCTGTACCGACTTTCCGCGCCGGTCGCGCTGGTGGCGAACGTCGCCCGCGGCTTCCGCGCGCCGGCCGCGCCGGACCTGTGGGCGAACGGCTTCCACGAGGGCACGCGCGCGTTCGAGCGCGGGCAGCCGGACCTCGACGTCGAGACGTCGCTCAACACGGAGGCGGGCGTGCGCATCAATGCCTCCACGCTGACCGCCGAGGTGACCGGCTACGTCAACCGCGTGCGGGACTACATCTACCTGCGGCCGTTCGGCACGGGGCGCGGGCTGTTCGACTCGCTGCAGGTGGTGCAGGGCGACGCGCGCCTGGTGGGCGTCGAGGGGCGGGCCGCGTATCGCCCGCTGTCGTTCGTCACGCTGCAGCTCTCGGGCGACTGGGTGCATGGCGAGAACGTGACGGCCGGCGTGCCGCTCACCTTCATCCCGCCGCCGCGCCTCGTGTACGGGCTGCGCGTGGAGCGCGAGCGTGCGTGGCGCGGCCTGCGTGGGCTCTACGCCACCGCGTCGGCGGAGACGAACGCGCGCCAGTCGCGCATCGACCCGCGCGACCTGGCGCCGCCGGGCTACACGGTCACCACCCTCGGCGCCGGTGCGATGCGGATGCTGCCACGCGGGCCGCTCACCGTGGACCTGACGCTCCGCAACGCGCTCGACGTGCGATACCGCAGCTTCATGAGCCGGTACAAGGCGTTCGCGGACGCGCCGGGAAGGGCGGCTATCCTGCGGGTCGGAGCTCCGCTGTAGCGGCGCTGCGGGCTGCGGGCTGCGGATCTCGAACCCCGGACACCTCGGCGCGCCGGACCTGTTGGCCTGTTGGGGGATGCGGATGCTCCGGATCCGAACGGATCATGCGGATCGCTCCGTGTGGCGCCTGGGACCTCGCCGCTACGCGGGACGATCCGAAGGATCCGTTCGCATCCGGAGCATCCGCATCCCTCCCAGAGGCCACAGGGGACCGGCGCGCCGGCCGGTGAACGGCGTACGGCTTCGACAGGATGACGAAGAGGCTCCGCACCGGCGCTTGGAACGACGCGCCCCGCGGAGCCTCCTGGTCATCCTGTCATCCCGTCACAGCAGTTCGTCGTTCAGATGCGCGGCCCGCAGCCCGCAGCCGTCAGAACTCCACCTGCGTCCCCAGCTCCACCACGCGGTTCGGCGGGATGTTGAAGAACTCCGTCGCCGAGCGCGCGTTGCGCGACATGAAGACGAACAGCTTCTTCCGCCAGCGCATCATCCGCGTCTTGCCGCTCGGCAGCAGGCGCTCGCGGCCGAGGTAGTAGGACGTCTCGTTCGGCCGCGCGCGGATGCCGCGCGAGTTGAGGAACTTCATCACCTGCGGGACGTCGGGCGTCTCCATGAAGCCGTACGTCGCGGCCACGCGGTAGAAGCCGTGGCCGAGCTTCTCGACCTCCAGCGTCTCCTCCTCGTCGACGTCCGGCACCTCGGCCGAGCGGATGGAGAGCAGCACCACCTGCTCGTGCAGCACCTTGTTGTGCTTCAGGTGGTGCAGCAGCACGACCGGTGCGCCGCCCGAGGTGGACGTCATGAAGACGGCCGTCCCGGGCACGCGCGGCGGCTGGCGGCGCGCGACGTCGGCGAGGAACATGTCCATCGGGATCGTCGCCTTCTGCAGCAGCTCCTGCAGGATCTCGCGGCCCCGCTTCCACGTCGTCATCAGCAGGAACACGAGCGCCGCGATGCCGAGCGGCACCCAGCCGCCGTGCGGCACCTTCAGCAGGTTCGAGGCGAAGAACATCAGGTCGATCGCCAGGAACCCGTACAGGAAGACGCGCATCTTGGCCCGCGACCAGCCGAAGCGCTGCCGCGCGATGAGCGCGAACAGGATCGTCGTGATCGCCATCGTCGCCGTCACGGCCACGCCGTACGTCGCCGCCAGCGCCGCCGCCGAGCGGAAGGTGACGACCAGCAGCAGCGTGCCGATCGCCAGCGCCTTGTTGACCTCGGGGATGTAGATCTGCCCCGCCTGCTCGTGGGACGTGTGGATGATCTGCAGGCGCGGCACGTAGCCGAGCTGGATCGCCTGCTGCGTGAGCGAGAACGCGCCCGAGATGAGCGCCTGCGACGCCACGATCGCCGCCAGCGTCGCGACCACCAGCAGCGGGATCTGCAGCGCCTTGGGCGCCAGCAGGTAGAACGGGTTCGCCACCGCCGACGGGTCGCGGATGAGCAGCGCGCCCTGGCCGAAGTAGTTCAGCAGCAGGCACGGGAGCACGAAGCCGAACCACGCCAGCCGGATCGGCTTGCGGCCGAAGTGGCCCATGTCGGCGTACAGCGCCTCGCCACCCGTGATCACCAGCACCACCGCACCGAGCACGACGAACGAGCGCGTGGGATGGCTGGTGAAGAAGGTGATCGCGTGCCACGGGTTGAGCGCCGTGAACACCTCGGGATGGTTCACGATCTCCGCGATGCCGAGCAGGCCGATGCTCAGGAACCAGGTGAGCATGATCCAGCCGAAGGCGCCCCCCACCTTGGCCGTGCCCTTGTACTGGAAGTAGAAGAGCGCCGCGATGATCGCGAACGAGATCGGCACCACGAAGCGGCCGAGCGCGGGCGCGACGACGCTGATGCCGTTGACGGCGCCGAGCACCGAGATGGCGGGCGTGATGATGCCGTCGCCGTAGAGGAACGCGCCGCCGAAGAGCCCGAGCGCGATCAGCAGCGCGCGCCGCTTCGCCTCGCCCTCGCGGTTCTGGCGCTGCAGCAGCAGCGCGAGCAGCGCGTAGACGCCGCCCTCGCCCTTGTTGTCGGCGCGCAGGATGAACATCACGTACTTGACGCTGACCACGAGCACGAGCGACCAGACGATCAGCGACAGCACGCCGTAGACGTTCGCGATCGAGGGGGCGAGCCCGAACTCCTCGCGGAAGCACTCCTGGATGGAGTAGAGCGGGCTGGTGCCGATGTCGCCGTAGACGACGCCGAGCGCCGTCAGCGTGAGGACGGCCAGCTTGCGGCCGGTGGGGTTCTCCTCGGGGCGGTGGTGCGACGCGTGAGGGTGGAGCGTCGTCGGCGTCTCGGCCGTCGTCGACATGGACGGGAGGGCGGCAGGGGCCGCCGGCCGACTTGACGGATCGCCCGAGGTGGAATCGGCGGACGACGGGCCCGATTGCGGCGCCGCGTCCGATGAGTTCGCGGACATGCAGGGGTGGGTCGAGGAAGGCCGCGCCGCAGGGCGGCGGCCGGCTGGACCATGCAAAAAGCGGGTCGCGCCCGGTGGCGCGACCCGCTCGGCAATCTACCGTGCCGGGGTGGAGCGTCCAGCGCGCCGACGAGCGCGCCTCAGCGCCGACGTCAGCGCGGCCGCTCCAACCTCGCCCGCATCCGTGCCTGCTCCTCCGCGCGGCGCGCGAGGTAGCGCTCGTACTTCCCGCGCTGCTCGGGCGAGAGGCGGGCGGCGATCTCGCGCTGCGCCGTGTCGCGGACGGCCCGCATCTGCGGGCGCACCGGGGCCAGCAGCGAGTCGATCGCCCGGTGCTGCACGTCGAGGATCGAGTCGACCGCCGCCTTCTGCTCCGGCGTCAGCGCCAGCTCCTCGGCGAAGTCCGCGTAGGCCGAGGCGGCCGGGCTGGCGTCGGGCCGGCCGATCGACCGGTCGAAGCCGAAGCCGACCGTCGCACCGAGGGTGAAGGCACCAGCGAGGAAGGCTGCCGCCAGGAGTTTGGACCGCTCCATCGTCGTCTCGCCCTCAGTCGGGCATGACGTAGCGGAAGGTCGCCTCGCGCCGGGCGCGCAGCACCTCGTCGGCGTCCGTCGGCGGCGTGACGTCGCGCGCCGGCGCGGGCTGCGCCGCGGGGACGTCCAGCCGCACCGGGGCGCGGCGCTTGAGGCCGCCCGTCAGCAGGTACGCCGCCTCCTGCGCCGCCCGCTCGTTGGCGGCGGTCACCGGGTCGCTGGTGGCGTCGTTGACCGCGCGCGCGAGCTCCGGATCGAGCGGCTGCAGCCCGGTCTCCGGCGCCGCGGCGACGCTGGCCCGCGCGCCGCGCGACTGCAGGTTGATGGCGCCGACCACGACCACGAGCACGGCGGCCGCCGCGAGGCCCGGACGGGCCCAGTCGGCCATCGCCTGCCACCAGTCGGCGGCGGCGCGCGGGGCGCGCGCGCCGGCCCGGACGGCGGCCATGATCCGCCCCTCGAACTCGTCCCAGTACCGCTCGCCGGGCGCGCCGTAGAGCGCGCGCAGCTCGCGCGTCACCGGGTCGTCCGCGGGCGGCAGGTCGTCCGACCGGAGGCGGTCCGCCGGCCGTTGGGGGGTGGAGGCGTCGTCCGCCCCCGAGAACAGACGGAAGCGCGACATCAGAGGTCTCCTCGCAGCTCGCCGAGCTGGCGCCGCAGCGCCGCGCGGGCGTGATGGAGGTCGGAGCGGGCCGTCCCTTCCGGGATGCCGAGCATCGCGCCGATCTCCGCGTGCTTGAACCCCTCCACGTCGTGCAGCACGATCACCGCGCGCTGGCGCGCGCTCAGCCGATCGAGCGCCTCGCGCAGGCGGCTGCGCAGCTCGAGCGACTCCGCCGGGTCGCGCATCGGCCGCGGTGACGCGACCGTCTCGGGCAGCTCGTCCGCGTCGCGCACCTTGCGGCGGCGCGCGATGTCGAGCGCCGCGTTGGCGACGATGCGGTGCAGCCAGGCGCCGAACGCCTGCTCCGGGCGGAACCGGTCGAGCGCGCGGTAGGCGTGCAGGAAGCCTTCCTGCGTCGCGTCCTCGGCGTCCTCGTGCGTGAGGACGATCGCGCGGGCGACCGCGTAGGCGCGGCGCTGGTGCAGGCGGACGAGCCCTGCGAACGCGCGGGCGTCCCCGGCCTGGGCTGCCAGCACGAGCGCGCGCTCGGCGAGCACCGGATCGGCGGCCGGCTCGAACACCGGGGCCGCCACGGGGGCGGCGACCGGGGTGCGGACCGGCTCAGCCACGACGCGCTCCGGCGCGCGCACGGCGGCACGCGGGGCTCGCGGCGGGGAGACCAGCCCCCCGGTGGGGAGCGGAAGCGCGGCGGACGAAAGGCTCATCGACTGGGTGCTGCGGTCGGTGGGTGGGGTCGCCCCAGACAACGCGGGCGCCCCCAGGAACGTTGGGCCGGCCGGCCCCGGCGGGGAGGACCGCACCGATCACAGCCCCAGCGCCTGCGATTCGGCCTGCATGGCCGCGATCACGAACCGCACGTGCTCGTCGAGGTCGACGCCCAGCTCGGCCGCCCCGTTGATCACGTCGTCGCGGTTCACGCCGCGGGCGAAGGCCTTGTCCTTCATCTTCTTCCGTACACCGCCGGCGTCCACGTCGTGCACCGACCGCGACGGCTTCACGAGCGCCGTGGCCGTGATCAGCCCCGTCAGCTCGTCGACCGCGAACAGCGTCCGGGCCATGCGCGTCCGGCGCGGGACGCCCGTGTAGTCGGCGTGGCCGAGGATCGCGTCGCAGACGTCGTCGGGATAGCCGGCGGCGCGCAGCAGCCGCACGCCCTCGCTCGGGTGCTCCTCGGTCGGCGAGCGGCCGGCGTTGGGCCAGCGCTCGTAGTCGAAGTCGTGGAGCAGCCCGGCCAGCCCCCAGCGCTCCTCGTCCTCGCCGAAGTGCCGGGCGTAGGCGCGCATCGCCGCCTCGACGGCGAGCATGTGCTTCCGGAGCGACTCGGACTGCGTGTACTCCTGGACGAGCGCCAGGGCGTCAGCGCGGGAGGGGAGCATCGGGCGCGGCGCGGGGCAGGGGACGAGCGGGGACGGGGAAGTTAACCCGAAAGGCGGGCTGATGGTGCCAGGGCGCGCGGTCGCTGCCTCGCGGCAGGCGAACACTGATCGGTGTCGTCGCGCCGCCCTCGCCGGGTCTGGGAGTCGATGGGCCGCGCGCCAGCCCACCTATCGTCGCTCGAAAATCTTTGGCTTGCGGCATCGCGCGAGCTGTGACACTTAGAGGCGGCACAGTCCGCTGCCCCTTCCTCCCGTCCCCACCGGCCGCTCGCCCTCTCCCCTCCCGAGCGTTCCGCCCGCCTGCCCGTCCGTTCGCTCGTCCGCCGCGCCCGCTGTCGCGCGGACCCTCCCGCTCGCCCTTCCCGCTCGCCCTTCCCGCCGCCCTCGCGTCCGGCTCCGTGCCGACGCGCTCGTCCCACCCATCGAGGAGGTAGTGTGTCCGTACGAAGGTCATTGGCACCGCTCACGGCCGGCCTGGCCACCGTGGCCGTCACGGCGACGGCCGCCGGCGCGCAGCAGCTCGGTCGTGCCCGCGTGAGCGGCTCCGTCACCGACGCCACCACGTCGCGCCCGATCGCCGGCGTCACCGTCCGCATCGTCGGCACCAGCTTCGCGGCGGTCACCGACAGCAGCGGACGGTTCACCATCGCGAACGCGGCCGTCGGCCAGTTCAACGTCGAGGCGCGTCGCATCGGCTACGGCGTGAGCGTGCAGGACAACGTCCGCCTCGTGCGCGACAGCACGGTCACGCTGAACTTCCGCCTCGTCGACAACCCACTGCGCCTGCAGAGCGTCGTCGTCTCCGGCACGGTGGAGGCGACGCAGAACGTGAAGACGCCGTTCACGGTCGCCACGCTGACGGCGGCCGACCTGCCGGTGGCGCCGGTCACGTCGGCCGCCAGCGTCGTGCAGGGGAAGGTCGCCGGCGTGCAGGTCATCCGCGGCGGTGGCGGTCCCGGCTCGGGCGTCACGATCCAGCTGCGCACGCCCACCAGCCAGTTCAAGACCACCAGCCCGCTCTACGTGGTCGACGGCGTCGTGCAGAACACGCAGACGGGCGTGACCACGCGCGACATCGCCACCGACGACATCGCGAGCGTCGAGGTGATCAAGGGCGCGGCCGCCGCGTCGCTCTACGGGTCGATGGGCGCCAACGGCGTCATCTCGATCACCACGAACCGCGGCAACAACCTCGCGCTCAACACGACGCAGTTCACGGTGCGCACCGAGGCCGGCATGAACTCGTTCACCAACGAGTTCACGAAGCCCGCGTATCACCACTACCGGACGAACGCGGCCGGCGGGTACGTCAACGCCGCGGGGCGCGACACGACGCGCCGCGGGCGCGTGGCCGACGTGGTGGCGTTCAAGGACAACCCGTACGTCGACCCGCTCTTCAATCCGGCCAAGGAGTTCTTCAACGCCGGCACGTTCAACCGCGTCGGCGTCACCCTGCAACAGAACCTGCCGTCGACGAACTTCGCGATCTCGTACAACCGCCAGCACGACGGCGGCGTCGTGTTCGAGTCGGACGGGTTCCACCAGCAGACGCTGCGCGTGAACGTCGACCACCGCCGCGGCGACCGGCTGCAGCTCAACGTCGGGGCGTTTCACTCCCGTGGCACGGTGGACGAGCCGGCGATCGCGTGGGACAGCTTCTTCTCGATCGACCCCGACGTCAACATCAACCGCAAGACGCCGGACGGGTTGTACGTCGTGCTTCCCGACTCGAACAGCACGATCGTCAACCCGCTCTACCGGCAGCAGATCTACCAGGACTGGCTGACGCGCCGCGCGCGCACGCAGCTGAGCACCAACGCGACGCTGAAGCTGACGAGCTGGCTCAACGGCAACGCGAACATCAACTACGACCGGTCGGACCAGTCGTTCGAGAACTACATCCCGCGCGGCATCCTCGGCACGGACGGGCAGACGCCGACGCTGGGCACCTTCGAGCGCGAGAACGACATCGTCGAGGGGATCAACGGCACCGTCGGCCTGACCGCGACGCACACGTTCGGCCGGCTGACGCCGCGCCTCTCGGTGCAGGCGCTCTCGCGCCGCGAGCAGAACCCGTTCACCGAGGCGATCGCCACCGACTTCTCCGTCGCCGGCGTGCGCGACCTCGACGTGGGCCAGACGCGGACGATCGAGTCGTCGTTCACGGACCGCCGCCTGTCGAGCGTGCTGTCGAGTCTCAACCTCGACTACGCGGACAAGCTGATCGGCGACTTCAGCGTCCAGCGCGAGGGCAACTCCCTCTACGGGCCCGAGTCGCGCTGGAACAACTGGTACCGCGCGAGCGGCGCCTACCGGATGGCCGAGGAGGCGTGGTGGCCGCTGGCGGCGGTCAACGAGTTCAAGCTCCGCTACTCGTACGGCACCGCCGGCAACCGGCCGAGCTTCTACGATCAGTACGAGACGCTCGAGTTGGCGGCCGGCGGCCTGCCCACGCGCCAGTCCTTCGGCAACGCGAAGCTGCGGCCCGAGGTTGCGCGCGAGCACGAGTTCGGGATAGACGCGATCGTGAAGAACCGCGTGTCGCTCTCCCTGGTGTATGCGCGCCAGGTGACGAGCGACAACATCATCAGCATGCCGCTGCCGGCGCTGAGCGGGTTCAACACGCAGGAGCAGAACGTCGGCAAGGTCAGCGGCCACACGCTCGAGGCGACGCTCCAGGCGCAGCTGCTGCAGCGCGGCCGGTTCTCGTGGGACGTCAACCTCGTCGCCGACCGCTCGCGCACCCGGCTGCGCGAGTTCGGCCGCTCGTGCTACGGCGACGGCATCCGGTGGCGCTGCGACGGGTCGAACGTCGACGAGATGTGGGGCGAGAAGTTCATGTACTCGACCGACGACCTCCCGGCGTGGCACGCGAGCTCGAAGGACGCCTTCCAGGTCAACGACGACGGCGTGCTGGTCGCCGTCGGCCGCGGCAACAGCTACCGCGACGGCGTGACGAAGAACCTGTGGGGCACCACCGTCGTCGTCGACGGCCGCAGCTACGCGTGGGGCCGCCCGATCCTCCAGAAGGACTCGCTCGGCAACAACCTGTTCACGCGCATCGGCCGCTCGTTCCCGAGCATGAACTACGGTTTCCAGAACACGGTGCGGTTCCGCGACCTGCAGGTCTACGCCTCGTTCCACGGCCAGGTCGGCGGGAACGTGTACAACAACATCAAGCAGGCGCTCTACCAGTCGACCGACCACAACGACGTGGTGCAGGCGGGCAAGCCGGAGGAGCTGAAGAAGCCGATCCAGTACTACACGGCCGCCGACGGCCTGTCGAGCAACAACGCGAACTACAACTCGTACTTCGTGGAGAGCGGCACCTACATGAAGCTCGGCGAGCTCTCCGTCCGGTACACGATCCCGCAGCGGCTGCTCGGGGCGCTGGGGCGCACTGGCGTCGACCGGGCGTCGCTCGAGCTGGTCGGGCGCGACCTGTTCACCTGGACCAACTACACGGGCATCGACCCGGAGGCGGGCTCCCCCGCGGTGCGCGTCGACAACGCCAACTATCCCATGTACCGCGTGTTCAGCGCCGCCGTCAACTTGACCTTCTGAGCCGATGCGTTCCCTCCTCACGAATCGCCGGGGCGTGCGTCGCCTCGGCGCCGCGCTCGGGGCCGCGACGCTCGTCGGCGCCGCCGCGTGCATGAACCTCGACGTCACGAACTCGGACACCCCGGAGCTCGACGACGTCTTCACGAACGGCTCGAACCTCGAGCAGAACGCCGGCCTGGCCTTCCGCAACTTCTGGGGCGTGACCCAGGGCGCGCGGACCAACTCGACGTACCCCGTCGTGCAGCTCGGCGCCCTGGCCGAGATCACGACGGGCACGGCGACCGCCACCTGGGAGGTGATCCAGGAGCCGCGCGTCCGCTACAACAACACCGACGCCGGCCAGTGGCTGGGCCGCAAGCCGTGGTACGACCTGTACGAGGTCATCGCCACCGAGACCGACGCGCTCAAGGCGCTCGACGCCGGCGTGCGCGTGGGCGCCGTGAACGCGACGACGCCCAACGGCGCCGACACGCCGCGCGCCCGCGTCTTCTCGCGCTTCCTGCTCGGCGCCTCGCAGGTCTACCTCGGGATCATGTACGACAAGGCCTTCGTCTCGGACGAGACCTACGATCCCGCCACCTACAAGTTCGAGTTCTCGCCGTACCAGGAGGTCGCGAAGGCCGGCATGGCGCAGCTGGAGAAGGCGGTCGCCGAGGCGAAGGCGGCGCCGACGAACTTCACGCTGCCGATCGAGTGGGTGAACCAGCAGACGATCAACCGCGACGAGCTGGTTCGCATCATGAACGGCTACATCCTGCGCGGGCTGGTCTACACGGCCCGCACGCCGCAGGAGCGCGCGGCGGTCGACTGGAACCGGGTGCTCACCCTCACCGCGGCGCCGAACGTCATCACGAAGGACTTCGGCGCGCAGGCCGACCAGACGAAGTCGGGCACGACGAGCGCGTGGCTGCAGTACACGCAGCTGATGACCGACGCCCGCATCGACAACCACTTCGTCGGCATCGCCGACACGTCGAACGCGTACCAGCAGTGGCTGGCCCTCCCGTTCGAGCAGAAGGGGGAGATCCAGGTCCGGACGCTCGACCGCCGCATCCACGGCGCGGGCGGCCCGGCCACGGCCGGCAAGTACTTCGCCCAGGCGACGTCCCAGACGATGTCGACCACGCGCGGCACGTCGCCGCACTCGCGCTACCGCGGCGTGCGGTACGGCACCAACTACTACCAGACCGGCTTCATCCCGACCATGACGCTGGTCGAGATGGACATGCTGCGCGCGGAGGCGCTCATCCGCCTCGGCCGGGCGGCGGAGGCGGTGCCGCTGATCAACAAGACGCGCGTCGCGATCGGCGAGCTGCCGCCCGTCACGGCCGCCGGCACCGGCACGCGCCCGACGTGCGTGCCGCGCAAGACGAACGGCGAGTGCGGCGACCTGCTGGACGCCATGCTCTACGAGAAGCGCATGGAGCTGCACGCGGTCGAGGCGATCCTGCACTGGGCCGACTGGCGAGCGTTCGGCAAGCTGCCGAAGGGGAGCCTGATGCAGCTGCCCGTCACCGGCCGCGAGCTGCAGACGCTCGGGCTGCCGGTCTACTCGTTCGGCGGGGACCTGCCGGGGAGCGCGCCGTAACCGGGCGTCGTTCGCACGGCCGTACGACGAACGGGCCGGGCCTCCCCGCGGGGAGGCCCGGCCCGTTCGTCGTACGGCCGGCGCGTGCCGTTACTTGCTGTCCTCGGACAGGCCGCCGCACGCGATGACGACGTCGCTGCCGCGCTCCTGCAGGATGTCCACGTGGTACGCGTCGCCGCTGGGCAGCGCGATCGGCAGGTTCACCGCGAGCGTCATCGAACCGTCGCCGCGCGTCTGCAGCGGACGGTAGGCCGCGATCGGCCCGAGCTCCGCGCCGCGCTCCCCGCACTGGCCCTTGCGGATGATCCACCCGAGCTGCGCGTTGGCCGGGCCGTTGAGGATCTCCACCCGGGCGCGCGTCTCGCCGTCCTTCCGTCCCTTCGTGAGCGTCAGCGTGCCCTGCAGCCGACCGCCGCTCGATGCCACCAGCGTGGCGACGACCTTCACGTCCTGGGCGCGCGGAGAGGCGTGCGGGGCGGGGCGCGTCGCCGACGCGAGCGCGGCGGCGGCGAGCATGGCGAGCGAGAGCGGCGACGCGATCATGGCGGTGGCGGACGGTGGGAGGACGGGAACTCGAGGCCCAACATACGGGCCGCGCCGACGATGTCGAGGGCGTCGCCGGCGGTCCGGCCGTTCGCGTGCCGTGCGCGATCAGCGCCCGATCAGTGCGCGTCCACCGCCGCCGCCGCGCCGCCGCGGTTCCGCCGCAGCAGGAACACCGCCGGGATCACGCACAGGAACGACAGCAGGATGAACAGCCACGAGTCGTTGTAGGCGAGCATCGCGGCCTGCTTCTGCAGCGTCCCGTCGAGCGCGGCGTAGGCGCGCTGCTGCGCGTCCATGAGCGAGGCGCCCTTCGCCTGGAAGCCCATGACGAGCGCGCGGAAGCGCTCCTCGAACGCGGGGTTGCCGGCGTAGTAGTTCTGCACGAGGTCCACGCGGTGCAGCTGCGTGTGCCGCGTGAGGTACGTCCCCAGCACCGCGATGCCGAACGAGCCGCCGAGCTGGCGCGACAGGTTGATGAGCCCCGACGCCTGCTGCGCCTCGTGCGGCTTGAGGCTCCCGAACGCGACGTTGTTGATGGGCGTGAACAGCAGCCCCAGCGCCGCGCCGCGGATGATCAGCGCGTGGCGCGCGTCCACCTCTCCGGCGGCGACCGTCAGGTGCCCGAGGTCCCACATCGACCAGAGCATCAGCGCCATGCCGATCAGGATCAGCACGCGCGCGTCGGCCTTGGGCTTCGCGCCGTTGAGCAGGAAGCCGCACACCACCGCCACCGCCGCCGTCGCGAGGCCGCCCGGCAGCATCGCGAGCCCGGTCTCCGTCGGCGTGAACCCGAGCACGCTCTGCGTGAAGAGCGGGAAGAGGATCGCGCCGCCGAACAGGCCGAAGCCGAGGATGACGAACAGCAGGATCGACGCGGCGAGGTTCCGGTTCTTCAGCACGCGCAGCTGGATCACCGGGTGCGTGTTGCGCGGCGACAGCTGCCACCAGAGCAGCCCGAGCAGCGACACCGCCGCGACGATCGACAGGTTCACGATGAGCTGGTCGGAGAACCAGTCGTGCGCGTTCCCCTCCTCCAGCACGTACTGCAGCGAGCCGACGCCCGCGATCAGCAGCGCGATGCCGAGCCAGTCCACCGGGCCGGTGCGGCGCTGGTGCTCCGGCGGGTCGTGCAGGAAGGTCGTCACCAGGAACGCCGAGACGATCCCGATCGGCACGTTGATGAAGAAGCACCACGCCCACGCGTAGTTGTCGGTGATCCACCCGCCGAGCGTGGGGCCGATCGTGGGCGCGACGATGATGCCGAGCAGGAAGATCGCCTGGACGATGCCCTGCTCCTCCTTCGGGAAGATCTGGCGCAGCGTCGCCTGCGCGGTGGAGAGCAGCGCCGCGCCGCCCGCGCCCTGCAGCAGCCGCCACGCCACCAGCTCGCCGAGGCTGCTGGCGGTGCCGCACAGGAACGACGCGACGATGAACAGCACGATCGAGAACGTCAGGTAGCGCTTGCGCCCGAACGTCTCGGTGAAGAACGCGGTCATCGGCAGCACGACGACGTTCGCCAGGATGTACGACGTGCTCACCCAGGCGATCTCGGTCGACGTGGCGCCGAGGTTCCCGGCCATCTGCGGCAGCGCGACGTTGATGATGGTGGTGTCGAGCACCTCCATCACCGCGGCCGTGATCAGGCCGAGCAGGATCAGCCAGCGGTACTTCTCGATGCCCTCCGCGTGCGCGGAGGGCGGGACGGCGGTAGCCATGATGCGTGGCGCGTCAGCCGTTGACTCAGCGCGTGCGGGCGTGCGCGATGACGCTCATGCCCGGGCGCAGCGGCCGCTCGGCGCCGAGGCCGCGCGTCACCTTGATGCGCACCGGCACGCGCTGCACGACCTTGGTGAAGTTGCCCGTCGCGTTGTCGGGCGGCAGCAGCGCGAAGCGCGCGCCGGTGGCCGAGCCGATGCTCTCGACGACGCCCTCGACCTTCGCGCCCTCGTAGGCGTCGACGTCGATCTCCACCGGCTGCCCGACGCGCAGGCCGCGCAGCTGCGTCTCCTTGTAGTTGGCCGTCACCCACACGCCCGTGTCGGCGACGATCGACATCAGCGTCTGACCCGGCTGCACGAGCTGCCCGACCTCGACGGTCTTCTTGGAGACGTGGCCCGACGCGGGCGCCGTGACCTTCGTGTACGAGAGCTGCAGCGCGGCGTTCTCGCGCTGCGCCTGCGCGCCCGCGAGGCGCGCGCGCGCCAGCCGCACGCCAGCCTGCGCGTTCTCGACGCCCGCGCCGGTGGCCGTGGTCTGCCGCTGCGTGGCCGCGAGCTGCGCGCGCGCGACCGCGACGGCGGCGCGCGCCGCGTCGAGGCTCTGCTGCGACACGATCTGCTGCGCCGCGAGCTCCTGGTAGCGGCGGAAGTCGCTCTCGGCGCGCGCGAGCGTCGCCCGCGCGGCCTCCACCTGCGCGCGGCCCGCGGCGGTCTGGCTGGACGCGGTCTGCACCTGCGCCTCGGCCTGACCGACCTGGCCGCCGGTGCCGGCCGTCGCTTGCGCGGCGGCCAGGTCGGCCTCCGCCTGCGACAGGCGCACGCGGTACTCGGCGTCGTCGATCTGCACCAGCGGCGCGCCGCCGGCGACGGTCTGGTTCTCGACCACGTTGACGGCGCTCACGTAGCCGCCGACCTTCGCGATCACCGGCACGATGTGGCCGTCGACCTGCGCGTTGTCGGTGGACTCGTGCGCCTGCGCGTACATCCACTGCTTGCCGCCCCACGCCGCGCCCGCGAGCACGAGCACGGCGACGACGGGCAGCACGACGTTGCGACGCGAGCCCTTCGCAGGGGCCGCCGGGGCGGCGGGCGCGGCGGCGGGTGGCAGCGGCGCGATCGGCGTGGGCTCCTCGCGGCGTGGCGACTGGGCGGTGGCGGCGGACATGCGGATCTCCGGACGGAAAGCGGCGGCGGGCGCGGACGGCGACCCGGACGTGGGGGAGGGCGAATCGGGATGCGGGCGCGTCATCTCGCGGCTCATGGCAGCTGGGTGACGGCGCCCTGCGCGCGGGCCAGCGCGACGCGCGCGGACTGGTACAGCGACAGCGCATCGACGTACGCAGTGCGTGCGCCGGTGAGGCTCTGCGACGCCGTGACCACGTCCGCGTTGCCGGCGACGCCGGCGCGGAAGCGGTCGCGCGCCTGCGACACCTCGAGCTCGGCCAGCTGCAGCCGCTCGCGCGCCGCGACGAGCTGCTCGCGCGCGCCGCGCAGGTCGAGCAGCGCGCCGCGCACCTCGACGGCGGCCTGCGCCTGCAGGTCGCGGCGGCGCAGCTCGGCCTCGTCGGCCTGCGCGCGCGTCTCCTCCACGCGCGCGCCGCGGCGGAAGCCGTCGAACACGGGGACCGACACCTGCAGCCCCCACGTGTACGTGCCGAGCAGGTGGTTCGCCGTGCGGCCGGTCGCGCCGCCGTCGGCGAAGGCGCCCACCGTGGGCAGCGCCTCCGCGCGCACGGCGGTGATCTGGCGCTGCGCCGCCTCCACCTGCCGCTCGGCGGCGCGCAGGTCGGGGCGCTGCGCGAGCGCGCGCGATACCGCGGTGGCGTCGTCGGGGAGCGTCTCGTCGACCGGGAGCGTCGTGAGCGCGTCGGTCAGGCGGATCGCCGCATCGAGCGGCAGGTCGAGCGCGCGCAGCAGCTCCAGGCGCGTGCGGTCACGCTCGTTGCGCGCGGCGATGAGCTGCGCGCGCGTGCCGGCCAGCTGCGCGCGGGCGCGCGTCACGTCGAGCGCGACGCCCGTGCCGGCGCGCAGCTGCTGATCGGCGATCGACACCAGCTCCGCCGCCAGCGTCGAGTCGGCGCGGCGGTTCTCCACCTGCGCCTCGGCGCGCTGCACACGCAGGTACGACGTGGCGGCGACGGCGGCGGCCTGCTCGGCCTGCGCGCCGGCGTCGGCGCGCGTGGCGTCGGCCTGCCCGCGCGCGGCGCGCACGCGCTCCACCGCGCTCAGGTCCAGCAGCGGCGCGGCCACGCGGGCGCGCAGGTCGAGCACCTGGATCGGGCCCATGATCTGCCCGTTCGGGTCGAACACCGGCGGGTTCGGCTGCCCCGTCACCGGATTGGTGCCGGTGGGGAAGTCGATGCCCAGCGTCGCCGTGTTGAAGGTGCGCGTGTTGTCGCTCGCGGCGCCCGTCACGTTCGGCAGCAGGTCGGCGCGGCGCTGCGTCACGCGCGCGTCGGCCTGGCGGGCGCGCAGCAGCGCGGCCTGCGCGGGCGCGCTGCGGACCGCCGCCAGCCGCGCGGCCTGGCCGAGCGTGAGCTGCGTGTCGGGACGGACGGGCGCGGGCGTCTGCGCGGGCAGCGCGGGAGCCGCGACCGCGAGGAGCGCGGCGAGGACGGGAAGGCGGGCGCTCATCGGATCGCCTCGCACTTGGCGTCGGGGCGCAGGGCGTGGAAGACGAACTGGCAGACCTGGTCGCGCGTCGTGGCGGCGGAGGCGCCAGCGCGCTGCTCGGGCGGGAGCGCCTTGGTGGCCCACATCGCCTGCGCGATCAGCAGCGAGGCGATCATGCGCGTCGCGACGGCCGGATCGACCGGACGGAAGACGCCCTCGGCCACGCCGCGCGTGATCACGTCGCCGACGATGCGATGGGCGCGCGCCGGGACCTCGCGGATGTAGAAGTCGGCCAGGTCGGGGAAGCGGTGCAGCTCGCCGACCACCAGCCGGTAGACCGTCTGGAACTCGGGGGTGCAGACGAACTCCCACCAGCCGGCCATGAAGGTGCGCAGCAGCTCGGCCGGCCCGGTGGCGGCCGCGTCGGCGAGCTCGCGCTCGGCCTGATCGAGGCGGGCCACGATGGTGCGGCGGACGACCTCCCGGAACAGCTCTTCCTTGTTCGGGAAGTAGAGGTAGATGGTTCCCTTGGCGACGCCGGCGCGCTGGGCGATGTCGTCCAGGCGGGCGCCGGCGAGGCCGTGCTCCCCGAAGGCGGCGAGCGCCGCCTCGACGATCTGCGCGGGGCGCTCGTCGGGGGCGCGGCGTCGGCCGGAGTCGAGCGGCGGTCGGACGGTCATATGTGCAACTGACTGGTCAGTCATCATCTCGGGTCGAGAAAGGGCGCCGAGGCGCCCGGACGTGCATGGTCGGTCGTGTGGTGACTGACCGGTCAGTAAAGCTAGCGGCTCAGGGGCGCGATGCAAGCGGGCCCCGGCACGCCCGGAACGACGACGCCCCCGCCAGCGCAGCGCTGGCGGGGGCGTCGCGACGGACGGGGGAACCGGTCCGCCTACGCGCGTCCTACTTGTGCGCCTCGACGGCGGCGCCCTTCTCGGCCGCGCCGTGTCCGGCGTAGCGGGCGTTGGTGAACTGCACCATCCCGTACATGAAGGCGCCGAGGAGGATCATGCCGACGAACAGGCCGACGAACGCCGGACCCTTGTCCTGGCTCACGTCGTGGTGGGAAGCGGACATGGCGGTGGAAGCGGTGGAGACAGAGGGGACGGCGCGGTCAGGCGACGCGCACGGAGGTCATGGTGTCGTTCTGCACGATCTTCTTCACCACGTCGAGCCCCTCGACGACCTTCCCGAAGACGGTGTGGACGCCGTTCAGGTGCCGCGTGTTGCGCTCGCTGAGCACGATGAAGAACTGGCTGCCGCCCGTGTTCGGGCCGGCGTGCGCCATCGACAGCGCGCCCTCCTCGTGCTTGTGCGGGTTGCCCACCAGCTCGTCGGGGATCGTGTAGCCCGGGCCGCCCGTGCCGACGGGGCCCTTGGCGTGCTCCCCGCCCTTGGTGTACGGGTCGCCGCCCTGGATCACGAACTCCGGGATCACGCGGTGGAACTTCACCCCGTCGTAGAAGCCGTCGTTGGCGAGCTTCTCGAAGTTGGCGACGGTCTTGGGCGCCTCGGCCTCGTAGAGCTCGGCGACGATGGTGCCCTTGTTGGTCTCGAAGGTGGCGCGCTTGGTCATGTGGGCTGGTGAAGGACGTCCAAAGCTAATCCGCCCGCCCCGCAGGCAGGTAGCGGTCCAGCCCCTCCGCCGCGCGGCTGGCCCCCGTGCGCACGATCGCCTCGTACAGCTGGTGGTTGCCGTCGAGCGCGGCGCGCGCCCGCTCGTCGTGCCACAGGTGGAAGACGATCCCGCCGAACTTGAGGAGCCGGCGGGCGAGCCCCGCGGCCAGCATGCGCGCCGTGAACTCGCTGTCCTCGCGGCCCCAGCCCACGAACTGCTCGTTGAAGCCGTTCACGCGCACCGCGTCCGCGCGCCAGTACGCCATGTTGCAGCCGCGCGTGCCGCGCAGCGGATCGGCGTTGGGCGGCACGAGGCGCGACAGCAGCGGCAGCGACAGCGCGTAGTGGCGGTTGCGCAGCCCGCGGTCGAACGCGCCGAAGCGCGTGTCGCCGGCCGCCAGCGCGCGCGCCGAGCGGGCCTGGTCGACGAGCACGCGGCTCCCCTGCACGAAGGTGCCGGGCCGCGCGAACGCGACGTGCGACGCCACGAAGCCCGGGTGCAGCACGCAGTCGCCGTCGACCATCAGCACGTAGTCGCCGGTGGCGCGGGCCAGCGCGCGGTTGCGGATGGCCGAGAGGCGGAAGCCCTCGTCGGGATGCCACACGTGCACGAGCGGCACGCCGGCGTCGGCGAAGCGCGGCACGAGCGAGGCGACGAGCGCCGCGGTGTCGTCGCGCGAGCCGTCGTCCGCCACCAGCACCTCGGTGGGCCGCTGCCGCTGCGCGAGCGCGGAGCGCAGCACGAGCGCGAGCGCCGCCGGCCAGTTGTACGTCGAGACGAGCAGCGACGTCGTCGGCGCCGTCATGCCGCGCTCACGGCGTGGGATCGACGCGGGGCGCGCGCACGTCGAGGTGCGCCTCGAGGTGCGCCTCGAGGTGCGCGTCGAGCCCGCGCGCGCAGCGCACCACGCGCCCCGCGACGATCTCGTGCAGCGCGCGCTCCTGCTCGGGCACCGCGTGCCGCGAGCACTCCGGGTGCCACAGGTGGTAGCCGACGCCCGCGAACTTCAGCTTGCGGCGCACCAGCCCCGCGTTGAGCAGCCGCGCGGCGAACTCGCTGTCCTCGCGCCCCCACCCCTCGAACTCCTCGTTCCACCCGTTCACGCGCAGCGCGTCGTCGCGCCAGAAGGCGAAGTTGACGCCGCGCGTGCCGCGCAGGTGCTCCTGCGACGTCGGCACGAGGGCCGAGAGCCACGGCAGGTGCAGCGCGTTGACGCGGTTCTTGAGGCCCGCGTCGAGCGCGTGGAAGCGCGTCTCGCGCCGCGCGATCGCCTCGCGCGTGCGCTCGGGGCGCACGAGCACGCGGCTCCCCTGCACGAACGAGCCGCGCCGCGCGAACGCCGCGTGCGACGCCAGGAACGCGGGGTGGAGGATCAGGTCCTGGTCGATCTGCACGACGTAGTCGCCGGTGGCGCGCGCCAGCGCCGCGTTGAGGATGCGCGCCTTGCGGAAGCCCGCGTCCTCCTGCCAGACGTGCAGCAGCGCGATGCCGCGCGCGGCGAACGCCGGCACCAGCCCGCGCACCATCGCGCCCGTCTCCTCGCGCGAGCCGTCGTCGGCGACGACGAGCTGCGACGGCGCCAGCTGCTGGGCGAGCGCGGAGAGGAGCACCAGCTCCAGCGCCTCGGGCCAGTTGTACGTCGAGACCAGCAGCGTCGTCGCGGGGACCATGCGCGGGCTCCCGGTCAGCCGGTGCCCGCCGACGGACAGCGCGCCGCCAGCGCGCAGTCGCCGCAGCGGGGCTTCCGCGCGTCGCACACGCGGCGCCCGTGGAAGATCAGCAGGTGCGAGAGCATCGCCCACGACTCGCGCGGGAAGAGCGGCATCAGCGCCTGCTCGACCTTCACCGGATCGCTCTCCTTCGTCAGCCCGAGGCGCTGGCTGAGCCGCTGCACGTGCGTGTCGACGGTCACGCCCTCGTTGATGCCGTACGCGTTGCCGAGGATGACGTTCGCGGTCTTGCGGCCGACGCCGGGGAGCACGCGCAGCGCGTCCATGGTCGCCGGCACCTGCCCGTCGTGGTCGGCCACCAGCGCCCGCGCCATCGCGATCAGGTTCTTCGCCTTGTTGCGGAAGAAGCCCGTGGACTTCACCAGCTCCTCGACGTCCTCCTGGCGCGCGTCGGCCAGGGCGCGCGCATCGGGATACCGCGCGAACAGCGCCGGCGTCACCAGGTTCACGCGCTTGTCGGTGCACTGCGCGCTGAGGATGGTCGCGCACAGCAGCTCGAACGCGTCGCGGTGATCGAGCTCGCAGTGCGCGTCGGGGTGCAGCTCCGCCAGCCCCGCGTAGACGGCGGTGGCGTGCGCGGGGAGGTCGCGCTTGAGGATCGCCTTGCGGCGGGGCGCGCGCGGCGCGGGCGCGTCAGCCGGCACGCGACGCCTCCCGGCGGCGGCGCGCGAACGCCAGCACGTCGTCCGCCGACCGCGCGTTCAGGATGTCGCCCGGCTCCAGCCACCCCTTGCGCGCGATGCCGACGCCGAACTCCACGTTGTCCAGCCCGCGCGGCGAGTGCGCGTCGGGCCCGATCTCGATCGGCACGCCCAGGCGCTTCGCTTCGCGGCAGAGCCGCCAGTCGAGGTCGAGGCGATGCGGGTCGGCGTTGAGCTCGATCGCGGCGCCCACCTCCGCCGCCTTCTCGATGATCGCCTGCATGTCGATCGCGTACGGCTCGCGCGTCAGCAGCAGCCGCCCCGTGGGATGCCCGAGGATGGTGAGGTGCGGATCGTCGAGCGCCTTCAGCACGCGCGCGGTCATCTCCGCCTCGCCCATGCCGAAGCGCGAGTGGATGCTGCCGATGACGTAGTCGAACGCGTCGAGCGTGCGCGCGTCGTAGTCCACGCTCCCGCACGGGAGGATGTCGGCCTCGATGCCCTTCAGCACGCGAAAGGAATTCCCATCGGCCGCGAGCGCGGCGTTCAGCGCGTCGATCTCGTCGTGCTGGCGGCGCACCGCGTCGGGCGACAGGCCGCCAGCGTACGACGCGCTCTGCGAGTGGTCGGTGATCCCCAGGTAGCGCCAGCCGCGCGCCTGCGCCGCCTCGACCATCTCGGCGATGGTCGCCGCACCGTCGGAGTACTGCGAGTGGCAGTGCAGCACGCCGCGGATGTCGGCCGGCTCGACGAGGCCGGGGAGCGCCGCCTGCGCGGCCGCGTCCACCTCGCCGCGCCCCTCGCGCAGCTCGGGCACGACGAACGCGAGCCCCGCGCGCGCGTACAGCGACGCCTCGTCCGGCACGGGGACGACGTGGCCGTCGGCGTCGCGCAGCTCGTCGCCCGCGAGCGTGAAGCCGCGTGCGTGCAGGCGATGCGTCACCTCGGCGACGTGCTCCGCGCTGCCGGTCGCGCGCCAGAGCGCGACGCCGTACTGCTCGGGGCGCACGCAGTGCAGGTCGAGCTGCGTGCCGTCCACGTAGCGCACGCGCACCGAGCGCCCGCCCGCGCCGACGGCGTCCTTCACGCCCGGCGCGTGCGCGAACGCGCCCGCGACCGCGGCGGGCGCGCCGCGCACGGCGGCCACGACGTCCACGTCGCACACGACCTCGCGGCGGCGGCGGATCGACCCCGCGACCGCGGCCTCCAGCACGTCGGGATGGCGCCGCACGTCGGCGAGCAGGCGCGCGCCCTCGGTGGCGCCCTGCGGGAAGAGCACGCGCGCGCCGCTCTCCTTCAGGAACGCGATCCCCTTCAGGATCCGCTCGGCCGTCTTCTCGCCGAAGCCCTTGAGAGACGCCAGCCGCCCGTCCATCGCGGCCTGCGTCAGCTCCTGCACGGTCTCGATCCCGAGCCCCGCGTGGATGGCGTGGATCTTCGCGGTGCCGAGGCCGGGGATGCGGAGCATCTCGATCAGCCCCTCGGGCGTGTCGTCGGCCAGCCGCTCGAGGTACGACGAGTCGCCCTCCTCGACGAGCTCGCGCAGCACGGACAGGGTGGCCGGCCCGATCCCCGGCACGGTCTCCAGCTCGCCGCTGCGCAGCAGGGGGCCGAGGTCGTCGGTGTCGAGGCCGAGCACCGCGCGCGCCGCCGCCAGGTACGCGCGCGTCTTGAACCGGTTCTCGCCGCGCAGCTCGAGCAGCGCGGCGATGCGGGTCAGGGCATGTGCGGCCGTGCGCGGATCCATGGCCACAATCTAGCCGTCGCGGCCGCGGTCGGCGCGCCCCGCGGTTCAGCGCGCGATCGTTCTTGCCCAGGCCCGCCGTCGGTGTGCCGCGGTGGGTGGGTGGGGGTGACCGCCGGCTCCGGCCGATCGCGGCCGCTGCGGAGCCCGCGTGCGCTGCGCGCCGCAGTCTCCTTGCTGCGATCGGAGCGTCGCTCGGCGGCCACCCCCACCCACCCACCGCCGCGCGCGGTCGCGATGCAACGATGCCTGGCGCGGGAGGCGAGGGGTGCGGAGCCGAGCGACCTGAAATTGGCCGATGAGGAGACTCGCGCACGCGCCGCGTGCGGCGAGGCTCCGACCGGCCAATTTCCGAGCCGGCGGAGTACCCCTCGCCTCCCGCCCGCGCGACACATTCCGCTCCCGCGACGCACGCCTCGAGGACAGGCGGGTTCCGCGCGCCGGAGCGAGCTGCGTCACGCCCCGGTGACCTCGGCGAGGAAGGGGAGCACGGCGGCGAAGAGCGCGTCGGGCTGTTCGACGTACGGGACGTGGCCGCTCTCCTCCAGCACGGTGATCCGGGCGGCGGGGATGGCCCGCGCCGCGGCCTCGGCGGAGGCCAAGGGGATCGGATCCTGCCGCCCGTGCACGATCAGCGTCGGGCAGGTGATCGCCTTCAGGTGCGGCAGCAGGTCGAAGTCGCCCAGGCTCTCCCACACCGACTGCTGGACGCGCCCGGTGACGCGGAACGGCGTCAGGTCGCGCGCGCGGGCCGAGTCGTGGAAGTAGCCGGCGACGCTCAGCTCGAAGGCGCGCTGGCGGTAGGCGTCGGGATCGCGCTCGCGCAGGCCGCTGGCCGTCAGCTCGGCGCGCAGCGCCTGCACGGCCGACGACTGCTGGCGGCGCGCGAACTCGGTCTCGAAGTCGTTTCGGTGCGTGCGCGACAGCGGCGCCGGGTCGATGAGCGTCAGCGACGCGGGCGGGCGCGCGATGACGCGATGCACCTCGCCGAGCGGCGCGCCGACGACGGGCAGGTGCACGCCGGCCGCCTCGAGCGCGTAGAGCATCGCCAGCAGCGCGCCCCACGAGTAGCCGACGAGGTGCAGCGGCCCGTCCACCAGCGCGTCGGCGACGTGCGCGAGGTCCTCGACCTGCGTGCGCCAGGTGACCGTCGCGAGGTTGTCGAACTTGGAGCGTCCGCCGCCGCGCTGGTCGTAGAACACCGCGTCGTGCCGCTCGGCCAGCCGCAGCAGCTGAGGGAGCAGGTAGTCGTGGTGCGCGCCCGGGCCGCCGTGCAGCACGAGGATGCGCGGCGCGCCGGACGGACCCCACGCGGCCCAGTAGAGCGGGACGTCGTTCGCGGGGACGGTGCCGCTCTCGCGCGGCGGGGGAATGGTCGGGGACATGCGCGGAGGGTCACCCCGCGCACGCCCCGCCGTCAACCGGTCGTCGTGCGCGCTGCCGCTACGGGCGGCGGGCGGTGTCGCCGCGCAGGCTGTCCGTACGCATGGTGTCCGGACGTGCCGAGTCGCCGGTCGTGGGCGCCTTGGTGCCGCTGTCGACCATGTTCATGGGGCCCTGCGGCTGCGCCGGCGTGGACTGCAGCGCCGCGCTGTCGGCGGCGGTCGCCGCGGCGGCCGAATCGGCGGTCGCGGACTCGCGGCCGCCGCAGGCGGCGGCCAGCGCGAGCGCGGCGGCCGCGAGGGTGGTGCGAAGGATCGGATTCATCGGTGACTCCGGATGTGGGAGGCCGAGGGGTGCGCAACCCGCGCGCCATCCTCGCCGCGCGATCCCGTACGGCGTCAACCGAACCGCGGTCGCGCGCGGCGGTTGCGCGGCGCCGCGCGCGGGGACAAATCAGCGGCCCCGCCGCTGCCGCCGCGCCCCGCCATCCCATCTTCCGTCGCGACGATGCCGTCGTCCGATCCGCACGGTCCGCCGACGCCGCCCGCGCTCGCGGACGCGGTCGCGCGGGCACGTGCCGGCGACGAGGCGGCGTTCGCGGCGCTCTTCCACGCGCACTACGCGGCGCTGTGCAGCTTCGCGGTGCGCTACGTCCACGAGCGCGCGCTGGCCGAGGAGCTGGTGCAGGAGCTGTTCGCGGCGCTCTGGGAACGGCGCGAGCGGTTCGCCCTGCGCGGCGGCGGCGCGTCGGCGCGCGCCTACCTGTTCGCCGCCGTACGCAACCGCGCGCTGAACCTGCGCGCGCGCCACGCCGTGGAGCGCGACTGGGCCGATGCGGAAGGACGGGCCGACGAGATCACGCTGCATCCGTCGCCGCCATCCGCCGACGCCGCGCTGGAGCAGGCCGAGCTGCACGCGCGGCTGAACGCCGCGATGGCGTCGCTGCCCGAGCGCTGCCGGCTGGTGATGCAGCTGCGCTGGCGCGAGCAGCTGAGCTACGCGGACATCGCCACCGTCATGGGGATCTCCACGAAGGGCGTCGAGAACCAGCTCGCGCGCGGGCTGCGGGCGCTCCGGGGGCTGCTCGGCGAGCGCTAGCCGGGGGCCGTGTGGGGTTTTCGCGATCTCGCCTGTCCGAGATGCAGCGACCCACCCCAGCCCTCCATGTCCGACCGACCCGACTGGCAGACGATCGACCGCTTCCTCGCGGGCGAGGCGACGCCCGAGGACCTCCGCGCGATCGACGCGTGGCGGTCCGCGGCGCCCGGCAACGACGCGCTGCTGCGCACGCTGCGGCAGGGCGGCACGGATGCCGCGGCCTGGGACGCCGATGCGGCGTGGACGCGGGTGACCGCGCGCGTGCGACGCGACGTGCTGCCGCTGCGCGCCCAGGCCCGCGAGCCCGCGCGACGACCGCGGCGGGTGCCGTGGCGCGCGGCGGCCGCGATGCTGCTCGCCGCGGCGGGGGTGGCGACGTGGCGCGAGACGACGCGACGCCGCGCGGCCAGCGCCGATGCCCCGGTCGCGATGTCCACCGTCGTGGCGCCGGCGGAGGGGCGCACCTCGGTCACGCTTCCCGACGGCTCGCGCGTCACGCTGCACGCCGGGAGCCGGCTGCGACACGCCGCCACGCTCGGCGGCGCGAGCGGCCCGCGCGACGTGTTCCTGGACGGCGAGGGCTACTTCGAGGTGACGCACGACGCGCTGCGGCCGTTCCGCGTGCACGCGCGCCATGCGCTGGCGCAGGACCTGGGGACGCGCTTCGTGGTGCGCGCGTCCACCGCGTCGCCGACCGTCGAGGTGGTGGTGGCGGAAGGGCTCGTGTCGCTGCACCGGCGCGACGCCCGCGACAGCGCGCTCGTGCGCCCCGGCGAGCGCGCGCGGCTCGGCGCAACGGGCGAGGCCGTGGTGCAGCCGGTGCCGGACGTGGGCGCGTACACCGAGTGGGCGTCGGGCACGCTCGCGCTGCAGGACGTGACGCTCGCCGACGCGATGCCGCGGCTGGCGCGCTGGTACGACGTGGACGTCGTGCTGGCCGACCGGCAGCTCGCCACGCGGCGCGTCGTCGCGCGCTTCCACGACGCGCCGCTGGCGCAGGTGCTCGACGCGCTGGCGCTCGCACTGGATGCGCGCTGGGAGCGCAGTGGACGCACGGTCACCCTCCATGCCGCGAGGCCGCGATGAGCGCGCGACGTTCTCTCCCCCTGATGCGTGCTTCGCTCCTGCTGATCGCGCTGGGCGCTCCCGCCGTCGCGCGTACGCAGCCCACGCGGGCGCCCGCGACTGCGCCCGGCTACCAGCCGCTCCGTGCCGACGCGCCCGCGCCGCTCGATGCGATGGTGACGCTCGAGGTCGTCCGCACGCCGCTCGCCACCGCGGTGGAGGAGGTCGCGCGGCAGGCGGGGCTCAGCATCGCGTTCGACCGCTCGCTGCCGGGGGTGGACCGGCCGGTGACGCTGCGCGCCGCACGCATCTCCGCGGCCGCGGCGATCCTGCGACTGCTGGACGGCGCACCACTCGCGGCGATGGCGTCCCCGAGCGGCAGCGTCGTGCTGGTAGCGCGTCCCAGCGCCGCGCCGCGCGCGAGCACGGTGCAGGGGCACGTGCGGGACGCGGGAACGGGCGCCGCACTCGCGGGCGCGCGCGTCGAGCTGCTGGGCACGCGCTTCACGACCACGGCGCGCAGCGACGGCCGCTTCGCCTTCGGCACGGTGCCGACCGGCACCTACCGCGTGCGCGTCGTGCAGATGGGGTACCGTCCGGCGCTGCTCGGCCCGGTGACGGTCGACGGGCAGAGCGCCGACTCGGTGCGCGTCGCGCTGGAGCGCGCGCCCACGCCGCTCGGCACCGTCGTCGTGACGCCGGGCCACTACGGCGTCATGGACGGCGCTGCGGACGCCGCGCCGTCGATGAGCCGCGCGCAGATCGAGGCCGCGCCGCAGCTCGGTGAGGACATCTATCGCGCGGTCGGGCAGCTGCCCGGCGTCTCGACCGACGAGTTCGCGGCGGCGTTCTCGGTGCGCGGCTTCGGCGGCGACGAGCTGTACGTCTCGTTCGACGGTCTGGAGCTGATCGAGCCGTTCCACCTCAAGGACATCGGCGGCGGCGCGCTCTCCATCCTCGATGCGTCGGCCATCGGCGCGGTGGAGCTGACGACGGGTGGGTTCGCCGCCGAGTACGGCGATCGCCTGGGCGGCGTGTTCACGATGCGGTCGGTGGAGCCGCGGCGCGATCGCACGCGCACGGCGCTGGGGCTCAGCATCATGAACGCGCGCGCGTCGTCGCAGGGCGGCTTCGCGCGCGGCCGCGGCGGCTGGCTCGTCTCGGCGCGGCGGGGCTACCTCGACATCGCGATGCGCCTGACGTCGATGCACGACTCGCTGCGGCCGCGCTACTACGACGCGTTCGCCAAGGCCGACTACACGCTGCGCGGCGGCGGGCGGCTCGCGGCGCACGTGCTGCGCGCCGGCGACGACCTGGTGTTCCGCGACAGCGACGACGGCTCGCTGCTCAGCGGCTACGCCAGCAGCTACGCGTGGCTGACGTGGGACGGGCGCCCCGACGCGCGGCTGCGCCAGCGCACGGTGGCGTCGGTCGGGCGGCTGACGTGGCGGCGCGACGCCGACGCGCTGGAGCTCGACGCGTTCGGCAGGCGCGGGCCGAGCGCCGCGATCGACGACCGCCGCGTGCTCGACGTGCTGGGCGTGCGGCAGGACTGGAAGCTGGACGTGTCCCCGCGCGCGCTGCTCAAGTGGGGCGTCGACGCGCGGCGCGAGTCGGCGAGCTACGACTACGCGCGGTGGCTGCTGCGCGAGTCGGTCGCCGCGCCGGGACGGATCGCGACGCGGCGCGACACGGTGGCCGCGCAGCGCGCCCTCTCCGGCACGCGCGTGGGCGTCTACCTCGCGCAGCGCGTGCGTCCCGTCGACGCGCTGGCGGTCGAGGTCGGGCTGCGCCACGACCGCGCCTCGGTGGCCGGCGACGCGATCACGAGTCCGCGGCTCAACGTGTCGTGGCAGCCGCGCGCGGGCACCGCGCTCCGGGCCGCGTGGGGGCGCTACTCGCAGTCGCAGCCGCTGGCCGGCATCCAGGTGCAGGACGGCGAGACCGCGCCGTCGCGGGCCGAGCGGTCGACGCAGCGCGTGCTGGGGCTCACGCAGCTGCTGCCGCGCGGCATCACCGCGCGCGCGGAGCTGTACGACCAGCGCGTCGCGCCGCGCCGGCCGCGCTTCGCCAACGTGGGCGGCTCGGTGGGCGAGCTGGTGCCCGAGCTGCTGTGGGACCGCGTGCTCGTCGCCGCCGAGGCCGGACGCGCGCGGGGCGTCGAGCTGCAGCTGGCCGGCGACGGGCGCGGGCGGCTGGACTGGACGGCGGGCTACACGCTGGCGTCGGCGACCGATCGCGTGGACGGGCGCGACGTGCCGCGCCTCACCGACCAGCGCCACGGCGCGCGGCTGGACTGGTCGTATCATCCGCCGTCGAACCGCTGGCGGCTGAGCGTGGCGAGCATGTGGCACACGGGCCGGCCGTTCACGCCGCAGCTGGCCGACGTGGACACGGTGCAGAACGACCCGCAGGTGTTCTGGCTGCTCATGACGCGCCGCGCGGGCGCGCTGGCCTCCGAGCGGCTGCCCGACTACCGCCGCGTGGACGCGCGCTGGACGCGCTGGTTCGACACGCGGCGGGGGCGGGTGTCGGTGTTCGCCGAGGTGTTCAACGTCCTGAACACGCGGAACGTGGGCGCCTACTACACGAACGCGGACGTCGACGGGCAGCGCCGGCAGGTGCGCCTGTACCGCGTGTCCGACAACATGATCCCGCGCCTGCCGACGGCCGGCATCGCGTGGGAGTTCTGAGCGGGCGTCAGACGCGTCGAACGCGCGTCACGCGAACTGCGCGAGGAGCCGCACCGTGTTCAGGTGCACCGCGACCGTGTCGTGCACGTTCCTCCCGTAGCCGCCGGCGATCGTCACGCACACCGGCAGGCCCACCTCGCGGCAGCTCTCCAGCACCATCCAGTCGCGGCGCCGCAGCCCCTCGAACGACAGCGCCAGGCGGCCCAGCCGGTCGCCCACGTGCGGATCGGCGCCGGCCAGGTAGACCACGAGGTCCGGCCGCGCGGCGTGCAGCACGCGCGGCAGGTGCTCGGCCAGCTGCGCGAGGTACGCGGCGTCTCCGGTCCCATCGGGCAGCTCCACGTCCAGCGTGCCCGGCACCTTGTGGAACGGGAAGTTGCGCGCGCCGTGCATGCTGAACGTGAACACGTCCGGGTCGTCGGCGAAGCAGGCGTGCGTGCCGTTCCCCTGGTGCACGTCCAGGTCCACCACCGCCGCGCGGCGCACGTGCCCGTCGCGCTGCAGCCGCCGGATCGCGACCGCGACGTCGTTGAACGTGCAGAAGCCCTCGCCGCGGTGCGGGAAGGCGTGGTGCGTGCCGCCGGCCAGGTTCATCGCGACGCCGTGCTGCAGCGCCGCCTCCGTGGCCTCGCAGGTGCCACGCACCACGCGGTAGGCGCGCTCGACGAACGCCTCGCTCCACGGCAGCCCGATGCGCCGCTGCTCGATGTAGGGGAGCGTGCCGGTCGTCACCTGCGCGACGTACTCCGCGGTGTGCACGAGCCGCAGGTCGTCGAGCGGGACGCGCGGCGGATCGTGCAGCCGCTCCCGCGGCACCAGCCCCTCCGCGAGCACCGCGTCGCGCAGCAGCGCGTACTTGGCCATCGGGAAGCGGTGGCCGTCGGGGAGGGGGATCGCGTAGGCGGCCGAGCTCCAGAGATGGAGCGGCACGACTACGCGGCTCCCCGGGCCGTTCGGCGCTCCGCGCTCGGCGCTCGGCCCGTTCGCGGCGGCGGAGCGAGCGCCGAGCGCGGAGCGCCGACGTGCGGCGTCACCGACTGACCGTCTGCGTACCGGCGGGCGCCCGATAGACCACGCCGTTCTTCATCACGAACGACACGCGCTCCATCACGCGGACGTCCTGCAGCGGATCGCCAGGCACCGCCACGACGTCGGCCAGCTTCCCGGCCGCGAGCGCGCCGAGGTCGCGGCGGCCCAGCAGGTCGGCGGCGCCGGAGGTGGCGGCGCGCAGCGCGTCCGCCGGCGTCATGCCGAACTTCACCATCGTCCCGAACTCGCGGCCGTTGGTGCCGTGCGGGATGACGGCGGCGTCGGTGCCGAAGGCGATCTTCACGCCGGCGCGCACCGCGCGCTCGAAGCTCGTGCGCATGTTCGGCAGCACCGACTCGGCCTTCGCGCGGATGGGCGCGGGCAGCTTGTCGAGCGCGATAGCCTCGCTCAGGTGCAGCGTCGGCACGAGGTACGTGCCGCGCTCCTTCATCATGCGCACCGCCTCGTCGTCGAGGATCGAGCCGTGCTCGATGGACGCGACCCCGGCGCGGATGGCGGCCTTGATCCCCTCGGTGCCGTGCGCGTGCGCGGCGACCTTGAGCCCGTGCCGCCCCGCCTCCTCGACGATCGCGCGCATCTCGGCCTCGGTGAGCTGCTGCGCGCCCACCGACTCCTCGAACGACAGCACGCCGGCCGTCGCGCAGATCTTGATGACCTTCGCGCCGTGCTTGATCTGGTAGCGCGTCGCGCGCAGCGCGGCGTCCGGCCCGTCGGCGACGCCGTCCTCGGGGCCCTGCTCGAGGATGCCGGGCGCGTAGCCCGTGACGTCGCAATGGCCGCCGGTGATGCCGATCGAGTGGCCCGCGGCGATGATGCGCGGCCCCGGGATGATGCCGAGCGAGGTCGCGCGGTCGAGCGCGACGTTCGTGAAGTCGCCCGCGCCGACGTCGCGCACCGTCGTGAAGCCCGCCATCAGCGTCTTCTGCGCGTTGGCGGCGCCGAACAGCGCCTCCATCGCCGGCAGGTCCTTCACCGCGCGGTCGAAGTTGCCGTCGATCTCGCCGGTGAGGTGCACGTGCGCGTCGATCAGCCCGGGCAGCAGGGTCGCGTCGCCGAGGTCGATCACGCGCGCGTCCGCGGGCACGGTCACGCGGTCCGCCGCGCCGGCGGCGACGATGCGGTCGCCGCGCACGACGACGACGCCGTTGCGCACGAGCGTCGATCCGGTGCCGTCGAACAGCCGCGCGGCGCGGAGCACGGTCGCAGCGGGGGCCGGCGCGGCCGGCGTCTGGGCGGCGAGTGGCGCCGCGGCGAGGAGGAGCGTGGCGGCGAGCGGACGGCGGAGCATGGCGGGCGGCGGCACGAGTGGGCGCGCGGCGCCCGCCGTGCGCGGGCGCCCGTCAGCCGGGAAGATGCCGGCGCGTGCGACCCGCGTCGAGGGCGCGGCGGGCGCGCACGCGCGCGGCGGCGTCGCCCATCCCGCGCACGGCCCAGGCGAGCGTCAGCGACGCGAGCGCGAGCGCCACCAGCGCCGGGAAGAAGACCGCGTCGGTGTGGGCCCAGCGGTCGAGCGTGTGCTCGTCGATCTGTGGCAGCGCGCCGCTCAGCATCACCAGCGAGCCGTTGTACGCGCCGTGCAGCACGACGCTCGGCCAGATCGAGCGGGTGCGCCACGCGAGGTAGCCCGAGGCCACGCCGAACGCGATGCGCAGCGGGAGGCCGAACAGGTCGCCGTGCACGACGCCGAACGTCGCCGCGGTGAGGGCGATCGCCGTCCACGCCGCCGTGCGCCGCTCGAGCGAGCGCTGCATCCAGCCGCGGAAGACGAACTCCTCCAGCAGCGGCGCGATCACCGCGACCATCACGAACACCGCCGCGGGGCCGAGCGGCTGGTCGAGGTAGGCGTCGAGGAAGGTCGTCTTGTCGGGCGGGATGCGAATGAAGCGCGGCAGCACGACGAGCGCCGCCATCACGACGGCGACCATCGCCGCGGCGGCGGGCACGATCCAGCGCGCGGCCTCGGGCGCGACGGGCCGGATGCGGAAGGTCGCGAGGCGGCGCCGGTCGGCGCGTGCCGCGCGGCGCGCCACGAACCACCACACGAAGCCCGCCGCGATCGCCCCGTTCAGCAGGACGCCGACGGCCGGCGGGATGTGGAGCTGCGGGATGAGGAAGACGACCTGCGCGCACGCCCAGAACAGCAGCGCGCCGATGCGGCGCAGCCAGAGCGACGCGCCATCCGGACGCCGGCGCGTGGCACCGGTGAGCGGGGCGCCCGCCGCCGGCACGTCGGGGAGCAGCGCGGCGTCCAGGAGCCCGCCCGCGCGCGTGTCGTCGCTCGGCCGCGGCGCCGTCACTGGCCGCGCTGGCCGAGCGTGACGCTGGCGGTCACGCGCTCCGGCGGGGCGCCGGGCGTGGTGGCGCGCAGCACGACGACGCGCACGACGTCGCCCGGCTTGTGGGCGTACAGCGCGTCCGTGTAGGTGTAGAGGTCCGTGATGGGCATGCTGTCCATCTCGACCACCACGTCGCCGGACTTGAGCCCCGCCTTGTCCGCCGGGCTGCCGGGCGTGATCCCCTGCAGGCGCAGCCCCTGCACGCCGTCGCTCGACATGTCGGGGATCGAGCCCAGGTACGGGCGCGGGCCCTGGCTGCTCTGCGGGCCGGCCATGCGCTGCGTCGTGGGCGCGCGCTGGAAGGTGAGGCGCGCGGGCCGGTCGGCGAGGTTGCGGGCGATCGCGTCCGCGAGGTCCACGACGCGCGCGGTGCCCGGCACGTTGATGCGCGCGGCGTCGTCCGTGGCGGCGTGGTAGTCCGCGTGCTGGTCGGTGAAGAAGTGCAGCACCGGGACGTTCTTCGTATAGAAGGAGCTGTGGTCCGACGGCCCGAAGCCGTCGCCGATCCCCTTCACCTGCAGCCGCGGCCCCGCGGCGTTGGCGGAGTCGAGCAGCGCGGGCAGCTCGGTCGCGGTGGCGGTGCCGTACACCAGCAGCCTGTCGTTCGTGAGCCGGCCGACCATGTCGAAGTTCAGCATCGCGGCGATGCTGTCGACGGGCACGGGCGAGTGCTCGACGAACCACTGCGAGCCGAGGAGCCCGAGCTCCTCGCCGCTGAAGGCGACGACCAGGACGGTGCGCCGTCCCGGCTTCGCGGCGAAGCGGCGCGCGAGCTCCATCACCGCGGCGGTGCCGGACGCGTTGTCGTCGGCGCCGTTGCGGATCGCGTCCTCCGCCTTCGGGTCGGTGGAGAACATCTTCTCGCGCCCGAGGTGGTCGTAGTGCGCGCCGAGCACGACGACCTGGCCGCGCAGCGCGGGGTCGGTGCCGGGGATCGTGGCGACGACGTTCTGGGTCGCCAGCCCGCCGGCGCGTCCCGCGTGCGCGAGCGCCGCCGGCCGCGCCTCGAAGCGCTGCAGGTACGACGCGCACGCCGGCGCCACGCCGGACGCGACCTCGCCCGCGCTCTCGGCCTGCACGCGGCCGTCGACGGCGAGGCGCGCGGGCACGGGCCGCGCGCCGTCGATGCGGAGCGTGACGCGCTGGCCGGCGCACGCCTCGCTCTCGACGACGCGCGTCAGCTTGAGCGCGGCGAAACGGCGCGCGATGTACGCGGCCGCGGAGTCGTTGCCGGGGGAGCCGGTGAACCGCCCCTCGAGCCGGTCCGACGCCAGGTAGGCGATGTCGCGGCGCAGCCGCTCCTGGGCCGCCGAGGCGGACACGGGCCGCGCCTGCGCCGCCAGCGCCGTGGGGAGGGCCGCGAGCGGCGCGGCGAGCAGCACGGCGAGGGCGAGCGGGCGGGCAGCGACGGGCGACATGGCGGGGCGGGACGGGGCGGCACGGGGTGCGGGAGTCGGCGCCGCGAGCCGGGCCGCCGGCCGCCGCGCGCTCGAATGTTAACGCCGGGCCGGCGCGCGGCTCCGGTCCGCGGGGCAGGGCGCGGCAAGTGTGACGGATCGTGCTAAAGTCGTCATGAAAGCGGCCGACACTGGAGAGCATGCGAAAGCAGGACGCCACCGACCACCTGACCCGGCTCGTCCGGCAGCTGCGCACCCCCGGCAGCCGGCCCGACGACGTGCGCGCGACGCTGCGGCGCCTGGCGGCGGCGGCGCGCGAGGGCACGGTGCTCTGGCAGCGGGAGGGCGATCGCCTCCTCATCGACGGCATGGCGGCCCGCGATGGCGCGGACCCGCTGCGCGAGCGGATGGAGGCCCACGGGATCCGGCGGCTGGAGGTGCGCCAGCACGCGACCGCGGTCGAGCTGCTGCAGTGCGCGCGCCTGCTGGCCGAGGCGCCCGCGCCCGACGAGGCCGCGTTCGAGCGGCGCGTCGGGTCGCTGCGGCTCTGGCGCGTGACGATCTCGCGCGTCGCGGAGGCCGAGGCGGAGGGCTCGGGCCTGGCCGTGCCCGCCGCGCAGCAGGCGCCGATCACCCGGCAGCTCTTCCGCCTGCGCGGCGCGGTGACGCCGGTGGCGGTGCACGAGGCCCACCAGGCGCTCGAGGTGCTGAAGTCGCTCGCCGACGCCCACGAGGCGGCGGGCGAGGCGCTCCCGCTCACGGCGGTGCTGGTGGGGCTGGTGCGCGCGGAGCGCGAGGCCGAGGCCGACGTCGTGCGCGCGAGCATCGGGCGCGTGATCGACGCGCTCTCGACGCCGGCGGTGCTGCGACTGGTGACGCGCCTGCTGCCGACGACCGTCGGCGACCCGGCCACGTACCGCGCGCACCTGGAGGCGATCGACCGCTGCGGCCCGACGGGCGGCGCGACGCTGATCGCGTTCCTGATGGCGGCCGACGCGATGGAGGAGCGGCGCGTCTACTTCGACGCGATCGTGCAGCTCCGCGCGGGGATCCCGATCCTGATCGGCGCGCTCGGGCACTCGCAGTGGTACATCGTGCGCAACGCGGCCTGCCTGCTGGGCGAGATGGAGGCCGAGCGCGCCGACGCGGCGCTGGCGCGGCTGCTCGACCATCCGGACGAGCGCGTGCGCGAGGCGGCGACGGGCGCGCTGGCGAAGCTCGACACGCGCACCGCGCGCCTCGCGCTGCAGCAGATGCTGCACGACCGCTCGCCGCGCGTGCGGCTGCACGCGGTGGAGGCGTTCGCCCGCAATCGCGACGCGCGCGTCGCCACGCCGCTCTCGCTCGCGCTGGACGCCGAGGAGGACGACGACGTGCAGCTCGGCCTCCTGGCGGGGCTGGGGCGACTCGGCACGCCCGACGCGGTGGAGAAGCTGGTGCGCGCCGCGCTGCCGGCCGGCATGCGCCCGCGCCCCGCGAGCTTCCGCATCGCCGCCCTGGAGGCGCTGGTGGTGGCGCGCGGCCCGGGCGCGAACGGGACGCTGCGGTCGGTGCTGGAGGATGACGATCCGGCGGTGCGGGAGGCGGCGCAGCGGCTCGTCGCCGTCTGAACGGCGGAGGACGGAACGGCGGAGGACGATAGGGCGGAGGACGATAGGGCGTGAAACGAAAAGGCGGACCCTCGTGGCTTGAAGCTTCAAGCCTGGAAGGTCCGCCTCACCGTTTCACGCTGTTCCGTCCTCCGCCGTACCGTCGTCCGCCGTTCCGTCCTCCGCAGTTCAACGATCGGTGAAGTCCGTATTGGAGTCTACACGCCGGCACGCTTCCGCGATCACGTCCGCCGCCCGCTCCAGGTCCTCCAGCGCGACCATCTCGTTCGGCGAGTGCATGTAGCGGTTCGGGATCGACAGCAGCGCCGTCGCGATCCCCTCGCGCGCGTTGTGGATCGCGTCCGCGTCCGTGAACGACTCGCGGCCGGCCGCGTGCACCGTGTACGGGAGCTTCAGCGTCTCCGCCGCGTCGCGCAGCAGGCCGAACGCGACCGGCGACACGATCGAGCCGCGCGTCAGCACCGGGCCGCCGCCGAGCGACGCCTCGCCGTGCTCCTTCTTCTCGATGCCGGGGTGGTCGCTGGCGAAGGTCACGTCCACCACCACCGACATCGCCGGCGAGACGTGCACCGCGCCCACGATCGCCCCGCCGCCGCGCCACGCGATCTCCTCCTGCGTCGTCGCCACCGCGACCACGCGCGCCGCGCCCGGCTTCTCCGCATAGCGCCGCGCCGCCTCGAGCACGATGAACGCGCCCACGCGGTCGTCGATCGCGCGCGAGACGATGCGGCCGTTCGGCATCTCGATCATCCGGGCGTCGATCACGCCCGCGTCGCCGACGTGCACGCGCGCCTGCGCCTCGGCCTTGCTCGTGGCTCCGATGTCGATCCAGAGGTCCGTGATCTTCGACGCCTTCTCGCGCTCGTCGGGCTTCATGAGGTGGATCGGCTTCTTGCCGACCACGCCCAGCACCTCGCCGTCGCGGCCCTGCAGCCGGACGCGCTGGCCGACCAGCACCTGCGGGTCCCAGCCGCCGATCGGGGCGAAGTAGACGTAGCCCGAGTCGTCGATCCAGGTGACGATCAGGCCGATCTCGTCGATGTGGCCCGCCAGCAGGATGGTGGGGGAGCCGCCGGGGTTCACGACGGCGAAGCTGTTGCCCATGACGTCGCCGTGCACCTCGGCGAAGCCGCGGGCCTCGTCGCGCCAGACGCGCGCGGGCGCCCGCTCGAAGCCGGAGGGGCCGGGGGTCTCGAGCAGACGCTTCAGGAAGGCGTAGGAGGTCTCGGAGAGCATCCGGGGACGAACGCGGAGGGGAGGACGGCTGTCAACCCTGATGACTTCGGCGCCATCAGGAGGCGCGTCTCTCCGACGACCGCTTGCCCGTGGCGTCACGGCGCCGGAGACTTCCGGCCATGCTCCTCCTCCTCTTCGGCATCGGGCTGGCGGCCGGCGTCCTGTCGGGACTGTTCGGCATCGGAGGGGGCGTCGTGATCGTGCCGGCGCTCCTCTTCTTCGCGCGGATGACGCCCGCCGCCGCCACCGGCACCTCGCTCGGCGCCCTCCTGCTGCCGGTCGGCGCGCTGGGGGCGTGGGAGTACTACCGCAACGGGAACCTCGACGTGCGGTCGTCGCTGCTGCTCGCCGCGGGGCTCTTCTTCGGCGCCTACGGCGGGGCGAAGCTCAACCAGCTGCTGTCGCCGGTGCACGCGAAGCGCGCCTTCGCGGTCTTCCTGGTGCTCGTCGCCGTCCGGCTCTGGATGACCGCGAAGCCGCGCTGAGCGGCCGCTGAGCGGCCGCGGACGGCCGGCCGGCTCAGGCCAGGCGGGTCGCGCGCGCCGGGTCGGGCGCGCCGAAGAGCGCGGGGTGCAGCAGCCGCGCGACCAGCTCCACGCCGTCCACGAGGCGCGGCGCGGGGCGGCTGAGGAAGGCGTTGGCGTCGAGCGCCCACACCGCGCGCCCGCGCAGCCACGCCCAGCGCGCGTCCGCCAGCAGCGCGCGGCCCTCGGCCGCCGCGTGCGCGAGGTCGTAGCCGCACGGCGCGACAAGCACGACGTCCGGATCGGCGGCGGCCAGCGCGTCGATCGCGACGGTCGTCGAGTGCGCGCCCACGGTGCCCAGCACGTCGATGCCGCCCGCGCGCCGCACGAGGTCCGGGCCCCAGTGGCCCGCGAGGAAGACGGGATCGGTCCACTCGACGACCGCCACGCGCGGGCGCGGCGCCCGCGCCGCCTTGAGCGTCTCGTGCACGTGGCGCACGCGCGCCCATGCGGCCTCGATCAGCGCCTCGCCCACCGCGTCCAGGCCCAGCGCCGCCGCGACGGCGCGCACGTCGCCCAGGACGCCCTCCAGCGTGGTGCCGCCGAGGGTCGCGATGCGCGGCGCGGCGCCGGTGGCGTCGCCCATGCGCGCGGCCAGCGCCCGCACGTCGCCCTCCGACACCGCGCAGACGTCGCACAGCGCCTGCGTCAGCAGGAGGTCGGGGCGCAGGGCGACGATGGCGGCTTCGTCCAGCGCGAAGAGCGGCGCGCCCGTCGCGGCCAGCGCGCGCACCGCGGCGTCGATCGCGCCGGCCGACGCGCCGTCGGTGTGCGCGGGGATCGCGGCGCGCGTGACGCACGGGCGGCCCGCCACCGCGTCGGCGGGAAGTCGCACTCGTGCGTGATGCCGACCAGGCGGTCGGCGGCGCCCAGGGCGGCGACGATCTCGGTGGCGGCGGGGAGGAGGGAGACGACGCGCATGCGGCGAAGCTAACAAGAGTGTTGCGCGCTGCGTGGCCTGCACCGTTGCGCCGGACCTGTTGGCCTCTTGGAGAGGATACGGATACTCCGGATGCGTCGGATCAGACGGATCGCTCCGTGTGGCGCACGGGACGTCGCGCGCACACGGACCGATCCGAAGTATCCGCATGATCCGGATGATCCGAATCCCCCCAAAGGCAAAGGGACGCCGATGCTTCTCAACGCGTGCCGCGCACCAGCCGCAGCAGCCCGATCGCGACGAGCGCGCCGCCCGGCAGCAGCCACGCGGACGGCCGCTCGCCGAGCGTTGCGGCGGCGGCGAGCGCGGAGACCACCGGCACCAGCAGCTGCGTCGCGCTCGTGAGCACCGGCGGCAGCCGCCGCGCGGCCGTCGCGAACGCCAGCGTCGGCACGAGCGTCGACACGACGCCGAGCGCCGCGAGCACGCCGAGCGCGCGGACGTCGAGGCGCGACACCGGCACGAGCGGCGCGCCGGCGACGAGCGCGCGCGCGGCCAGCGCCGCGGTCCCGAGCGCGAAGGTCAGCAGCGCGACGCCGAGCGGCGTGGGCGCGGTGCGCGCGGCCTGCGCGGCGCGGAAGCGCATCGCGTACGCCGCCGACGCCGTCGCCGCGGCGAGCGCCAGCGCGTCGCCGAGGAGCCGCAGGCGCGCCGCGTCGCCCGCGCCGGCGAGCGCGGTCTGCAGCGACGGCACGAGCGTCAGCGCGACGCCCGCGAGGGCCAGCAGCGCGCCGTCGCGCTCCGCCGCGGTGACGGCCGCGCCGCCCAGGCGGCGCAGGCCCAGCGCGCACAGTGGCGCGGTCGCCAGCAGCAGCGCGACGTCGGCGACGGGCGCCAGCCGGAAGGCGATCACGGCCAGCAGGTAGTAGCCGCCCATGAGCGCCGCGAGCGCCCACGCCGGCCCGCGCCGCGCGGCATCGCGCACCTGCGCACGCGCGTGCGGCACCGCCAGCGCGGGCACCGCCGCCGCGAGCGCGAACGCGAGCCGGCCGGCCACCACCTCGATCGGCGTGAGCGCGGGGAGCAGTCGCACCATCGTGCCCACCAGGCCCCAGGTGAGCGCCGTCGTCACGGCGGCCGCCAGCCCGCGCGCGTCCACACGCGCATCCACGCGGGCGGCGTGCACGGCGTTCGTCAGGGCGTCGCCTCGTACACGGCCTTGCCGCCGAAGTACGTCGCCAGCACGCGCGTCCCCAGGATCTCCTCGGCCGGCACGCGCATGATGTCGCGGTCGAGCACCACGAAGTCGGCGCGCTTGCCCGGCGCCAGCGACCCGAGCTCCTGCTCCTGGAACGCCGCGAACGCGGGCCACAGCGTCATCGACTTCAGCGCCTCGTCGCGCGTCATGCGCTGCTCCGGGTACCAGCCGCCGATCGGCCAGTTGCGCGCGTCCTGCCGCGACACCGACGCGTGGAACGAGATGAGCGGGTTCACCAGCTCGACCGGGAAGTCGCTGCCGTTCGGCACGATCGAGCCCGCGTCGAGGAGCGCGCGCCACGCGTAGGCGCCGAGCAGCCGGCCGGTGCCGAGGCGGTTGCCGGCCCAGTACATGTCGCTCGTCTGGTGGCTGGCCTGCATGCTCGGGATCACGCCCAGCGCCGCGAAGCGCGGCACGTCCTCGTGGTGGAGGATCTGCGCGTGCTCGACGCGGAACCGGTGGTCGGCCACGGGCACCTGCCGCAGCGCCGTCTCGTACGCGTCGAGCACCAGGCGGTTGCCGCGGTCGCCGATGGCGTGTGTGTTGACCTGGAAGCCCGCGCGCAGCGCGCGCACGGCGACCTCCTGGATGTGCGCCGGCGCGGAGACGAGCAGGCCGTTGTTGTTCGGATCGTCCGCGTACGGCTCCAGCAGCGCCGCGCCGCGCGAGCCGAGCGCGCCGTCGGCGTAGAGCTTCACGCTGCTCACCCAGAGGCGGCCGTCGTGCAGCGCGCGGCGCGGCCCGCGCGCGAAGTAGTGCACGAGCGCGGCGCTGTCGTCGGAGATCATGACGTTCGCGCGCAGGTCCAGCTCCCCCTTCTGCGCCATCTCCTCCATCAGCTCGATCGTCGAGCGGCTCTCGCCGGCGCTGTGCACGCCCACCAGGCCGTAGCGGTGCAGCTCGCGCGTGGCGGCGCGCAGCGCGTCGCGCAACTGCTCGCGCGTGGCGTTGGGGATCGCGCGCTCGACGAGGCCCTGGGCACGGTCGACGAACACGCCCGTCGGCGTGCCGTCGCTCGTGCGCTCCAGGCGCCCGCCCTCCGGGTCCTTCGTCTCGCGCGTGATGTTCGCGGCGCGCATGCCGGCGGCGTTCACGAGCCCCGCGTGGCCGTCGACGCGCTCCAGGTACACCGGGTGGTCGGGCACCGCGCGCGAGAGCGCCTCGTGCGTCGGGAAGCGCGTGTCGCCCCAGTCGTTCTGGTCCCAGCCGCGCCCGACGATCCACTGTCCCTTGGGCGTCGTGCGCGCGCGCGCCGCCACGCGGGCGATCACGCTGTCGTACGACGTCGTGCCCACGAGGTCCACGTTGCGGAGCCCGAGGCCGAGCCCCGACAGGTGGCCGTGCGCATCCACCATGCCCGGGATCACCGCGCGGCCGCCGAGATCGAGCACGCGCGTCGCGTTCCCCTTGAGCGCGAGCGCGCCGCGCGCGTCGCCGACGAACTGCACGCGCCCGCCGCGGATCGCCATCGCCGCGGCGAGCGGCCGGCTGCCGTCCACCGTGTAGATGCGCGCGTTGGTGACGACCAGGTCCGCGGGCGCGGCGGCCGCGGCGGCGGGCGCCTGCGCGCGCGCGGTGGCCGCGAGAAGGAGCGGCGCGAGCCGGGAGAGAAGTCTGAGCACGGGTGCGGTGGGGGAGGGAATGGAGGAGGGGCTGCACGAAAATACGCCGCGGCCGCGCGCGGCGGCATGCGTCCGCGTCACGATGATGAGGTGCGTGTCATGCGCGCGCGTGGAAATCACGCCGATTCCGTGTGCGCGCGCGCCGTCGCTGCACGGGCCTTGCCCTGACGACGGCATCATGTGAGCGTCCGGCACGTGCGACGCGGCGTTTGCGCCTCGCGACATGGTCCGACGCCGCGCGCCTCGACCGGGCTCGCCACGTCGTGGACGGGCCCGGTCTCCTCTTCCGCAGAACAAGGAGATCGACACGATGCAGTTTCGTGCGCACGCCCGCCGGGCGGTGCGAGCCGGCGGTGCTCCCGCGCTGGTGCTCGCGACCGTGCTGTCGGCGGCGGCGTCCCCCGCACATGCGCAGGGGTTCGGCCTGAACGAGATCGGCAGCTGCGCGATCGCGCGCGGCTTCGCCGTCACCGGCGCGCCCTGCGAGGACGCCTCGGTGCTGTACTGGAACCCCGGCGCCACGGCCAGCGTCCCGCGCGGGCTCTCGCTCTACGGCGGCGTGACCGCCATCCAGGTGAAGGGCAGCTTCACGCACGACGTCACCGCGCGTCGCGAGGAGGGCGACGTCCCGGTCGAGTTCCCGCCGTTCCTCGGCGCCACGTGGAAGGGCAGCGGCCCGACGAGCAGCCGGCTCGCGCTCGGCGTCGCGGCGTACGTGCCCTACGGCCTCACGTCGCAGTGGGCGGACGACTTCAGCGGGCGCTTCGCGGCGCAGAAGGCGTCGCTGCAGACGATCTACGTGCAGCCGACGATCGGCTTTGACCTCGTGCCCGGCCGCTTCTCCATCGGCGCCGGCCCGGTGATCGGCCACTCGTCGATCGAGATCCGCCAGGCGATCGACTTCTCGCAGCAGCTGGCGCCCGCGCCCGCGCCGGCCGGCACGCGCTTCGGCCAGCTCGGCTTCGCGCCCGGCACCGAGTTCGCGACCGCGCAGATCAAGGGCGGCAGCAAGCTCGCCTACGGCGCGCACGTCGGCGCGCAGCTCAAGCTCACGCCGAGCCTGAGCCTCGGCGCGCGCTACCTGACGAGCGTGAAGTTCGAGTACGACGACGCCGACGCGACGTTCACGCCGTCGGCGACCGCGTCGTCCTACGTGCTGCCGGGCGGCAACGCGCTCGGCGCGCCGGCCGGCACGACGCTCGCGCAGCTCACCGCGCCGCAGTTCCAGGCCGGCGGCACGCTCGCGCCCGGGCAGACGGCGAGCACGGAGATCGAGCACCCGGCGCAGTTCCAGGTCGGCATCGGCTTCACCGGAATTCCGGGCACGACGCTCTCCGCCGACTACGGCCGCACGTTCTGGAGCTCGTTCGACGTGCTGCCCGTGACCTTCCCGGCCACCGCGTCGGGCGCCGCGTCGCCGCTCACGCGCACGCTGATCGAGGAGTACGAGGACATCAGCTCGTACCGCGTGGGCCTCGAGCACCGCTTCGGCAGCGCCGGCGTGACCGGCGGGATGCTGAACGGCGTCGCCGGCCGCCTGGGCTTCAGCTATGCCGAGTCGCCGGCGCCCGACCAGACGGTGACGCCGCTGCTCCCCGACATGAACCGCTACAACTTCTCGGGCGGTCTCGGCATCCCGCTCGGCGGCAGCCTCACGCTCGACGCGGCCTACCTGCGCGTCGAGACCGAGGGCCGCCGCGGCCGCACCGACGAGCGTCCCGAGAGCCTCACGCCGTCGCAGACGGTCCAGACGCTGAACAGCGGCTGGTACGCGCTCAACGCGAACATCTTCTCCGTCAGCCTCAAGGCGCGCTTCTGATGCGGACTTCCACCTTCTCCCGCGCGCTGCCCGTCGCGGCCGTCGTTCTGGCCGGCGCCTGCGCCAAGGATCCCGAGCTGCTGCTCGCGCCCGCGCCGCCGGCGACGGCCAACGCGGCGTTCATGAGCCGCTACGTCGCGATCGGCAACAGCATCACCGCCGGCTACCAGTCGGGCGGCATCAACGACTCGACGCAGCGCCGCGCCTACCCGGCGCTGATCGCGCGCGCGCTGGGCACCAGCTACTCCGCGCCGTTCCTCACGGGGCCCGGCTGCGCGCCGCTGCCCGACGCGATCACCGCGTTCCAGGCGGCCGCCGGCACGTTCACGCGCCCGAGCACCGTCTGCGCGCGCACCTCGACGACGACCTTCCTCAACAACGTCGCGGTGCCGGGCGCCAACTCGGCGAACGTCACCAACGCGCCCGGCTCCAGCGGCAACCCGCTCACGACGCTGATCCTCGGCGGGCGCACGCAGGTCGAGCTGGCGGCGGCCGAGGACCCGACGTTCGTCAGCGTCTGGATCGGCAACAACGACGTGCTGGGCTCCGCGCTCGGCGGCGACACGACGAACGCCACGCCGGTGGCCACCTTCACGGCCAACTACGACCGCATCCTCGCCGGGCTCGCGAACACGCCGGCGGTGCAGGAGAAGCACGGGCTGCTGATCGGCGTCGTGAACGTGACCAACGTGCCGTCGGTGTTCACGGCGCAGGCGATCGTCAACAACATCGGCGGCTTCCGCACCGCGTTCGAGCAGGGCTTCCTGCGCAACGGGCGCACGCTGCAGATCCTGCCGAACTGCACGGCCACGACGACGGCCGGCGTGTCGGTGGGCTACCTACTGACGGTGGCCGCCGCGGCCCAGGCGCTGCCGGCCAACCAGGCGATCCCGTTCGCCTGCGCGCCCATCACCATCCCGGGCGCGGGCACGATCGGCACGAGCGGCATCCTCGACGCCGCCGAGACGGCGGCGCTGAGCACGCGCGTGGCCGCGTACAACGCGTACATCGCGCAGCGCGCGGCGGCGCTCGGCTGGGCGTACTACGACCCGAACACGACGCTCGCGCGCCTGAAGCAGAACCCGGCGGTGATCTCGCCGATCCCGAACCTCACGTCGACCGCGGCGCCGTACGGCACCGCGCTCTCGTTCGACGGCATCCACCCGTCGGCGTCGGCGCACGTGGAGATCGCGAACGACATCATCCGCGCGATCAACGCGAAGTACGGGTCGAGCATCCCGCTGGCGACGGCGCTGCCCTGAGCGGGGTGGCGCGGACGAACGAGACGGGCCCCGGCGCATCTGTGCCGGGGCCCGTCTCGTTCGTCCGCCGTCGTCGGCGTCGCGGCGCGCTCGGAGCGTCGCGGCCCTCATCCGCCCGACGTTCTGGCAGTAGCGCCGCGTCGGCGCCGGCATGCGCGGCGGGCGGTCGCGTCCTGCCTCGCCGCGCGGCTCGCCCATCGCGCTACTACCCGAGTGCGCTCGCTTCCACGGAGAGGTCTGCCACTCCCGACCACGTGCGCATCTCGTCGACCCGCAGGCCAGCCACGGGCAGCACGGAGAGCCGGTGCTTGGCCAGCTGCGGGTCGTGGAGGACGAACTTGTAGGCATACTGGCCGCGCGCCAGATGCGCGACGTGATCGAAGCGGACCGTGAGCGTCTGGCCAGCGCGCAGCGGACCCAGTCGCAGCTCCTCGGTCGTGAAGTTGCCGTCGTAGACGCACAGCGAGTCGGTGGCGCGATGCACGATGAAGCTGAAGATCGCGTCCGGGATGTCGACGTCCGCACGGACCACGACCTCCAGGCGCAGTGGCGTGTGCGGCGCCACGGCCTCCACCGTGCGTCCCTGCCGATCGGTCAGGCGCACGTCGAGGACCGCTGCGCCGTCACCCATCGTCTCGTCTCCGCTGCCGGCCAGCCCGAGGTAACGCGCGATCGCCTCGCCCACCTCGCCCAGGTAGCGCGGTGACGACTTGAGGACCAGCGCGCGGTCGCACAGGTCGCCGATCGCCTGCATGTTGTGCGACACGAAGACGATGGCCACGCCGTCACGCTTGAACGCCTTCATGCGCTGGACGCACTTCTCCTGGAACGCCATGTCGCCCACCGACAGCACCTCGTCGATGACCAGCACATCGGGATCCAGGTGCACGGCGATGGCGAAGCCGAGGCGCGCGTTCATGCCCGAGGAGTAGCGCTTCACCGGCGTGTCGATGAACGTCTCGATCCCCGAGAAGTCGATGATGCTGTCCAGGCGGCGATCGACCTCTCGCCGGGACATGCCCATGACGGCGCCCTGGAGGTAGACGTTCTCGCGGCCGGTCAGGTCCTGGTGGAAGCCGGCTGACACCTCGATGAGCGACGCCAGCCGGCCGCGCATCCGGATCTCGCCGCGCGTCGGGCGGAGGATGCCCGTCAGCAGCTTGAGCATCGTCGACTTGCCCGCGCCGTTCGGACCGATGATACCGAGCGCCTCCCCGAACTCGACGCCGAACTGGACCTCGCGCACCGCCCAGAAGTCGTCGTCGCGCAGCGTCGCCGCGCTCCGCGCGCCCGGGCGCGACCGACGCAACAGGGATGGGATGAGATCGCGGAGACTGTCCTGGCGCTCGCCGCGATGGAAACGCTTCCACAGGTCGGTGACCTGGACTGCTGCACCGCTCATCAGATGCCCCTCAGACGTATTCAGCGAACAGGAACTGCGTGCGCTGGAAGAGCACGAGCGCGAAGAGGAGGCCGCCGATGCTCCAGGCCGCGCTGTAGGCGAGGAACCACGGCTCCCACGCCACCACCGGCCCGGCCTTCGCGAGCACTGTCAACGGCTCCAGCAGGTTGTGGCCCTCCATGATGGACAGGCGGAGTCCCTCGAAGAGCGGGGACAGCGGGTTCATCATGAGCGGGCGGACGCCCCGCGCGCCGAAGGCCGTGGCGTCGAAGAGGACCGGCGTGAAGAAGACGCCGAACGTGAGCATCACCTGCGTGATGTACTTCACGTCGCGGAAGAACAGGTTGGCGCACGCCAGGAAGACGCCGACGCCCGCCGTCAGGCACACGAGCAGCACCAGCAGGAGCGGCGCCCACAGCAGCGCAGGCGTCAGCTGCGCGCCGAGGAACGGCAGGAGCAGCACGAGCGCGAGGCAGCCGATCGCGAGGTCGAACAGCTGCGCGAGCACCGAGCCGAGCGGCAGTACCGCGCGCGGGAAGTAGACCTTGGTGACCAGCGTCAGGTTGCCCGTGATGCTCTGCACCGCAAAGCCGATCGCGCCGGCGAAGAAGGCCCACGGAAACGCCTTGAGCGCGAGCGACCCGACCTCGGACCGATCCAGCTGCACGCCGGCCATCGACGCCACCGCGAGGCGGAGGAGCGTACCGGCACCGATCACCAGCAGCGGCGTCAGGATGGCCCACGCGAAGCCCATCGCGGCCTGCTTGTAGCGCACGCGCACGTCCCGCTGGGCCAGCTGGAGGAGCAGGTCGCGATGCTCGTGGATCTCGCGCACCGCCACGCTGACGGTGGTCGCGCCCTCGGGCGTGATCACGCGCTCGCTGAGCGGCGCCCGCCGGGGCCCTCCGGTCTGGGCGGGCGCGCCACGGTTCGTCGCGGCGCCCGCGGGCACCTCCGGGGAAGGGAGCCCAACCGCGAGCGCACCTGCCCCGTCAATGTGCTCGAAGTTGCCACTAACGCGTCGTTGATTCATCGGAGAAACGGCTCATCGGACGCGCACCGGAACGCTCGACGGTGCGAGGCATCGCGGCAGGCGATGGTTGGAGAGAAGGGTCGGCCGTCGGCGCGGCACGGGCACCACATCGCCACGGGACCGCCGGCGGTGCGGGCACAGCGTCGGACGCGAGCGGCAGCGACTACGCGGAGAGATCCAGCACCGTGTAGTCGTCGGCCTGGGAGCGCCGGAACGGCCGCGTGCCGAGCGCGTCGAGGACCGCGGCCTCGCAGCCGGGTCGAAGGCGATCGTGCAGCTCGACCGCGATGACGCGCACGTGCCCGAGCCAGTCGCTGGCGGCGGGCGTGAACACCTCACACTCGGCCCCCTCGATGTCGACCTTCAGCAGGTCGATCCGGGGCCACTGCGTGCGCGCGAGCACGTCGGTCACTCCCAGCGCCGGCACGCGCGTCGTCCGCGTGGTCGGCAGCGACGGCGTGGCGTCCTCGGGGGCGCGGACCTGGAACGCCCACTTGTCCGCGTCGGAGTCCACCAGCTCGAGCTCCGTGCGGTGGCTCCACAACGCCGCCTGGATGGGCGTCACGTTCGGATAGTGGCGGGTGTTGCGACGGAGCAGCTCGAAGTTCGACTCCTCGATCTCGAGCGCGACGATCTGCGCCGTCGGGTACTTCGCGAGCAGATAGATGCTGGCGAGTCCGATGTTCGCGCCTGCGTCGACGATATACGTCGGCGCCGGCGACAGCGGGAAGTCCAGCGCCCCGTGCAGGAACACCTGCTCGAACACCGCGACGTCGGAGGTGCCGGGACGAAGCAGCAGCGGATGCGCGAGCCCGGGCACGGTCACCGACATTGGCGGCGACCCTGGAGGCGCGTTGGCGACGGCCGCCATCCGTCGCCACACGCGCGTGCCCGCCACGTGGCCGAAGTGTGCCCGGTACCAGTACGTCTCGTGCAGGAACTGCGGTTTGAGAGCGCTAACGGAGAAGGGCATGTCCGATTAGGCGATGGAGGCGTGGCGACGCGGCAAGCGGTCGCCAATCGCGCGACGACGGTCGGCGCGATCCGCGGTATCGAGCGACGGCGCCGCCTCAAGGTATCGGATCGCCGAGGCGGCCGCACGGGCGCACCGGAATCGTCGGCACGCCGGCTGGCGCCGGCGCGGCGGCGCCGCGGACGTGACCCCTGGGTCCGGGACGAGCGCCGGTCGTCGACGTCACGCCCGCTCCGGAGGGCATCAGGCGGCCGGCGCCCGACGGCGGTAGGCGGCCACGAGGCGCCGCCGCAGTGGCGCGGGCATCCAGGCCAGCATCAGGATCGCCGCGTTCTTCGGGCTCGGACTGGCCAGGAGCGCGCGCCGCAGCAGGGGGCGCGCGTCCGCGGTCGCTCCCGATTCGAGCAGCAGGACGCCGGCCTCCCGCAGTCGCCCCGGAAGCGCGCGCTGGAACACGCCGAGCACGTGGGGGGGATACGCCTCCTGCTTCGCGTCCATCACGTCGTGCAGCTGGATCATGCCGCGCAGCATGCGCAGGTAGCTGCGCGACAGGCTGGTCGCTCGCACGCGGTAACGCATGAGGGGCTCCTCCACCACGGCGAGTGGCGCCCGGTTCACGAGCCGGAGGAAGCACTCCACGTCCTCGACGATGCGGAACGACTCGTCGAACAGGCCGGCGTCGACGAGTAGCTGGCGACGCGCGAGGATCGTCGACGGGATCAGGAAGTGCCCCGCGGCGTGGATCTGCTCCCGGATGTCCGGGAAGTAGCGAACGCCCGCCTCGCGCACCTGACCTCCCAGGACGCGATAGGTCTCGCCCATCGTCGTCAACACGGACGGCACTTCCGGCGACCCATCCTCGAAGAACTGCGCGTGGTCGGTGGCGACGATCCCGACGTCGGGGTGTGCGGTCACCGCGCGCCACTGGTGCGCGAGCTTCGTCGGCGCCCACAGGTCGTCGCTGTCCAGCAGGGCGATCCACGGCTGCGACGCCGCCCGGATGCCGGCGTTGCGCGCCGCCGAGAGTCCCCGGTTCGTCTGCTGCACCACCCGCGCTCCCAGCTGCCGCGCGAGCGCCGCCGTGTCGTCGGTGGAGCCGTCGTCCACGACGACGATCTCGCTCGGCGGGCAGGTCTGGGCGGCCACGCTGGCGAGCGTCTCGGCGAGCGTCTCGGCCGCGTTGTACGCTGGGATGACGACGGAGATCGGTAAGGGATCGGCCATCGGTGCGGGCGGGAGGGTAGGAGGGGATGCGCGGCTCGCAGGGGTCGCTCAGCGCAGCACGGCCTTGGCGATCGTCTGCAGCTGCATGTTCGACGTCCCCTCGTAGATCGTGCCGATCTTCGCGTCGCGGTAGAACTTCTCGACCGGGTACTCCTTCGTGTAGCCGTACCCGCCGAACAGCTCCACGCACAGCGACGTCACGCGCTCCGCCACCTGCGACGAGTAGAGCTTCGCCATCGCGCCCTCCCGCGCGATGTCCTGGCCCGCGTCCTTGAGGCGCGCCGCGTTGTAGACCATCAGCCGCGCGGCCTCCAGCTCCGTGGCCGCCTGCGCGACCTGGAACTGGATCCCCTGGAACTCCGCCAGCGGCTTCCCGAACTGCTTGCGCTCCTTCAGGTAGGCCGTGGCCGCGGCCAGGGCGCCGCCGGCGACGCCGATCATCTGCGCGCCGATGCCGATGCGGCCGACGTTCAGCGTGTCGATCGCGATCTTGTACCCCTTGCCGATCTCGCCCAGCACGTCCGCGTCGGGCACGAAGGCGTTATCGAAGTGCAGCGCGGTGGTGCTGCTGGCGCGGATCCCGAGCTTGTCCTCCTTGCGGCCGATGCTGAAGCCCTCGGTCCCCTTCTCGACGACGAACGCCGTGATCCCCTTGTAGCCCAGCGCCGGATCGGTGGTCGCGAAGACGACGAACAGCTCCGCCTCGGCGCCGTTCGTGATCCAGGCCTTGGCGCCCGAGAGGCGCCAGCCGCCGTCGACCTTCGTGGCGCGCGTCGCGAGCGCGAAGGCGTCGGAGCCCGAGCCCGGCTCGGAGAGCGCGTAGGCGCCCACCGTGTTGGCGGTCAGGCGCGAGAGCCAGCGCTGCCGCTGCTCCTCGGTGCCGTAGGTCGCCAGCGGGTACTCGACGAGCGTGTTCTGCACGTCCACCTGGATGGCCGCGGACGCGTCCACCTTGCTCAGCTCCTCGACCGCGAGGACGATCATCATCGCCGTGCCCCCGGCGCCGCCCACCGCCTCGGGCAGCTCGATCCCCATCAGCCCCATCTGGAAGAACTGCCTCGTGAGGGCGGGGTCGACCTTGCCGGCCTCCTCCATGGCGTGGACGCGCGGGCGGACCTCCCCCTCGGCCAGGGCGGTCACGGCGTCGCGGAACATGACCTCTTCCTCCGAGAGGAGGGTCAGGGGCGGGCGGGCGGTGGCGAGGTCGCTGGACATGCGCGGGGCGGAAGACGGCGGACGGCGCCCGGATGGGCGCACGGATGGGTCGGACGGGATCGAACGCGGCGGCGCCGGTGCCGATGCGGCATGCGGGACCGGAACGCGTTCGGGAAAATGGCCGATCCGGCCGGTGTGGGGTAGCATTATAGATGGTCGCGCGTGCGCTCCCGGTTACCCCGGTGCCACGCGCCCTGTCTGCACGTCGTCGACGGCAATCCCGCCGCCCCCTCTCGCAGTCCCGATGGTCTCGAACCTCTCCGACCGCCTCCGGCCGCGCACGTCCGCGGCCGTCCCCGGGGGCGCTCGCCCTGCGTCCAGACCTGCCGGACGCGTCCGGTCGCGCGCCGCCCTGCTCCCGCTCGCCTTCGGCCTCGCCGCCGGCGGCCTGACCGCCTGTGGCGGCGGGGGCGACGGGCCGCCGCCCTCGCCCGCCACGATCGGCGCGGCCGACCCCGGCACCGCGCTCGCGGGTACCGTCGGCGCCGACCTCACGACGCCGGTCCGCGTGCGCGTCGCCGACGCGGGCGGCCGTGCCGTGAAGGGCACCACCGTGACGTGGACGCCCACCGACGGCGGGCGCGCGACGCCGGCCACCAGCGCCACCGACGCCGACGGCGTCGCGTCCACGACGTGGACGCTGGGCTCCGCGGCGGGCGCGCAGACGCTCGCCGCGTCGACGGGCTCGTCGAGCGTGCGGACCGTGCTGACGGCCACCGCCGCGGCCGGCCGTCCGGCCACCGTGCGCGTCCAGGGCGACAGCTCGCTCGGGCTCGTCCCGGGCATCACCGTCGCGCTGAGCGCCGTCGTCGCCGACCGGTTCGGGAACCAGGTGACGGGCGCGCCGATCACCTGGCGCAGCGGCGACCCGACCGTGGTCACCGTGGACGACGCGGGGCGCCTGATCGCCCGCGCCCCCGGCACCACCGCCATCGAGGTCACCAGCGACACCGCCCGCGCCCGCCTGACCGTGCGCGTGGACGCGGTCAGCGCGATGAGCATCGCGCGCATCTCGCCCGACACGCTCGTGCCGGGCGGCACCGTCACCGTCGACGGCGCCGGCTTCGTGCAGACGGGTGCCGGCACCGAGGTGTGGGTCTCCGGCGTGAAGGCGAGCGTCCTCGAGGTCACGCCGACGCGCATCCGCGCGACCGTGCCGGCCGTCAGTGCGCTCCCCTGCGCGCCGCCCAGCGGCGGCGCGGTCACGGTGCGGCGCAACCTCGGCACCGGCATCGTGGACTCGGTGCGGCGCGGCGCCGTGCTCCCGGTCGCGACCCGCCGCTCGCTCCGCGTGGGCGAGAGCGTCGCGGCGCTGACCGCCGACGAGGCGCGCTGCACGCAGCTCGACGGCGGTGGCCGCTACGTCGTCAGCGTCTTCAACACCGACCAGTCGGGCGACCGCCTGGTGTTCGCGCAGCTCCGCGGCACGACCGGCGGCGTGACGGGCACGCAGCCGCTGGCCGTGCGCACGCCCAGCCGCGTCGTCGCGCCCTCGCGCACGGTCGCCGCGCCCGCGCCGAGCGCGGCCGAGCGCCGCGCGATCGAGGGGGCGCGCGAGCACGCGGGGCGCTTGGAGTGGGAGCGCGCGCTCGTGCGCCGCGCGGGGTCGCCGGTGGCGGCGCTGCGCGCGGCCCGCGCGCGTGGCGACGTCGCCGGCCCGCGCCTCCTGGGCCGCGCGCGCCGGCCGGCGGCCTCGCGCTCGCCGTCGCCGTCGGCGGCCCCGTCCGCCTCGAGCGCGGCGCTCGCCGTCGCGGCGCCGTCGCTCGGCGACACGGTGTCGATCAACGTCTACAACCTGTCGTCGCGCACCTGCGCGCGCGGCATCCCGGTGCGCGCGCGCGTCGTCTACGTCGGCACGCGCAGCGTCGTCTACGAGGACGTCGGGAACAGCCAGGCCGGCACGATGGACGCCGAGTATCGCCAGGTCGGGCAGGAGTTCGACCAGGTGATGTTCCCGATCCTCGAGCGCAACTTCGGCAACCCGCTGGCGATGGACCAGCAGCTCGACCGCGACGGCAAGATCGGGATGATCTTCTCGAAGGTCATCAACGACAGCATGCCCAACGTCCTGGGCTTCGTCACGTCGTGCAACTTCTTCCCGAAGAGCGAGGCCGCCTTCGCGGCCAGCAACGAGATGGAGCTGTTCTACGCCCGCGCGCCGCGGCAGGGCGAGGGCGCGGCCGCGTGGCGCTACAGCCTGCGCTCGACGACCATCCACGAGGTCAAGCACATCACCGCGTTCGGCGAGAAGATCGCGCGCGCGGCCGGCGGCATCCCGAACTACGAGGACTCGTGGCTCGAGGAGTCCACGGCGCGCGTGTCCGAGGAGCTGTTCGCGCGCACCTTCTCGAACGCGGCGTGGCGCGGCAACACGGGCTACAACGGCGTCGGGTGCGAGCTGACGCGCTGCGACGACCGCCCGTTCTCGATGGCCAAGCACTGGACCACGCTGCAGTACTACTACCGCAACGTGGGCGACCTGTCGCCGTTCGCCGGGTCCAACGACTTCAACGCCACCTACTACGCGAGCGGCTGGTCGCTCGTGCGGTGGGCGGTGGACCAGTACGGCGGCACCGACGAGGCGGCGTTCCTGCGCGACCTGACGCTGGAGCCGCGGCTCTCGGGCATCGCCAACATCGCCGCGCGCACCGGCCGTCCGCCCGCGGAGATGCTCGCGGACTGGGCGCTGGCGATGTACGTGGACGACGCGCCCGGCCTCACGCCCGCCCGCGCGCAGCTCTCGATCCCGAGCTGGAACGGGCGCGAGATCCTGCGCGGCCTCAACACGTTCAACTCGCTGAGCTATCCGGGCGTCTTCCCGCTCGCGGTCCGCCCGGTGACGTACGGCGAGTTCCAGAGCCAGGACCTGCTGCTGCGCGGCTGGAGCACGGCGTTCTTCGAGCTCTCGGGCGCGCCGACGGCGCCGCAGCTGCTGGAGCTGCGCTCGCCGACCGGTGGCGCGGTGGCCCCCACCGTCCGCCTGGCGATGATCCGCGTCGAGTGACTGGCGGCGGGCTGCTTCGTCGAGTGGGCGAGTCCGCCCAGCGCGCTGCTCCCGCGCCGGTCTCACCCCAGCACCGCTGATCCCGACATGCGCGCCGATCCGAACGAGCGGCTCTTCGACGATTACGCCGCGAGCTACGCCGATGTGGTGAACGCGTCGATCACCAGCTCCGGCGAGACCGTCGACTTCTTCGCGCAGCTGAAGGCGGATCTCGTGGCGGAGTACTGCCGGCGCGAGCTCGGAGGCGTGCCGGCGCGCGTGCTCGACTTCGGATGCGGCACCGGACTGTCCACCCGCACGCTGACCACCGCGCTTCCTGGCGCGCAGGTCACCGGCGTCGACGTCTCGGGCGAGAGCATCGACCGGGCGCGGGAGCTCGACGCCTCGGGACGCGCGGCGTACGTGCACTCACCTGGGGCGACGCTCCCGTTCGCGCCCGCGTCGTTCGACGTTGCCTTCGCCGCCTGCGTCTTCCACCACATCGATCGGTCGGAGCACGTCGCGTGTCTGCGCGAGATTCGGCGGATGCTGTCGGCCGACGGCGTGCTGTTCATCTTCGAGCACAACCCGCGCAATCCGCTCACGGTGCGGGCCGTGCGGGCGTGTCCGTTCGACGAGGGCGTGATCCTCCTCGACCCGGGCTACACGCGCAAGGCGCTCCGCTCCGCCGGCTTCGAGACCGACGCGCCGTACTACTACTTCTTCTTCCCGAACGCGCTGCGCACGCTTCGCGTCGCGGAGCCGCTGTTGCGCCGGGTTCCCCTCGGTGCGCAGTACTTCGTCGCGGCACGGCGCACGGCCGACTGATCGGGGGGGCATGGCGCGTCGTCGCGCGATGGTCTCACGGCACCTGATTGAGCTGGTGCGCGCGCTCGCGCCCATCGGGACGGATGGTCCGTGGCGTGTAGGGAGGGCGTGGCGCACGCGCCGGTTCGGGCAGCGCGCGGCCCTGGCGCGGCGTCGGGACGTCGCTCTCGAAGCCGAGGCGAGAGCGCAGCAAGTAGAGCGGACGGCGCTTCGCCTCGGCGTAGATGCGACCCACGTACTCGCCGACGACGCCGAGGGCGAGCAGTTGGATGCCGCCGAAAAAGGTGACCGCGACGAACAGCGCCGCCCAGCCGGGCACCCAGCGGTCCGTGAGCAGACGCGTGGCGATCGCGAAGATCACCCCGAGCAGCGCGATCCCGGCGGAGAGAATCCCCACCCATGAGGCGAGGCGCAGGGGGACGAGCGAGAACGACGTCAGCCCGTCCACCGCGAGGCGGAGCATCTTGACCAGCGGGTACTTGGTCTCGCCGGCGAAGCGCGGTGCGCGTGTGTAGGGGACCGCCACCTGCTTGAAGCCGACCCAGCTCACCATGCCGCGGATGAATCGCGCGCGCTCCGGCATGGAGATGAGGGCGTCGACGACGGCACGGTCCATCAGTCGGAAGTCGCCCACGTCGAGCGGGATCTCGGTGTCGCTGAAACGGTTCAGCGCCCGATAGAAGATCTTGGCCGTCGCGCGCTTGAACGCGGTCTCCCCGAGCCGGTCGACGCGCACGCCGTAGGCGACGTCGAAGCCCTCGCGCCAGCGCTGAACCATCTCCAGGACCACCTCGGGCGGGTCCTGCAGATCCGCATCGATCAGCACGACGGCGTCGCCGCTCGCGTGCTCGATGCCCGCGCTGATGGCGATCTGGTGTCCGAAGTTCCGTGAGAGCAGGAGCACCCGGACCTGCGGATCGGTCGCTTGCAGAGCGCCCAGGATCGTCGCCGTCTCGTCGCGGCTGCCGTCGTCGACGTAGAGCAGCTCGTAGTCGTCGATGCCACCCTGACGCAGCACGGCCACGAGCCGCCGGTGCGTCTCCGCGATGACCTTCTCTTCGTTGTAACAGGGAACGACGATCGACAGATGCATGTCACCGCTCGGATGGGATTGGGGGCGCCATTGGCGGACGGCAGGCGCTCCACGTCCGGCACCCGTACGACGCGCCACCTGCCCGCCCCGGGCGCACCAGCCTCGCTCGCATCAGCTTAACGATTTGGACCGAACCGGCTAGGTCGCGGCCGTCTCGGTCCTCGCGGCCGCCGCGCCGCTCGGTGCCCGCCACGCCGGCGGCATCCTCGCGCCGCGGCTCCCGATCCGCGAGGCGGGCCGGCCGACCCGCGGCAGCGCGGGTCCCCGCGCGACTGATCGCGGTGGCGCGGTGCGAGCTCCCGTCTGCCCCGCGAACACCGGTCGTGTTATCAGTCCCAGGTCGCAGTGGACGCGTCCATCGGTCCCGGGCCCACCGCTGCGGCGGTAGCGCCATCGTCGGTCGTTCGTTCCCCGATCTCGAGCCGCCGCACCATGTCGTCCTCGCCTCCCCGGTTCGCGCGCGCGTCGCTGCTGCAGGGCGTCGTGGTGCTCGGCGTCCTCCTCCTCGTCGTCGCATGGGCGGGAGCGACGTTGCAGTTCCCGTTCGGCATCGACAACGGCATCCATGCCTACCAGGGGTGGGTGTTGCGCGCCGGAGGGCGTCCGTACGTGGACGTCTTCGACAGTCGTGGGCCGTTCGTGATGTACGGCTATGGCCTGGCGCAGGCGCTGTTCGGGCAGAACACGTGGGGCGTGCGGCTGCTCGATCTCGCCGTGCTCGCCCTCGGCGTCGTTCCACTCGCCCGAGCCGTCGCCGCACTCGAAGGGCGGATCGCCGGCGTGTTCTGTGGCGTGCTCGCCGCGCTGTGGTGGGCGTCCTCGTCACCGGGCAGCCTGGCACAGCCCGACGGTTGGGCGGGAATGCTCTTCGCCGGCGCGTTGGCGCCGCTGCTCCGACGCCGAACCGCGGGTGACCCCCCGATGCGCCGCTGGCTCGCGCTCGCCGGTGGCGTGATCGGCCTCTGCACGTTCTCCAAGCCGTTCTACGCCGCGCTGATCGTGCCGGTGCTCGTCGCCATCGGCAGCGATCGGGCACGCGACCACAAGGCGCGACTCTCCGACCTGATGGCGGTGGCGCTCGCGGGTCTCGGCGTCGGGGTGGCGGTCCTCGGGGTGATGTGGTTGGCTGGGGTGCTGCGGGCGTTCGTGGAGGCGTACCTCGTGTTCAACGTGAAGGTGTATGCCGGGGAGGCGCAGGCGGGCTGGGGACCGCGCGTCGGCAGCCTGCTCCGATACGTCGGCTCCGATCCCACCATCGGCTACGGCATCGTGCTGGCGGGCGCTGGTGCGTGGATCGGCAGCCGTGATCCACACGCCGACGTGCGCCGCGCCACGCATGTCGGCATCGCGTGGACGCTCTGCACGATCGGCTTCGTGCTCCTCCAGGGACGGTTCTGGCGCCAGCACTGGCTGCCGACCATTCCGCCGCTCGCCCTGCTCACGACGCTCGGCGTCTCCGGACTGCGCCGCCGACTCGCGGTCGGGGAGCGGGCGCGCGCTGGGGCGGGGGGCATCGCCGCACTGCTTCCGCTGGTCCTTGCGCTGGCCCTCCTCGTCGTGGCCGCGCGCACGCCGGCCATCTACACCCTCCGGGGCGCGCGCGCGCTGCGGGATGGCGCGACACGCGAGGCCCTGTGGGACTATCACACGGGCTACCGTCAGGGCTCGGCGAGCTCCTTCCGTGCGGAGCACGAAGCGGCCCGGTACATCGCCGCCCGGACCAGCGCGCAGGACGGCGTGCTCGTCTGGGGCTACGCCGCGTCGGTGCCGTATCTCGCCCAGCGGCGGATCCCGGGACGCTTCATCTACCCCTACCCGCTGCTCGCCGGGGCCGGCACCTCATTGCAGCCGCGCTTCCGTGCCGAGTTCCTGCACGCGCTCGGGCAACGTCCCCCGTGCTACGTGGTGTTCGACGTCGGCGATCCAGTCGTGCGCGCCGTCGCCGTGCCGCAGTTCCCGACGTTCGATGCGTGGCTGCGCGCCAACTACCGGGAGGAGGTGCGCATCGAGCGCTTCGCCCTGCTCCGCGCCGCGACCGCCGGTTGTCACGTGCTCCAGCACCCCGCGAGCTGACCTGCGCGCGACCGGGGCGATCGACCGCGGCTGACGGTCAGGCCGCCGCGTTGATCTCCGCATCGGCGACCGCGTGGTCGCCGTGCGCGTGACGCCCAGTCGGTGCGTGCGCGGCACGCGGGCCACGTGGGTGCAGCCCTCGGCCGGGCATGGGCGAGGGACACGGCATGGCGAGCGGACGGGCCGGAAGAGAGGGCGGCGCGGGGGACGCGCGCCGCTTCACCGAGGCGCCGCGACCGTCTCCGGACGATGAAGCGGCGCCGGTGCCACCCGGGCATCGGCGAACACCTCCAGCGCGAGCTCCACGCGCCCGAACGGCGCCGAGACCTGCACGCCCTGCACCTCGCCGCGCACCAGCTCGAGCATCTCGCGCGCGATCGCGATCCCCTCGGCCACCGCGTGCTCCTTGGAGCGCGCGTTCGCCGTGCGCATGCGCGTCAGCACCGACTCGGGCACCGTCACGCCGGGCACCTCGTTGGCCAGGAACTCCGCGTTGCGCGCCGACACCAGCGGCCAGATGCCCGCGATGACGGGGATGCGCACGTCGTCGATGGTGCGCAGGAACCTCTCCAGCTGCGCCGGATCGAACACGGGCTGCGTGATCGCGTACTCGGCGCCCGCCTCCACCTTGTAGGCGAAGCGCTGCCGCTCGTGCGCGGGGTCGATGGCCGCCGGGTTCACGCCCACGCCCACCACGAAGCGTGTCGGCGCGCCGAGCGCGTTGCCGCCGGGATCGAGCCCGCGGTTGAGCCCCGACACGAGGTTCGTGAGCCCGATCGCGTCGATGTCGAAGACCGCGGTCGCGTCGGGGTAGGGCCCCATCTTCGGCGGGTCGCCGGTGATGAGCAGCAGGTTGTGCAGCCCCAGCCCCGCGGCGCCCAGCAGGTCGCTCAGCATGCCGAGCAGGTTGCGGTCGCGGCAGGCGTAGTGCGTCACGCTCTCGATGCCGACGCGCTGCTCGATGAGCAGCGACGTCGCGATCGCGCCCATGCGGCTCTGCGCGCGCGGCCCGTCGGGGACGTTGATCGCGTCCACGCCGGCGGCGTGCAGCGTCCCCGCGTCGGCCAGCAGCTTGGCCGTGTCGATGCCGCGTGGCGGCACGATCTCCACCGTCGTCACGAACTCCCCGCGGGCCAGCTTCGCGCCCAGGCGCGAGCGCTCCGCCAGCGGCACGGGCGTCACGCCCGTCGGGCGCGCGGCCTCCACGGCGCGGAGCTCGGCCGTCGACGCGGGGGCGGCGGACCGGCGGCCCTGCGCGGCGATCGCGCGCTCGACGCGCAGCGCCTGCGACATCGCGCGGATGTGGTCGGGCGTCGTGCCGCAGCAACCGCCGACGATCTTCGCGCCGCCCTGCACGAGGTGCCGCGCGTACGTCGCGAAGTACTCGGCGCTCGCCATGTAGATGCGGCGCCCGCCCACCTCGCGCGGCATGCCGGCGTTCGGCATCGCGGCCAGCTTGCGGTGCGTGACCGCGGCCATCTGCTCGATCGCCTCGAGGATCGTCTGCGGGCCCACCGAGCAGTTCAGGCCGATCACGTCCGCGCCCCACGCGTCCAGCGCGCGGGCGACGTCGGCCGGCGCGGCGCCGAAGGGCGTGCGCAGGTCCTCGCCGACGGTCGTCATCGCCACCACCGGCACCGCCGGATCCACCTCGCGGGCCGCGCGCAGCGCCTGCTCCAGCTCCAGCAGGTCGCCGAAGGTCTCGAGCACGAACAGGTCCGCGCCCCCCTCGCGCAACGCCGCCATCTGCTCGGCGAACATGCCGCGGGCCTCGTCGCGCGACGTGGGGCCGTACGGCTCGATGCGGAGGCCGAGCGGCCCCACGGCGCCGGCCACGAGCACCGGGTGGCGCCCGCCGGGCGCGTCGGCCGCGGCCTCGCGGGCCAGCTCCGCCGCCTTCCGGTTGATCGCGGCGACCGAGCCCTCCAGGCCGTAGGTCGCCAGCTTCGCCCGGTTGGCGCCGAAGGTGTTGGTCTCCAGCACCTCGGCCCCCGCGGCCACGTAGGCGCGGTGGACGTCGCGGACGAGCTCGGGCGCGCGGAGCGCCAGCTCGTCGTAGCACTGGTTGATGAAGACGCCCCGGGTGTAGAGCATGGTCCCCATGGCGCCGTCCACGAGGACGACTTCGCTGGGATCGAGGAAGCGCTCGAGGGCGGCGGCGCGGGCGTCGGACACGGGGGATGGCGCAGGAGAACGGTCGGGCGGCGCGGAGCGGCCGGCTGGCCTGGACGGCCGCTATTATCTTATCATCCGGATGATCGGATGGAAAAGCCCGCCGGGCCTCCATCCCTCCCCCCACGCTCGTCTGACCCTCGCCCGACCCGCCGTGCCCGCCATCGAGACGCCCGCCGCCCCCGCCGTGCGCACCCGCGCCGAGCGGCTCGCCCTGCTGGAGCCGCTGCTCGCCCGCCGCATCCTGGTCCTGGACGGCGCGATGGGGACGATGGTCCAGACCTACCGGCTGGAGGAGGCCGACTACCGCGGGCGCGGCGGGCCCATCCCCGAGCGCTTCGCCGACTGGCCGGTGGACCTGCGGGGGAACAACGACCTGCTCGTCCTGACGCGGCCGGACGTCATCGGCGAGATCCACCGTGCGTACCTCGCGGCCGGCGCCGACATCCTGGAGACGAGCACGTTCAACTCGACGGCGGTGTCGATGGCCGACTACCGCATGTCGGACCTCGCGCGCGAGCTCAACGTCGCCGGCGCGCGGCTGGCGCGCAGCGTGGCCGACGAGTTCGAGGCCGCGGAGCCCGAGCGGCCGCGCTTCGTGGCGGGCGTGCTGGGGCCGATGAACCGCAGCGCGTCCATCAGCCCCGACGTCAACGACCCCGGCTTCCGCAACGTCACCTGGGACGAGCTGGTGCCCGCGTACGCGGAGGCCGCGCACGGGCTGCTGGAGGGCGGCGCGGACATCCTGCTGGTCGAGACGATCTTCGACACGCTGAACGCCAAGGCGGCGCTGTTCGCGATCGAGCAGGTGTTCGACGAGATCGGCGAGCGCGTGCCGGTGATGATCTCGGGCACGATCACCGACCAGAGCGGCCGCACGCTGACCGGCCAGACCGCGGAGGCGTTCTGGTACTCGATGATGCACGCCCGCCCGCTGTCGATCGGGTTGAACTGCGCGCTGGGCGCGAAGGACCTGCGGCGGCACGTGCAGGAGCTGGCGCGCGTCGCGGACTGCTTCGTCACCGCGCATCCGAACGCGGGCCTCCCGAACGAGTTCGGCGGCTACGACGAGAGCCCCGAGGCGATGGCGGCGGTGCTGCGCGAGTTCGCGGAGGCGGGGCTGGTGAACGTCGTCGGCGGCTGCTGCGGCACCACGCCCGCGCACATCAGGGCGATCGCGGAGGTGGTGGCGGACCTGCCGCCGCGCGCGCGCGCCGAGATCGCGCCGCGCCTGCGGCTCTCGGGGCTGGAGCCGGTGGTGGTCGGGCCGGACACCAACTTCGTGAACGTCGGCGAGCGCACCAACGTCACCGGCTCGAAGCAGTTCGCGCGGCTGATCCTCGCCGGCGACTACCCGGCCGCGCTGACGGTGGCGCGCCAGCAGGTGGAGAGCGGCGCGCAGCTGCTCGACGTCAACATGGACGAGGGGATGCTGGACGCCGAGGCGGCGATGACGACGTTCCTGCGGCTGCTGGCCGCGGAGCCCGACATCGCGCGCGTGCCGGTGATGATCGACAGCTCCAAGTTCTCGGTGATCGAGGCCGGGCTGAAGAACGTGCAGGGCAAGGGCGTCGTGAACTCGATCTCGCTCAAGGAGGGTGAGGCGGAGTTCGTGCGCCAGGCGACGCTCGTGAAGCGCTACGGCGCGGCCGTCATCGTGATGGCGTTCGACGAGCAGGGGCAGGCGGACACGGTGGAGCGCAAGGTCGACATCTGCGCGCGCGCGTACCGCATCCTGGTCGAGCAGGTCGGCTTCGCGCCGCAGGACGTCATCTTCGATCCCAACGTGTTCGCGATCGCCACGGGGATCGAGGAGCACAACGCGTACGGCGTGGCGTTCATCGAGGCCGCGCGTCGCATCCGGGCCGAGCTGCCGCACGCCAGCATCAGCGGCGGCATCAGCAACGTGTCGTTCTCCTTCCGCGGGAACGAGCCGGTGCGCATGGCGATCCACGCGGTGTTCCTGTACCACGCGATCCGCGCCGGGCTGACGATGGGCATCGTCAACGCGGGCGCGCTGCCGGTCTACGACGACATCGACCCCGAGCTGCTGGCGCGCGCCGAGGACGTGGTGCTGAACCGCCGCCCCGACGCGACCGAGCGGCTGCTGGAGATCGCGGAGCGCTTCCGCGGGCAGAAGCAGGCGGCCGTCGAGACGGACGCGTGGCGCGCGCTGCCGGTGACGGAGCGGCTGTCGTACGCGCTGGTGCACGGCATCGACGCGCACGTGGTGGACGACACCGAGGAGGCGCGGCTCCAGTTCGCGCGCCCCATCGAGGTGATCGAGGGGCCGCTCATGGACGGCATGAACGTCGTCGGCGACCTGTTCGGGTCGGGGAAGATGTTCCTGCCGCAGGTGGTGAAGAGCGCCCGCGTGATGAAGAAGGCGGTCGCGCACCTGATCCCCTTCATCGAGGCCGAGAAGGCGGAGCGGAACGACACGCGCAGCGCCGGCAAGGTGCTGATGGCGACGGTCAAGGGCGACGTGCACGACATCGGCAAGAACATCGTGGGCGTGGTGCTGCAGTGCAACAACTTCGAGGTCGTGGACCTGGGCGTGATGGTGCCCGCGGCGACGATCCTCGAGACCGCGAAGCGCGAGGGCGTCGACCTGATCGGGCTCTCGGGGCTCATCACGCCGTCGCTCGAGGAGATGGCGTTCGTCGCGGGCGAGATGCAGCGCCAGGGCTTCACGACGCCGCTGCTGATCGGCGGCGCGACGACGTCGAAGGTGCACACGGCGGTGAAGATCGCGCCCCAGTACTCTGGGCCGGTCGTGCACGTGCTGGACGCGTCGCGCGCGGTGGGCGTGGCGGGCTCGCTGCTGAGCGACGGGCTGCGCGAGCAGTTCGAGGCGGACGTGCGCACGGAGTACGAGGCGGTGCGCGCGAACCGCGCCGGCCGCCGCGACGCCGAGCGGCTGCTGCCGCTGGAGCAGGCGCGCCGGAACCCGGTGGCGATCGACTGGACCGCGTACGCGCCGACGCGCCCCGCGTCGCCGGGCGTGCGCGTGTACGACGACTGGCCGCTCGCGGACCTCGTGGAGCGCATCGACTGGACGCCCTTCTTCCAGACGTGGGAGCTCGCGGGCCACTATCCCGCGATCCTGGAGGACCCGACGGTGGGCGAGGCGGCGCGCGGGCTGTACCGCGACGCGCGCGCGCTGCTCGACCGCATCGTCAACGAGAAGCTGCTGACGGCGCGCGCGGTGGTGGGGCTGTGGCCCGCCAACGCGACCGGCGACGACGTGGTGCTGTGGGCCGACGAGACGCGCACGCGGCCGCTCGAGACCGTGCACTTCCTGCGGCAGCAGCAGGACAAGAAGGACGAGCGCCCGAACTACTGCCTGGCCGACTTCGTCGCACCCCGCGCCAGCGGGGTGCCGGATTGGATGGGCGGCTTCGCCGTGACGGCGGGCCTCGGCCTCGAGGCGATCGTCGCGGAGTACGAGGCGGCCAACGATCCGTACTCGGCGATCCTCGCGAAGGCGCTGGCCGACCGGCTGGCCGAGGCGTTCGCGGAGCGGCTGCACGAGCACGTGCGGCGCGAGCTGTGGGGCTACGCGCCCGACGAGGCGTTGGAGAACGCGTCGCTCATCCGCGAGGAGTACCGCGGCATCCGGCCGGCGCCCGGCTATCCCGCGTGCCCCGACCACACGGAGAAGGGGCCGCTGTTCGCGCTGCTCGACGCGACGGCGGCGATCGGGCTGCAGCTCACCGAGAGCTTCGCGATGTATCCGACGGCGGCGGTGAGCGGCTACTACATCGGCCACCCGGAGGCGCGCTACTTCGGGATCGGGAAGATCGGGCGCGACCAGGTGGAGGACTACGCGCGGCGTCGCGGGATGGACGTCGACACGGCGACGCGCTGGCTGGCGTCGAACATCGCGTAGCGGATCGGGGCGCCGCGGCGGCCCGGGCTCAGGGCCGCCAGACGTCCCAGCGGCCGCGGAGGCCGTGCACCATCGCCACCGCGGCCGCCGCCTGCATCGACCCGAGCTGGATCGCCAGCCCGCGCAGGCGGCGCGCGACGGGGTCGGGGCCGACCGCCAGCCAGAGCGCGCCCACCGCGGCGGCCGCGGCCAGCCAGACGGCGTACGGGCCGGCCGCGCGCCACGCCAGCGCGAGCGTCGCGATCCCCACCATCGCCAGCGCGAAGGGCAGCAGCAGCCGCAGCAGCTTGTGGCAGAGGAACTGGAGCCAGATCGGGTTCCGCCACGGCGCCAGCACGCCCGGCAGCCACGCGCACAGCTGATAGTTGCCGGTCAGCGTGCGCACCTTCCGGTGGAACTCCTGCTTCGCGCCCACCCGCCGCGTCTCGTGCGCGTAGGCATCCGCGACGAAGCCCACGCGCCGTCCCTCGAGCGCCAGCCGCATGGGCACGAAGACGTCGTCGAGGATCAGGCCGGCCGGCAGCGGCTGCCAGAGCGACCGCCACATCGCGTACACCGATCCGCTGACCCCCACGGCCGAGTGCAGCCGCGACTCGGCGTCGCGGAGCGCCAGCTCGTAGCGGGAGTAGAGGCGGAAGAGCGAGGCGCGGTCGTCCGCGGGGAGGAGCAGGCGGCCCGACGTGGTCCCGAGGCGCGGATCCGCGGCCAGGGCGGCCACCAGCTTGCGGGCGACGCCCGGGTCGAACGCCTGCCGCGCGTCGCTGAAGAGGAGCACGTCGCCCGTCGCGGCGCGCACGGCGGCGTTGAGCGCGGGGCACTTGCCCCCCGGGTCGTCGCCCGCGACGACGGTGACGCGCGGGTCGGTGGCCTCCAGCAGCGGGAGCAGGGCAGCCGCGGCCCCCGCGTCGAGGCCGACGACGACGTCGAGCCGGTCCGCCGGGTAGTCCTGCGCCAGGAAGTTCTCGATGCGCGCCCGGACCACCTCCGGCGCGTCGCGGGTCGCGAGCACGCAGGTGACGCGCGGCCACTCCGCGGGCGCGGGCGCGGCGCCCCGCCGCCCGACCAGCCGCGCCAGCAGCAGGACGACGGCCGGGTACAGCAGCCACGGGACGACGACGAGCGCGAGCCCGACGAGCAGCAGGACGAGCGCAGGATCCATCGGGCGCGAGCGGGGTGAAGAGGGGCGGCGAGACGGGGCGGACGCACGACGCCGCGCGTCCGCCCTTCGCATGGTCTCGCCAAGTCTCGCCACGTCGGGGCGCGGGGTGAAGGCGGGGGGCGCCGGCGCGCGCCGGTGCGCGCCGTCGGGTGTGGCGCGGGACCGACAGGTCGTCGCGGGCGCGACGCACGTCCGGCGCATCGACGGCGCGGAAGCGCGCGCAACGCTGACACGCATGAGCAAACGTTCGGCTTGACCGGCACCTTGCTGGGGGCGCACTTTATGACGTCCTGTTCCGACGCCGGGCCGGTGAGCGCTGCCCGGTTCGGGCGTGGCGCGACGGTTGCGCTTGCCATGGCAACGCGTCTAGTGCAGGCCATCCACGGGATGTCCGCGCGTTCATGACGTGCGTGTTTCCCTGGCTCTTCCGCCGCCCGGCCTGCGTGCCGGACGTCCTGCTCCGCATCCGTCCCTGGGCATCGTGTTTTCCGACGAGAACCTCCAACGCTACGCCAAGGCGCTGTACCCGGCCGCCATCCTCCTCGTGCTCGTGCCGCTGGCGGACATCACGCTCCGCTCGTTCGGCGCCGAGGCGGGCTCGCTCCAGTGGCGCTTCGGGACCGTGGGGCTGCTGTTCGGCAACCTGGGCACCGTCGTGCTCGGCCTGACGCTCACCGGGTTCCTGGCGGCCATCGCCGGGCAGCGCGGGCTGCTGCGCGGGGTGGGCATGGTCGCGATCCTGCTCGCCGTCGTGCTCGCGGCGCTCCTGGTCCTCTTCGGGCTCGACGCGATCCAGATCCGCCGCCTGGTGGCGCTCCCGATGCGCCGCGGCATCCTGCTCTCGTCGCTCGGCGCGGCCTTTGCCGCGGTGACGGCGATGATCGCGCTGCTGATCGGCGGTCGTGGGGCGCTCCTCGCCAGCCGCGCCGAGCGCGGCGTCTCGGAGCGTCGCACCAAGCCCGCGCCGTCGCCGCTGGTGGCGCAGGCCACGGCGCCGCGTCCTCGCGCCGGCGAGCCGGTCTGACGGCTGTGGTCGGGCGCGCCGCGCCCCTCCGCTCGCGGCTCCGCCTCCGCCCCCGCACGCTCCGCCCGCACCCGACTCTGTCGTGACCACCGCCTCGCCCCCGATCCAGTCGACCCTGCTCGACCGCACCCGTACCTGGGTGTCGGTCGAGACGGTGCTGACCGCCGGGCTCTTCGCCGTGCTCTTCGCGCGGCCGCTGCGCCTGCTCGCGCTCGACTGGTGGAACAACCCGGAGGCGGGGCACGGGCTGCTGCTCGCGCCCCTGGCCCTCTGGTTCGCCTGGAAGGAAGGGCTGTCGGCCCAGGCGACGCCGAACCGCCTGCTGGGCGGCCTGATCCTCCTGTTCGGCGTCGCGTTCCGCTACCTCGCCGACCTGGCCGCCGAGCTGTTCGTGATGCGGGGCTCGATCCTCGTGTCGCTGCTCGGCCTCGTCGTCTGGTACTTCGGCTTCCGCCAGGCGCTGCGCTGGTGGCTGCCGTTCACGCTGCTGGGCCTCTCGATCCCGCTGCCGGAGCTGATCCTCAGCCGCGTCGCGCTGCCGCTGCAGTTCACGGCCTCGCAGATCGGCGCGTCGCTGCTGGCGTGGCGCGACATCCCGGTGCTGCTGACCGGCAACGTCATCAAGATCCCCGGCCACGAGCTGTTCGTCGCCGAGGCGTGCAGCGGGCTGCGCTCGCTCACCGCGCTCCTGAGCCTCAGCGTGCTGCTCGGCGCGATCACGCTGAACAAGGTCGCGAGCCGCGTGCTGCTGCTCGCCGCCGCGGTGCCGATCGCCATCATGCTGAACGGCGTGCGCGTCTTCCTCACCGGCTTCCTGGTCTACTTCGTGGACCCGAAGCTGGGCGAGGGCTTCATGAACATCACCGAGGGCTGGCTGATCTTCGTCGTCGCGTTCCTGCTGCTGGGCGGCGTGGCGTGGGCGTTCGGCCGCGCCGAGCGCTGGTGGCACACGCGCGGGCTGCCGCCCGCGCCGCCGGCGGAGTACGCGGAGGAGTACGACGACCGCACCGACCCGGGCGCCGAGGCCCCGGACGCGATCCATCCCGACGAGCAGGCGCCCGCCCATGGCTGACCACGTGCGCTTCGTGCCCCCGCTGATGCTGGCGGCGGGCTGTGCCCTGATCTTCGGCGTCCGCGAGCAGCTCCAGACGCCCTCGCGCGAGCCGATGTCCAAGCTCCGCGTCGACGTGCCCGGCTACACGATGCAGGACGTCGTCGTGCCCGAGCAGGAGCGCAAGGTCGCCGGCATGAGCGACTACGCGATGCGCGCCTTCGCGCGCGACTCGCTCGACCCGGGCTTCTCGTACTACGTCGGCTACTACGACTACCAGCAGCAGGGCAAGACCATCCACTCGCCCAAGAACTGCCTGCCGGGCGCGGGATGGGAGGCGGTGGAGGCGAACCTCCGCCCGATGAAGTCGGCCGACGGCTCGTCGTTCATCGCCAACCGGTACGTGCTCGCCAACAAGGGTGCGCAGGCGGTCGTGTACTACTGGTACCAGGGCCGCGGGCGCATCGAGGCGAGCGAGTACAAGGTGAAGTGGCACCTGCTGCGCGACGCGGCGGTCTACGGCCGCACCGAGGAGGCGCTGGTGCGCATCGTCGTGCCGCTCGACACGCGCCACGCGCGCGGGCCGGAGGACATCGCGCGGCTGCGCGCGTCCGCCGACAGCATCGCCACGTCGGTCGCGGCGCGCCTGGAGCCCGAGGTGCGGCGCGTGCTCCCGACGCCGCCGGGATCGGCCTGACGCCGCGCCCCGATCGCCGCGCCCGTCGTCGTCGATGACCACCCCGCTGTCCGTGCAGGACCCCGACGGCCGCGCCTCCAACGCGCGGCCGTTGCGCGTCGACGTGCTGCTGCCGACGCACAACCGCGCGGAGCTCGTCGGCCGCACGCTCGACACGCTGCTGGCCGCGCGCCGCCCCGACGGGCTGCAGGCGCGCGTCATCGTCGTCGACAACAACTCGCGCGACGCGACGCGCGCGGTCGTCGAGGAGCGCGCGCGCCGCGGCGCCGAGGTCGGGCTCCCGATCGTCTACCTGTTCGAGCCGCGCGCGGGCAAGTCGCATGCGCTCAACACCGGCGTCGCGGCCACGGACTGCGACGTCATCGGGATGATCGACGACGACGAGGACGTCGAGCCGCGCTGGTTCGAGGCCATCGCGCAGGCGTTCGCGACGCCCGGCGTCGACTACATCACGGGCCCGTGCCTGCCGCGCTGGGAGATCGACCCGCCGCGCTGGCTGGCCGCCGAGTACGACCCGGTGCTCGGACTGTTCTACGAGGGGGACCGCATCCTCGGCATGCCCGACGAGTACCGCGGGCAGATGATGGGCGGCAACGCCGCCGTGCGGCGCGCGCTGCTGATGTCCGCGGGCGGCTACGACGCCTCGCTCGGCCCCTCGGAGTCGACGCGACAGCTGTCGTGCGAGGACAGCGAGATGCACGAGCGGCTGCGGCGCCTGGGCGCGCGCGGCCAGTACCGGCCGGACTTCATCATCCTGCACTTCGTGCCGCGCACGCGGCTCGAGAAGCGCTACCACCGCCGGTGGCACTTCTGGCACGGCGTCTCGCTCGGCGTGCTCGATCGCAAGGCGCCGCACGACGTGCCGTACGCGCTCGGCGTGCCGCGCTTCATGGTCGGCGAGGCCGTGCGCGACCTGCTCGGGCTCCTCGGCCTGCGGCGCCTGCCGGGCGACCGTCCGCGCGAGGCGCGGCGCTTCGGCGCGACGCTGCGCCTGCTCGGCGTCGCCGGGTTCTGGTACGGGCGCAACCGCTTCCGTCCGGCCGCGGCGCCCGCGTCGCCCGCGACCGCCAGCGTGTCGGCCGGCGCCCCCGCGTGACGGCGGCATGACCGCGCCCGCGACGGTCCTGTTCGCGCACAGCGGTCGCGACTGGATCCGGGGCAGCGAGCGCTGCCTGCTCGACCTGATCGCGCGGCTGGACCGCACGCGCTTCACGCCGGTGCTCGCGTGCGAGAGCCGCGTGCTGGCCGACGCGGCGGGCGCGCTGGGCGCGGAGATCGAGCACGTGCCCGAGTGGCGCGACGGCTGGCGGCCGCCGATGGAGCAGGTGCGCCGCGTGCAGCGCATCGTGCAGGCGCACGGCGTGCGCCTGGTGCACGCGAACAACCTGATCCCGATCCCGTCGGTGCTGCCCGTCGCGCGCTCGGGCGGGATCCCGGTCGTCGCGCACATCCACCTGATGATGACGCGCGAGGAACGGCTGCACTCGTGGCTGCACCAGGCGGCGGCGATCGTCGGCGTCAGCCGCCACGTGGTGGCCGGGCTGCTGGACGACGGGATGCCGCCGTCGCGCGTGCACGTCGTCTACAACGGCATCGACCGATCGCGCCTCGACGCGGGCAACGCGTGCGCGCTGCGCACGTCGCTCGGCATCGCGCCGCATGCGTTCGTGGCGACCGTCGTCGGCTCGCTGATCGAGATCAAGGGACAGCGCGTCATCATCGACGCCATCGGCGCGCTGCGCGCGGCGGGGGTGGACGCGCACCTGCTGATGGTCGGCGACGGCGAGGCGCGGCCCGCGCTCGAGGCGCAGGCGGCCGCGCTGGGGCTCACGGGGCACGTGCACGTCCTCGGCGAGCGCGGCGACGTGGGCGCCATGCTGCGCGACGCGACCGACGTCGCCGTGACCGCGTCGCGCATGGAGGCGTTCCCGCTCAACGTGCTCGAGGCGCAGTACGCGCGCGTGCCGGTCGTCGCCAGCGACATCCCCGCGCACCGCGAGGGCGTCGTGGTCGATGCGACGGGGCTCCTCTTTCCGCCGGGCGACGCGGGCGCGCTGGCCGCGCACCTCGCGGCGCTCGCGACCGCGCCGGATCGGCGTCGCGCGATGGGGGAGGCGGGGCACGCGCGCGTGCTGGAGCGCTTCCTCGTCGAGCGGTACGCGGACGAGTTCCAGGCGCTGTACCGCGCGCTGCTCGCGGAGCCCGCGTCGCGGCACGGCTGGCGCGGGAGCGTGTGGCCGGCCGCGTACGGCGAGTGGATCCGGGGCGCCGTGGGCCGCCGTCTGGCACGCGTGCGCCACCGTGCTCGGGCGTGACGTCCGTTTCGGCGGCTCGTCCATCCGACGAGGTGATCCGGCAGGTGCCGTGACGTCCGACACGTCCCACGCGCGCAGGCCGCCTCGAACGTCCCCTTCAGCGTGTGACGGCTTCGCCGCGGCTCGCGAGTTCGGCTCCCGGATCTAGACTTCCCCGACACGGTCGGGGACGGGGGACGTCGGACGAAGGTCGTGAACGCGCCGTCGCATCCCACCACGATCGGCAGTGATCGCGCCTCCTTGGGAGGTTGCGACAAAGGCAAACCCGGCGAAAGCCGGCGACGCAAAGCCACGGGGCTACCTCCGACTCCCCTCTGGGATCGGTCACGCCAGCCGGGCCGCCGCACCCTTCTCTTCGGAGAGCAGATGTACTACTCCTCTTTCGCGAGAACATTGCTTCTCGCCGGCGTGCTCGTTCTTGGTGCCGCGTGTTCGTCGGACGAGAGCATCACGAACGCACGCAGCGATCTGCTGCGCGGGACCAACTCCGGTCCGCGTGAGCTCGTGAGCGCGGTCCGGGCGCGCTCGCTGGTGATCCACACCACGGCGAACCGCTGCCTGAACGTCGCCGGCGGCGAGACTGGCCCGGGCGGCGCGGTGATCCTGTGGGACTGCGTGGACGGGGAGACGGCCAATGAGCGCTGGACGCTGCCGGCGGTCGGGCAGGCCGGTGAGGTGAAGGTCTACGGCTACCTCTGCCTGGCGGCCGCGGGCACGGAGGCGGGCGCGCGGCTGACCACCGCGTGGTGCGAGGGGCAGGCGACGCAGCGCTGGACGCTGACGAGCGCGGGCCAGCTGCAGCAGGCGGGCGGTGCGCTGTGCGCGGCGCCCGCCGGGGGCGCGACGGCGAACGATTCGCGCATCGTGCTGGCGGCCTGCGGCAGCGCGGCCAGCTGGCGCGTTGCGGCGACGGCCGGTGCGGTGCCCGAGGTGTCCGCGCCGGCCGAGACGCCCGCGACGGCGCCCAGCGCGGCGGTGCCTGCTGGGCCGCTGCAGCTGCGGAACGACGCGGCGGGGCGGTGCCTGAACGTCGCCGGCGCCGCGACGAACGCCGGGGCGCCGGTGATCGTCTACGACTGCGCCGGGGGCGTGGCGAACGAGCGCTGGAGCGTGGGCGCGGTGGGCCAGGCGCAGGAGGTGCGC